>CAYNQK010000029.1:1652-30875 GCA_964399285.1 uncultured Spirochaetales bacterium | reverse complement strand
GACCCCAAGTCCCCCAGACTTGTACGCTAACCACCTGCGCTATTGCCCGACCGATCCTTCTTCTACTCACAAACTATATTAGGGCGTACCGGGGACCCCAACGCCATTCCCTGGAATGGCGCTCCCCCAGACTTGTACGCTAACCACCTGCGCGCGCGAGCTTTGCTCGCGATTGCCCGACTAAGCTTTCTTTTAGAAATTATGCAACCCGGACTCGATGGCCGATCGGTCCCGAAAATCTATCATAAAGGGACTTTCCCTGTCAATGAAAGGGCATCCGCTATGCGGCAGATGTCCTTGGGGGCCAGGGTCTCGGCCCGGACGCCCGGATCCACGCGGGCCGCTTCGAGCGCGCGCCGGATCAGGCCCTGTTCCCGTCCGGAAGCCTTGAGATTGTTGAGGACGGTCTTCCGCCGGGAGGCGAACAGGGCCCGCACGACCTCGAGGTAGAGGGCGCGGTCCGCCGGGGCCACGGGATCGGCGAGGGGCGTGACCGATATGACGCTGCTCGTGACCCGCGGTTCGGGCCAGAAGCACGAGGGCGGCAGGTCGAAGAGGCGCTTGATCGCGTAGAAGGACTGGCAGAGGACGGAGAAGGAGGAATAGCCATCCGAATCGACCTTGGCCCGCATGCGATCCGCGCCTTCCTTCTGGACGGTGAACACCATCCGGGCGGGATAGAACGCGTTGACGGCGAAGTCGCCCATGAAGGCGCTCGCGGCGTTGTAGGGCAGGTTTCCGCAGACCGCGTCGGGCATGCCTCCGGAGGCGAGGGCGGCTTTCCAGGTCTTGAGGAAGTCCCCCGCCACGATGCCGAAGCCCTCGCGCCCTCCGAACAGGGCCGAGAGGGCCTGGATGAATCCGTGATCGATCTCGAAGGCCGTGAGGACCGCGCCCGATTCGAGGAGGGGCGCCGTAAGGGACCCGATGCCCGGGCCGATCTCCCAGACGCGCATCCCGGGCTCAGGCGCTATGGCCGCCGCGATCCGCGCGCGGGCCTCCGCGCTGACGAGGAAGTTCTGGCCGAAGCGCTTGCTCATCGCGAGGCCGCGTTCCTCGAGAAATGCCTTGAGCGCGCGGGGCGAGCCGTAGTCCGGGATATCCATGCTTCCGCCAAGCATACAGGGCAACGAAGGCGAGGGCAAGGACGGAAGCCGCCGCGGCGCGCGCCGCTCCGGGAGGGACGTCGGCCGAGGGAGCGCGGGCTCCCAGGCGAAGGAGCGCCGCGAGGATCCGGTAGGGGACGTCGAGGATCCTCCCGAGGAATCGATGGAAGCCCGGCGAGGGGACGGCGGCGGCGACCGGAGCGAAGGCGCAGCCTCCCCACATGAGGAGCTCGACGAAGGGGCCCGTCGCCACGGAGAGCGGGATCGATACGGGCGCGGCGGTGCCGAAGAGGACGATGCTCGCTGGCATCGCGCCGGCCGAGGCCGCAATGCCGATGGCGAATTGGTTGGCGGCCTTGGGCGGCAGCCAGCGCGTGAGGTGGCGAGCGATGCTCGGCCGGAGGAGGACGATGCCGGCGGTGGCCGCGTAGGAGAGGATGAACGAGGCCTCGGTCCGGTCGCCCGGCAGGACGGAGGCCGCGACGAGGAAGGCGAGCCCGAGGAGGTCCGGCCCGGAGGCGTGGGCGCCGAGGGCCCAGGCGGCGCAGGCGAGGCAGAAGGAGAGGACGGCCCTGAGCATCGACGGCTGGACGCCCGTCACGGCGAGGTACGCGCAGGCCGCGAGGGCGCTCAGGGCGAGCGCGGCCTTCTTCCCCGCGAGGGGCTTCAGCGCGAGCGCGAGGAGCGAGACGAGCATTCCGATATGCTGGCCCGAGAGCGCGAGGATGTGGAGGCATCCCGCCTTCTTGAACGATTCCGACTCCTCGCGCGAGAGGAGGGACCGGTCGCCCGTCATGAGGGCGACGAGGAGGCCCGAGCCGGAGAAGGGGCTGCGGGCCCCCGCGTTCCTGAACCCCGCGCGCGCCCGCGCGAGGAAGGAACGCGCCGGCGAGTCGAAGCCGAGCGATTCCACGCCGTCCCCGTCGACGAAGATGAGGTCTCCCTCTTCAGGGGGAGGGGCGCGTAGGACGAGCCGCTCGCCCTCCGAGGGGACGCGGCAAGCGGCGCCCGTTCCCGAGCGCACGAGGACGGCGACGCGCAGGCGGGCTCCGCCTTTCCAAACCTGCCTGGCTCCGGCCGCCGATCCGCCTTGCGCCGCCGGCCCGCCCCTGACCTCATCGATCGACATCCTTATGACGGTACCGCCGCTCTTCGCGGGGGAGGGTTGCCCCGTGACGAGGCCGCTCATCGCCGTTATCCGATCCCGCGGTATCCCGAACCAGGGCCGGGCCTCCCGCAGGGCGGCGCTCCTTGACGCCGCCGCCACGGCGATTCCGATGCCGATCGCCTTGAAGGCGCGTCCCGCCCTGAGCGTTCGCGTCCGAGCCTCCCGGGTCGATGGTGCGTGACGCGAGGCCTGGCCGAGCATGATCGCCATCGGTCCGGCTATCACGGAGCCGATCGCGGAGAGGGCTATTCCGATGAGGAGCCTGAGCGACGAATCGAGGGCTTCCGCGCCGGGGATGGGCGGAAGGTAGGCGCAGAAGGCGCCCGCGATGCCCGCCCGGGCCGCCGGCCCGAGGACGAGGGCTCCGGGACGCGGGCGCCCGCGCGCGGGGACGCGGTTCCGTCCGCAGCCGGGACGCGGTCCCGGAGCGGGACCGGTCCCCGGAGGGGATATTACAGCTTGAGCTTCTTGAGGGCCTCGCGGGCGGCTACCTTTATGGTCTCCGGATAGCCCAGGTATCCCACGAAGAGGAGATGCTCGAAAGCGACCTTGTCCCCGAGGGCGCCCAGGTTGTTGATGACCGCGATGGTCATCTGCTCGTCCAGGGCGTCCCCGGCGTCCTCCTTCGCGTTGAGGAGCTGGAGCTGGAGGGTGAGGGCCTCCGCCGCCTCCGTGGTCCTCATCGATCCGAGGAGGGAGATCGCCTCCAGCACCGCGGCCTTGGTGCCCGTCCCGCGCGCGTATTCCGCGTTCGCCTGGTTGAAGGCCCGGACGGCCAGGCTGGAGGCCTTGCTCCATCCGCGCGCTCCCAGCTCCCGCATCGCGCGGCTCCTGATCTCCTTCACGATCTGGAGGTCCACGGCGTTCGAGGACGTATAGGTCAGGGCCATGTCGAGCGCCGATTCCGCCACCTCCGCCTTGTCCGCATCAGAGAACGCGGGATTCTCTATGGCGGCCTTGAGGGCCGCCGACCTCTCAATCGTGGAATCCTCGCGTATCACTTCGACGAGGTAGCCCTTGTAATCGCCCTGGATCCGGGACATGGCCTCGAGCGATTTCCTGGTGATCGATTCGGAGTACCCCGTGGCGTAGGTGCTGAAGAGGACGGAATAGGAGGTCGCGCTCCCCAGCTTGCCCAGGGCGAGGACGCAGGCTTCGATGACCTGGAAATCCGGCATGGTGCCCGCGCGGCGCATCGCGTTCTGGTTGTAGAGGAAGGTGTTGATGTTGAGGATGGCCTGGCTGTTGCCGGCCGCGAGGTCCCCGAGGGCCTCGAGGACGGGCACGCGGACGTAGGGCTCCTTGAAGACCTGGAAGAGGGCCCAGAGGTCGGGAACGGCGTCCACCGTCCCGTTGCGGCGCAGGCCCGCGACCGAGAGGGCCGCGACGTCGCGGAGCTGGACGTCGGACTGGAGGTACTGGGCGTTGTCGAGCGCGAAGCGGACCCCCATCCGGTAGAGCGGCCCCATGTCCGCGTCCTTGTAGTCCGCGGCCTGGCGCAGGACGTCGATCTTGATGCTCAGCGAGGAGCGGACGAAATTCCTCTGGTAGCTCCTCACGAGGTCGTCCGCCTCCTGGGCGAACGCCGCCGCGGCGGAGGCGATGAGCGCGGCGAGGGCCGCGGCCTTGATACGCATACGGGCTCCCTTCATCCCTGTTCGTCCTCCTCGAAGACGTTGTAGACGTAGGATAGGATGATGTTCTTCATGCGCGGGCTCGGAGGCACCGCCTGAACGTGTATGAGCGACTGGTTGCGCTCCGCGTCGTACTCGACCCCCTTGGCCGTCCCGCTCATCACGACCTGCACGTCGCCCAGGCGGAACTGGAGCTTGAGGTTCATCATGGGCTTGGCGCGGCCGCCGATGAAGACCGCGGCGCCGTCCTCGGAGATGTCCTCCACCACGCACTTCATGCCGGGCACGCGCTCGGGCTTCTCGTAGGCCCCCTCGATGCGCCTGAGCACGTAGAGGTAGGCGGGGATGCGGCTCTTGGCGCGGATGGACCTCCGCTTCTGCGTGCGGAAGAGCGTGTCCGTGTGGCCGACCCGGAGGATCGGCACCTTGCCGTCGGCGCCCTCGTCCATGACGTAGGAATCGAAGACGTAGCCGGCGTCCTCGGCGCGCCAGAAGTAGATCGACACGCGCTTGCCGGGCCAGCGGAAGCCCTCGGGGAGGCGCCTCCCGCCGGGCAGGGATATGACGAGGGCCTGCTGGGTGTTCTGGAAGGCCGTCGAGTTGTAGACCCCCAGCTTGTCCACGAGGACGCGGAGCTTCGTCCCCGGGGGGATGGAACGGGTGCTCCTGATCCCGAGCCTCGTCTTGGGGCGCTCGAATTCCACGCGCTTGCGGTGGTCGTAGAGCTTGGACATGAAGTCCAGGACCTCGGGGTCCTTCTCGGTCCCGTCGATCCGCTTGTGGGCCGAGATGCACTTGATGGCCCTGTCCAGGCTCTTGTCCGACCAGAAGAGCGAGAGGGGATCCTCCAGCCTGAGCTCGAGGGCGATTCCCTTGAGGTAGTTGAGCTCCGCCAGGGTGAAGCCCGAGGCCTTGCCGCGCGCGTAGAACCGTATCCACGGGGACCGCTCGCCGCCCAGGCCCGCGAGGGCCAGGACGATGAGTCCCAGGGCGGAGACGACGATGATGAGCAGCGCGGTCAGGCTCATTGTTATCCTCTGCTTGAGAGTATATCATGCCGGCGACGATGATTACAGACGAACGCCCCCGCCGGGAGGGGCTGATCGAATCCCTGCTCCTCTACGCCGTCCTCTTCATGCCAGCCCTCTTGGCGACCGGAACGGCCCCCGCCCTCGACGAACTGTCCTGGTATGTCACGTACTGGATCCTCAGCCTGCCTCAGGTGGCGCTCCTCGGCTGGGGGCTGAGGCGCCGCGGGGTGATCGCCGAGCGCGGAGCGTCGAAACCCTCGCCTTCAGTGGCCTTCCGCGCGCCCGCGCTCGCCCTGGCGGCCCTGGGCGCGGGCTGGATCGTCCTCATCTTCCTGGCGATGCCCTCGGTCCTGGGCTTCGGGGACGCCTCGGAATGGAAATCGGTCCCGTACGTCTTCACCCGGGCCTCGTACCTCCCCCTCGCGATAACGACCTCGTTCATCACGGGTTACCGGGAGGAGCTCTTTTTCCGCGGCTGGCTCCAGTCCGACTTCGCCGACGCGGGCCTCCGCGGCTGGGCCCCCGTCGCCCTCTCCGCGGCCATGTTCGGGGTGCTCCACATGTGGCAGGGCTGGCGCGGCATCGCGGCCACCACCGTGGTGGGCTTCCTCTTCGCCTGGAGATACGCGAAGCGGCGCGACCTCCACGAGATCGCCATCGCGCACGGGATCTACAACTCGATCGCGATGGCCCTGAGCCTCCTTGTCGCTTCCCGCTCGGCGGGCTAGGATCGATCCATGCGCGCCCTCGACAAGCTCATGTCCGACGCCGCCCGCCTCGAGGGGCGTTCCGTCGACGACCCCGCCGTCCAGGCCTCCCTCCGGTCGCTCTTCATGGCGCACGTCTCCGGCCTTCCGGAGGCCTTCGCGGCCGACGCCTTCGGCGTCTTCATCGAGCGCGCGGGCGGCGGGAGCGGCGTCCTCGGCGAGCGCGACGTGGACAGGCTCGCCGGCATCGCGAGCGCGGTCGCGGGGGACTACGACGGCGCGGAACTCGACCGGGAGGACTGGACGGGCATCCGCGACGCCGCGAACGCCGCGGGCGACGAGCTCCCCCTGGAAGCCCTCATGTCGATCATGTCCCTCGTGACCGAGCGGGGCGCCATCCACTGATGGCCGGAAGCGTCGAGGAGCACTACCGTTCCTGCGAGCTCTGTCCCCGCCGTTGCCGCGTCGACCGCCTGGCGGGAGAGCGCGGGGCCTGCGGCGAGGGCGCGTCCATGCGCGCGGCCTGGGCCGGCCTCCATTTCGGCGAGGAGCCGCCCCTCACGGGAACGGGCGGTTCGGGAACGATCTTCCTCTCGGGCTGCGCCCTCCGCTGCGCCTTCTGCCAGAACCACCAGATCTCCCAGCGCGGCATGGGACGCGAGATCTCGATCGATGAATTCGCGGAGATCGCGCTCAGGCTCGAGGCCATGGGCGCCGAGAACCTCAACCTCGTGACGCCCGGGCACTTCATCCCCTCCGTCGTCCGGGGCGTCGAGCGCGCGCGGGAGCGGGGTTCCGGCCTCGTCGTCCTCTGGAACGGCTCGGGCTACGAGACGGCCCAGGGCGTCGACGCGCTGTCGGGATCCGTGGACGTCTGGCTCCCCGACCTCAAGACCCTGGACTCCGGAATCGCGCGGCGCTTCTTCGGCTCGGAGGACTACCCCGCGGCCGCGGCGGAGGCGATCCTCCGGATGGCCGCGACGAGCCCCATCGTCATGCGGGACGGGCTCATGAAGCGCGGGGTCATCGTCCGGCACCTCGTCCTGCCCGGCATGCTCGAGGCGAGCGAGCCCGTCTTCCGGTGGTTCGCCGAGAACCTCGGGGGCCGGGCCCTCATTTCCGTGATGAGCCAGTACACGCCCATCGAGGCGATGGCGGGGCGGGGGAGCGCCGCCCCCGGGCGCCAGCTCCGCGAGGAGGAGCAGGAAAAGCTCGTGGCGATGCTCGAGGACTACGGGCTCGAGGGCGGCTTCTACCAGGAGCTCGTCCCCGGCGACGATTGGCTCCCGGACTTCTCGCTGCTCGCGCCCTTCAGCTCGTCCCTCTCCAAGCCCCTCTGGCACTGGGCCTCGGGCTTCATCGGCCCGTAGCGGCTTCGCCGATTCCCGCGGCCCTCGTCCGCCCGGACCGTGCTATACTGCCCCGGGCGGTCCGCGCCGGAACGCCGCAAGGGGGCGATCGATGTCAGAGAAGCGCGAGGGATTCTCCAAGTACCTAGGGCTGACCTTCCTCATCGGCTTCGGCTTCTTCACCATGGGGCTCATGGATCCCCTCTACGACACCTACGTGCCCAAATTCCTCGGGGACCACATCTCGTCCAAGACGATCATCGGGATAATCATGGCACTAGACAACGCGCTCGCGGTGTTCCTCATCCCGATCGTCAGCATCTGGTCGGACAAGACGAGGACGCGGATCGGGCGGCGAATGCCCTGGATACTCGCGACCCTCCCGGTTTGCGCGATCCTGTTCGCGTTCGTCCCCTATGCGCGTCCGTTCCTTTGGGGGCTCATCGTCCTGCTCTTCTTCCTGAACATCTTCAAGCAAGCCGCTCGCGGCCCGATCGTCGCCCTGATGCCCGACCTCACGCCCGCCGAATACCGTTCCGAGGCGAACGGGGTGATAAACACGATGGGCGGACTCGCGGCCATCCTCGGGACCCTCATCCTCGGGAAGCTCATGGACTTCGATAAGGTCCTTCCGGTCATCGGACAAACGAAAGGAAAGCTTCCCTTCCCCGTCGCCACGGTTTTCATCCTCGTCTCGACGATCCTCGTGTTCGCCCTGATACGCGAGAACAAGCTCGCGGCCGCCGTGGGCAACGATCCGGAAAAGAAGCCGGTTCCTTTCAAGGAGGCGGTCAAGGCGGCGATCAAGGGCAGTAGGGGCGCGCTCCTGATTCTCGTTTCGTTGTTCCTCTGGTTCATCGGGTATGAGGGCGTGAAGCCGTTTATCGGCGTATACGCGATGGACGTGATCGGGGTGAGCGATGGGAGCGCGGGATTCGGGATGGGAGCGGTGGGCGTCGCGTATGCGCTGTTCGCCGTGCCCTCGGGGTACCTCGCACACAAGATTGGCCGGAAAAAGACGATTCGAATATCGCTGTTCGCTCTCGTTATCGTATGTCTCTTCCTGCTCGCATTCGATTTCACGCTTCGCGGCGGGCTCATCCCCGCCGGGATCGCATTCCCCGTTTACCTCGGAATTCTCTTCGTCTTCGGCATCTTCTGGGTGAGCGTGGTAGCCAATTCCTTCCCGATGCTCTGGCAAATGGCGGGGCAGGACACCATGGGCATCTACACCGGAGTTTACTACACCGCTTCCCAGTCCGCGGCGATCGCGGCGCCGCCCATCGCCGGGGCCATAATCGACCTTATCGTGAAATTCTCGCCCATCAAGACAGTATCGACTGAAGGAAAACCCATTGGGGGATACTGGGGCATGTTCGTCCTCTGCGCCGTCGCGATGGCGGCCGCCTTCGTGGTCATGGGATTCGTGAAGGGCGGGGAGCCCGAGGCATCGCAGCGATCATAAGACGTAGTACGTGCTTCGCGGGCATTCGGGAATCGAGTCGGTGTTCGATGGATGAAAATATGGAGCCCCGGGTACGTGGCGAGCCGAGGGCGTGCGGATAAGGTTCGATTCCCGAATGCCTGCGAAGTTCGAGAGCGGCGCGATCGCTTTATGCCCACTCCGCCTGCGCGGGGGTCAAGGACATCGACGGCAAAGGGTCTATATCGTCGATCGCTTCAAGGCGGCGTGCCAAAACCTGAAAAAGGTTCGAGCCGATCCCGATGACGGCGATACCCTTTTTTCAAGTCCGGCAGGAGAATCCATGAAGCCATTCGTTATCATGATATTATGCGTCCTTATCGCCGTCGTTTTCCCAATCGCGATAGGAGTGTCTCTCCGGAAAGAAGTGGAGCGAAGAAAGCGGAAGGAAATTCAAAGGCTTGAGGAGTCGGAGAAGACGCAATCGGGCAGAATGACTCTCGCGCGCGATGCCGAAGCACGGAGTGAGAAGTTCAAAAAAATATTGCCGATAATATCGACCATTGCCATCGGCTCGTTCATATTGATATTCATCGCCGGTATCGCGGCGATCACCGCGATCATGCATGACCTTCGCGCCGGCAAATCGATAGCCTCCCTTTTCAGGGAGGAGCCCGCCTTATGCCTGAGCGGCGCGATAGGCGTGGTTTATCCCATCGTATTCATGTGCAAATACCTTGGAGGAAAAAGGGGGAATAAGGGATAACGGCCCTGGATCGCTTTCCGAGCGTGGAATGAAGTGGCCTGGCCCGTGGAAGCCGAATCGGTCCGGCGCAATATGGAGGCTTGGACGATGGCGGGGCGGCTTGCCTCAGGCGGCGGCGGGTAATAGACTGACGGCGCAATGTCACCGCTACGTAGGGGAACATGTTCGCGATACGGTTTCCTGAAAAAATACGTTCCCGCGTTCGCGTTGCCCTTCCTGACGGCGGTGGCGATCCTGGCCGTGGAGGTCGCGTGCGACCTCTTCCTGCCCACGGTGGTCGCGCGGATCATCGACGAGGGGATCGCTGCGCGCGACCTCTCGGTCGTCATGAGGCTCGGGGGTTGGATGCTCGCCGCGGCGGCCGCGGGGGCCTGCGCGGCGACGGCGCGTAATTCGATCTCGGGGCGGGTGTCGCAGTCCTTCGGCGCGTCCCTTCGGGCGGACCTTTTCCGGAAGATCCTCTCGTTCGGGCTTCCGGACGCGGACCGCTTCGAGCCCTCGTCCCTCGTCAACCGCCTCACGAACGACGTGACGCAGGTCCAGAACCTCGTGAACGGCCTCATGCGGGTCTTCGTGCGCGCGCCGCTCCTCGCGATCGGAGGAGTCGTCATGGCCATCAGGCTCGACGCGCGGATGGCCCTCCCGCTCGTCCTCTCCCTTCCCGCCGCGATCGCGATCGTCGCGCTGGGGCTCGGAGCCTCCTTCCCCGTATACAGGCGCATCCAGGAATCCCTGGACGGGATCAATTCCTCCATGCGGGAATACCTCGCCGGCGTCCGCGTGGTGAAGGCCTTCAGCGGCCATCATTCGGAGGAGGCGCGCTTCTCCGGGCGGAACGAGGAGCTGACCGCGCGGACGCTCAAGGCGATGAGGATCCTCGCGCTCTCGTCGCCGGCGGCGGCCTTCGCGCTGAACGCGGGGATCGCGGCGGTCCTGTGGTTCGGGGGCGCGGGCGTCGTCGCGGGGCGGGCCGGCGCGGGCAAGGCTGTCGCCATCGTTAACTACATGATACAGATCCTCCACGCCCTCACCCTCCTCGCGTTCATCTTCAACGCGCTCGTGCGCGCGCGCGCCTCGGCGGAGCGGATATCCGAGGTGTTCGCGGCCGGGGGCGCGCGGGACGGCGGGACGGCCGGTATCCCGCGCGGAGCGCCGGGAAGTGCCCGCGGGGCGCCCCGCCCGACGATTGCGTCCGCCGCGACGGAAGGGCGCGGCCTCTCAATCGAGTTCGACGACGTCTGGCTCTGGTACGACGGCGACGAGTCCAGGGCCGCGCTCAAGGGGATATCCTTCGCGTGCCGCGCGGGCGGGACGCTCGGAATCATCGGGTCGACGGGATCGGGGAAGTCGAGCGTCGCGAGGGTTCTCTGCCGACTTTACGAGCCGAAGCGCGGCCGCGTCCTCCTGGGAGGACAGGACGCGGCTTCGGCCGATCCGCGGGAGCTCGCGGGCGGCATCGCCCTCGTCCCGCAGAAGTCCGTGCTCTTCACGGGCACGGTGGCGGAGAATATCCGCTGGGGGAACGAGGGCGCGAGCGAGGAAGAGGTGAGGAAGGCCGCCGAGGCCGCCTGCGCTCATGAATTCATCTCGGCGATGCCGGGCGGTTACGATACCGCCGTCGGGAGGGGAGGGCTCGACCTCTCGGGCGGCCAACGCCAGCGGATCGCCATCGCCCGGGCCCTCGTCAGGAAACCGGCCCTCATCGTCCTGGACGACTGCACGAGCGCCGTGGACTCGCTCACCGAGGCGAGGATCAGGGCCGCCCTCCGCACCGAGGCCGGCGGGGCCACGGTCGTCGTCATCGCCCAGCGCGTATCGTCCATCCGCGGCGCGGACGCGATCCTGGTCCTGGACGAGGGGACCGTCGCGGGATTCGGGACCCACGCGGAGCTCGCTCGGTCCTGCGAGGCGTATCGGGATATCTGCCGCTCCCAGGACCTGCAGTTGGAGGCGATCCGTGGCTGAGGCGGGAAGGCGCGGAGCCGCGGGCGACGGGACGCCCTCGATCGCGGATATCGCGTCGAGGATGGCCGGACGCGGGCCGCACCGCGGGCCGGGGCTCGGCGGGGCGCGCTTTCTCGAGCCGGACGAGCGCCCGAAGGCGGCGCGGACCTCGCTCCGCAGGCTCATCGGGCGTTTCAGGAACGAGAAGCGCGGGCTCGCGGCCGCTTCCATCCTCATCCTCGCCGAGTGCGCCGCCCTCCTCGCCGCCCCGCGGCTCATCGGCGCCTCCGTGGACGCGATGATCCCGGGGGCGGACCTCCGCGGGCTCGCCCTGGCGGCGGGGGCCCTCCTCGCGGTCTACGCCGCGGCGGCCTGCGCGTCCGCCCTGAACCAGCGGATCATGGCCGCGGCCGCCCAACGGATCGCGCGTTCCCTCAGGCTCGAGCTCTTCTCCAAGATGGGCCGCCTCCCGACCTCCTATTTCGATTCGATGAACCGCGGCGATCTCATGAGCCGCCTCTCGAACGACGTGGACGCCGTCTCCTCGACGATGGCGCAGTCCGCGACGCAGATCGTCTCCACCGCCTTCACCATCACGGGAGCGATCGTCCTCATGCTCGCGCTCTCCCCGATCCTGACGCTCGTCGCGCTCGCCGCGGCGCCCCTGGTAGCGGCGCTCGCGAAGGCCGTCTCGATGAGGACGCGGAAGCTCTTCGCCGGACAGCAGGCGGCCCTCGGCGCGCTGAACGGCGTCGCGGAGGAGACCGTCTCCGGGATGGAGGCGGTGAAGGCCTTCGGCCGGGAGGACGCCTCGCTCCGCGCCTTCTCGAGGGAGAACGAGGCCCTGAAATCCGTCGGAACGAGGGCCCTCGTCTGGTCGGGCATCATCATGCCCTTCACCAACGCCATCTCCAACCTCGCCCTCGCGGGCATCGCGCTCGTCGGCGGATTCCTCGCGACGCGAGGGACCGTCACGGCGGGCGCGATCGCGGCCTTCATCGCGTACTCGCGCCAGTTCACCCGTCCGCTCAACGAGCTCGCCAACGCGTACAATACCCTGCTCTCGGCCGTGGCCGGGGCGGAGCGCGTCTTCGAGGTGCTGGACGAGAAGGAGGAGACCGGGGATCCCGAGGGCGCGGCCAGGATCGAATTCCGCGCGGAGGACGGCCGGGCCGCGGGGATCAGGGGCGACGTCGAATTCCGGGGCGTCTCCTTCTCGTACCGCGCGGGCCGCAAGGTCATCGACGACCTCTCGTTCTCCGCGCCCGCGGGGACGGTCACCGCCCTCGTGGGCCCCACGGGCGCGGGGAAGACCACGATCGCGAACCTCATCGCCCGCTTCTACGATCCGGATTCGGGATCGATCCTCCTGGACGGGAGGGACCTCTCCTCGTACGCGCGTGCGGACCTGCGCCGCCTCTTCGGCATCGTACCGCAGGACAGCTACCTCTTCTCGGGAACGGTCCGCGACAACATCCTCTACGCCGACCCGGAAGCGAGCGAGGCGGACATGGTCGCCGCCGCCGAGGCCGCGAACGCCGACCACCTCATCAGGCGCCTGCCCGACGGCTACGGCACGAGGCTCGGCGAGGGAGCCTCGTCGCTGAGCGAGGGGATGCGCCAGCTCATCGCCATCGCGCGGGCGGTGCTCGCGAAGCCCTCCATCCTCATCCTGGACGAGGCGACGAGCGGCGTGGACACGAGGACCGAGTCGCGGATCCAGGCGGCCATGGCGTCGCTCATGAAGGGCCGGACGAGCTTCATCATCGCGCACCGGCTCTCGACCATCAGGGCCGCGAACCGCATCCTCGTCATCGACGGAGGGAGGCTCGCGGAATCGGGCACGCACGAGGAACTGGCGGCCTCGGGCGGCCTCTACGCGGAGATGCGCGCCGCGCAGGCGTGAGGCGGCCGGAGCCCCGCTAGGATCCGAGCTCGTCGCAGAGGAGATTCCGGATCTTCGCCGAGTACTGCACGGGCGCGTGGTCGTAGAGGCTATCCACGAAGGGGACGCCCGCGGCCTTGAGGCGGCGCTTCGTCGCCTTCCGCTTTCGCCGCTCCTTGAGCGACTTCAAGGTGTTCTTGACGCTCTCGAGGGAGCCGAAGGCCTGGGTGAAGGAATCCGAGAGGCCCTCCATGACCTTGTTCACGTCCTTCATGAGCATGCCCGTGAAGCTGGCGTCCTGGGGCCGATCCGCCGGGCGGCCGCTCGAATCGATGCAATGGAGCTCCCCGCAGTGGATGTACGAGTACTTGAGGAGCTTTTCCATGATGTCGGGAGGGGGGATCTGCGTGACGAGGTCGCGGCCGTGGACCCAGCGGTAGACCGGCGGCTTGATGGAGGCCGCGAAGGCGGCGTCGCCCACCATGGGAGATCCGTACGAGTATAGGGCCGCGGCCGTCGGGTATAGGGACGCCGCGACGGTCGCGAGGGCGGCGCCCAGGGAGTGCCCCGTCAGGTATATCCGCTCCACGCCTTCGGCGGCGAGGCCGTCGAGGTAGGGACGGAGGCCGTCCTGGTATTCCCAGGAGCCCGAGCTCGCGGACGCGGACGGAGAGCCCTTGCCCTCCCAGACGGCGAGGAGGCCGTCCTTGAATCCCTTGTGCACGTGCCCCCCGTTGAGGCTCTCCTTGGTGAAGCGCGCATCGGTGTAAAGGTCGAGGAGGGCGCGGGGGCTCTTGAGTTCCGTTCCGCGGAATATGACGATGGCGGCGCCCGGGGAACGTTTATCGACGGGCCTATGGGCCACGAAGGCCTCGGTCGAGAGGTTGTGGAAGAACCTGAAGCGCGGGAAGCCAGCGAAGCGCATCACGTTGGCGATGAAGTTGGGCTCCTCGTACCCGAGCTGGGCCGCCTCCGCAAGCCACCAGGACATGGCGAGCGAGAAGCGCCCGCCCGAATCCGGGAAGGGGGCCTCCTCCATGCCGAGGAAATAATCGTACTGGACCATGGGCGGGATGATCCTGTCGAAGAATTCCGGTACAAATCCCTTTTCCACGAGCTCCTCCTCCGGTCTCCCGCCCCGGCCGCCTTATTTCCCGGCCGGGTATGGACAAGGTCCGGCCCGCGGGTATAATTGCGGCAAATGGCAAAGCGAGCGTCGTTCGCCGCGGGGGCCGCAGCCCTATGACCGATATCAGGTATTATATACTGCTCGCCGGAGAGACGGGCGTATTCAAGGATATCGAGCTCGAAATCATGAAGGAGACGCTGGAGGAGTGGGAAAGCCGCCCCGAGAGCCTCTCGACCCTCATTGAGCTGTCGTCCTCGGGACGCGTCGCCGGCTTCGCCTATTTCTGCCCCGTGCACGGAACCGAACACACCTTCGACGTGAAATGGCTGGTCGTGGACAAGCTCTCCCGCATGCAGGGGATCGGCCGCCAGCTCATCGAGCGGATCGAGGTGGAGATCCTCAAGCAGACGTCCAACGCGATTCTCTCCGTGGAGACCTCGACGCGCAAGGAATCCATCGTATCAGAGGGTTTCTACTCATCCATAGGCTTCTCCCTCATCGGCCACATCCCGGATTTCTACGCGAAGGGCGACGATTTCTTCATGTACGCGAAGCATATCAGGCCGCCCGAGGAGGCAGCCGGGGATGAGGACGCCAGCGACGGCGCTTCCGCCGCCGACGGTAAATCGGTCGCCGACGGCGAATCGGCTGCCGACGGTAAATCCGCCGACGACGACGGTCCGGCGGCTTCCGCGCCCTCGGAGGGCGCCGGGGCGTAGCGACCTCCGGAGCCTCGGTTCCTTCATTTTTAACCCCCGAATGCCGATATTGAGACAGGCCCCCGCCTCGGTCCCGTCGCGGACGCTCTCCCCCGCTGTTTGACAGCGGAACGGCGCGGAGGCTACAATTCTATGCGCGGCGGCGCGGCCCTTGCCGGATCGCCGCTCCGGGGCGACCCGGCGAACGATGAATCGAGCGGAACGGAGAACGGATGCCCAAGGCCCTGACCTACAGAACCAACTCGGTCATCTACTTCCAGGGAGATCCCGCGGATAAGATCTACATCCTCCAGAAAGGGAAGGTCAGCTTAAGCTATTCGGACATCGAGACGGGGGCGGACGTCCGGGAATTCATCCAGACGGGCGAGTTCTTCGGCGTGAAGTCGGCGATGGGCAAGTATCCCCGGGAGGAGAACGCGATCGTCCTCCAGGACGCCGGCGTCCTCGTGTTCACCGTTCCCGAGTTCGAGCAGTTCGCTTCCCAGAACATCCGCATCATCATGAAGATGCTCAAGGTCTTCTCCAACCAGCTCCGCCGGATCCACGGACAGGTGGAGAACCTCCTGGAAAAGGAGGATCAGGCCAATCCGGAGACCGGCCTTTTCAAGACCGGGGAGTATTACCTCAAGAACCGCCTCTATTCCCAGGCCGTGTACGTCTTTTCCCGGTACCTCACCTACTACCCCGCGGGGAAGATGGCGCGCGAGGCCTCCAAGAACCTGGAGGTGGCGGAGAGCTCCCTCAAGCGCTACGGCCAGGGCAAGGGCCCGGCGCCCCTCATGCAGGGAGAGGGGGGCGGGAGGCCGGCCGGGCGCCCGGCGGCGCCTTCCCGCGACGATGACGTCGACGGTTTCGGAGGAGCCGCGGACGAGGACGGCTTCTGGCCCTCGGACGGCGGCCAGGCGAAGGCGGCTCCGCCGCCGCCCAAGCAGGGGGGCCCGGGCAAGGAGCTCTCGGGCGCCGCCAAGCAGTACTACAACGCCGTCTCGCTCTTCACGCAGGAGAAGTACAAGGACGCGTACCAGGAGTTCAAGAAGATCGTCGACGCGGGGGAGGACGACGAGTACGTCGCCAAGGCCTGCTTCGAGATCGCGCGCTGCCTCTACTTCCTGGGGCAGATCGATTCCTCCCTCGCGCAGTTCTCCAAGATGCTCCAGTCGTACCCGCGCCACCCCGATATCGCCGACGCCCTCTTCTACATGGGCCAGGCCTACGAGAAGAAGGGGGACAAGCCGCGGGCGTCGGGCTTCTACAAGAAGATCCTCTCCATGCAGCTGGACGAGGACGAATCCGCCCGCATCAAGGCCAAGCGCGCCTTGAAGGCGATCGAGGGCTGAGCCATGGCGATGGACCTTTCTTCCTTCCAGCGGTTCGCCCGCACCTTCCAGAAGGGCGAGATCATTTTCTCCGAGTACGAGCCCGGCGACAACTTCTACCTCATCCAGCAGGGCCGGGTCCAGATCAGCAAGATCATGGGCGACATCGAGAAGACCCTCGACGTCCTCCAGCCGCCGGAGATCTTCGGGGAGATGGCCATCTTGGAGGAGGCCCCGCGCTCCGCGACGGCCGTGGCCCTGGACACGGTGAAGGCCCTCGAGTTCAACCGGGCCAACTTCGAGGTCCTCATGCTGGGCAATCCCCAGATCGCCATGAGGCTGCTCAAGCTCTTCACCAAGCGCATCTACGACCAGAAGCGGCGCTTCATGGTCCTGAAGCTGGACGAGCCGCAGGCGCGCGTCGCTGACGTCTTCCTCATGCTGAGCGAGTCCAGCCCGTCCCAGGGCGAGGGCGCTTCGCGGGAATTCCGGGCGAGCCTGGACGACATAGCCCACTGGGCGGGGATGTCCGTGGACTCCGCGCGGGAGGTCCTTTCCCACTTCGCCACCCAGCGGCGCGTGGAGATCATGGAGGACCGGATCATCGTCAAGAACCTTTCGGATTTCCAGCGATTCGTGAACACCAAGCGGAAGAAGTCCTAGCCGCGCTACCGGGCGTTCGAGCCGATCGACGGCGCGCCGAGCCCGCGGCGACGATCCGCCGGGCCCGCGGGGAGTTGCCTTTCCGGGGCTTTCCGGTATATTTTTCAGGTCCCGCCAAGATGGCTCAGTCGGTAGAGCGGCGCTCTCGTAAAGCGCAGGTCTCGGGTTCGATTCCCGATCTTGGCTAATTGAAAGCCCGTCCGGATATATCCGGACGGGCTTCTTTTTTTCCTGGGAACGCCCCGATCCGGGTTATGACGGCTGTAATGAACGGAGCAGAACAGGTATCCGGTATTCGGTTCAGGCGAGGAGATTCACGGCGATGGCCGTGGGCAGGGCGACGGAGGGGCGGTAGGGCGCGGCGGGCTTCATGGCCTCGGCGCGCATGTCCTTCTCGAGGCGGAGGATGAGGTCGTCGAGGCCCGCGGGATCCGCGCCGCGGGAGTCGCGGCGCGCGAGCGCGGAGAGCCGGGGATCGCGCCTGAGGTCGGAGAGGCGGTCAATGACCGCGTTCAGCACCTGGAGCCGGTCTATCCTGATCCCGTCCTCGGTGGGGACGCCGTAGAAGTGCTTGAAGTTGGCGTAGAGCGCCTGGCTCTTGACGACGGGGACGCCCGTCCTCGAGCCGAGGGAGCTTATCGGGGGGAGCGAGGAGAGGGGCATGTAGGACGCGTTCACGGAACTGATCATCGACCCTGCCTCCGCTTTCATTATCGGCGCGGGGGAGGCGGGGTATGAGCGATCCGATAGGCCGGGGAATCGGGTTCCGGGGCGCCGTCAGCCCTCGGGATTCTCCCGGAGCCAGACGGATATCCTCGCCTCCAGGTCCTCCTTCGTCGGAAGGGACGCGGTAGGGGGCTTGGCGCACTCCTCCTCCAGGAAGGGCTGGACGACGTCCCGCTTGAGGGCGGGCCAGTTCTCGGGGAGCGCGTCGGGAACGAGGAAGGGGCCGTCCGGGGGCATGTGCCCCACGAGGTCGGGATAGAGGGCGGGATAGGCCTTCTCGTTCACCTCCCTGAGCGACGAGAATCCGCCCGCGATCCCGAAGCCCGTCTCCGTGAGCCTGAGCTCCTTCGCGTCGTCGAGGATGCGGCGCTGGACGTCGGGATCGAAGAACCAGGAGGCGAAGGCCTCCGCCGCCCGCCTGCCCCTGCCTTTGCGGCTTATGCCGAGGTAGACCGGGGCGGACGCGGCGGGGACCCGCCCGTCGTGGATGATCCAGCGGAAATCCAGGCCCGAGCGCTTCTGCTCGGGGAGGCCGAAGAAGGCGTCCGTTTCGACGTAGGCGAAGAGGAGCCTCCCGGCGGCGGCGGCGCGGTAGCTCGGGTCGTAGATGTAGCGGAAGGAGAATTCGTCCTCGGCCGCGGCGGATCCGTTGGCCTCGGCGACCCACTCCCTGACGCCGCGGATCGCCTCGGCGAGGCGGCGGGAGTCGAAGGAAAGCGGCTTGCCCTGCTGGAAGCCCGCGCCCTCGAGGCCCGCGTAGAGGAAGAGGAAGTCGGGGTCGAGGCGGGGCGAGAAGCCCATGCGGGAGTATGAACCGCCCTGCGGACTGTTGTACTCGCGTCCCTTGGCCCTGACGGTCTCGAGGTCCATGAAGAATCCGGACTCGAATCCGCCCGCCGCGTCCTCGTTGAACGCGACCGCCGGCAGGTTGAACGAGACGGGGATGAGGAGCTGGCGGCCGTCGATCCTCCCCTCGGTGAGGAAATCCGCGTAGAAGTCGCGGGCGTTGAGCCTGAGCTCGGAGAAGAGGTGGTCGAGCGAGCGGAGGTGCGGCCTGACGGTCGATCCCCTGAGGCCGCGCCCGGCGATCATGGCTGGCTTGGCCTTGGCGGCGACGAAGTCCCGCGCGAGCCGGGCCTTGTACGCCGTCTCCACCCTGAAACGGCCGTTCTCCGCGTTGAAGGCCTCGGCGTAGAGGGCCATGGACGGCTCGTCCGTCCAGAGGACGGCGGCGACGGCGCTTTCCCGCGAGCAGGAGGCGGTAGCGGCGCAGGCGAGGGCCGCGGCGATCGCGACGGCGGCGGCGCGTGGTGATCCGGACATGGGTCGAATGTACCACGCCCCCCGCGGTCCGCGCTATCGTGGGCCCGCGCCGCCGAGGGGGCCTCGAGACGGGAAGCGGCCGGGGCGATCGCTGGCCAGACGCGGACCCGGGTGGTATACTCTTACCATGCAAGTCAAGGATGCGGAGATATTCTCCCTCATCGAGACGATAGGACAGCACTACCGGAACAATATAGGGAACCGCTTCCTCCGGCGCGCCCTCAGCGCCGTCGTGCTCGAGCCCGGCGTCTGGAATCTCATCGAACTCCTCACGGAGAAGGCCGAGAACTACCGCTACCAGGGTTTCCACATAGACGAGCTTTACCAGCAGATCGTCGCCATCGCGCGCTTCATTTTCGAGGTGAGGAAGGAGATCCTCCCCAACTTGCGCCACCTGGCCAATCCCGCGAACGGCGAATCGGACCGCGTCTACCGGGAGATGGCGATCAACAACTTCGAGGCGAACCTCCGCATCCTGAGCGACTACGTCAACGAGCTCTACGTGAAGACGGTCGCGATCGACAAGGCCAACGCCAAGGGCAAGTCCCCCGCCTTCTCCCGCATGCCCGAACTCGCCGAGCTCGGGCACTACCTCGTCGCCGAGGCGGAGTGAGCGGAGAATCCCGCGTATCGAGTTTAGCGCTCGGCTGACCGCGCTCTACGCGAGCCTGACGGCGTCAAGCGAGCCTGACGGCGCCGAGCGGCCTGATCCCCGGGAACGAGACGCTTCCCTTTCCGAATGCCGCCTCCATCCTTTCAGTGAACACCGCCTTTAAGCCACGCGGAACGAAGGCCTGGATCGTGCCGGCGAAGCCGCCTCCGTGCACGCGCGAAGCTCCGCGAATGCGCGAAGCTCCGCGAACACGCGAAGCTCCGCGAACACGCGAAGCTCCGCGAATACGCGAAGCTCCGCTCCCGTTCACGATGCGCTCGGCGAGGGCGAGGGCGACGAGGATGCCTTGATCGCGCGGATCCATTCCCGCGTCGAGGTTCTGGAGGAGGAGGGCCGAAGAGAGCCCCGATTCGCGCGCCAACGCGATGAAGCTCCCGAGCCTGCCCGAGGCCAGCGCGCGCGCCATGCCCTCCGCGCGCTCGTCCTCCTCGACGAAGTGGAGGGCGCGGAGGAAGGCCCTGTCCCCCGCTTCGGCCCTGACGCGGGCCGCCGCGCCGAGGAGCTCGTCACGGCCGACGCCGCGGAGCTCCTCGCGTCCGAAAATCGCCGCCACGGCGCGCATCTCCGAGGGGATGGCGGCGTAGTGGGAGGTGAGGCCCTCGTGGCCCCCGCCCGCGCGGACGATGGCCACCTCCACGCGTCCGTTCAGCGCCTTCTCCGGGACCCGTTTCCAGGCAGGGCGCTCCCGGTCCTTGAAATCGATGGCGAGGACGCCCCCGCCCGCTGAGGCCATCTGGTCCATGAGCCCGCAGGGCTTGCCGAAGAATTCGTTCTCCGCGTAACGTCCCGCGAGCGCGAGCTCGGTCCAGGGCGCGTCGCCGTGTCCGTGGAGATGGTCCATGATCGAAGCGAAGAGGACCTCCACGCAGGCCGAGCTCGAGAGCCCCGATCCCGAGGGGACGAGGGACTGCACGCGCGCGTCGAAGCCGCCGACGGGGCGGCCGCGGTCCGCGAAGTAGCGCGCCACGCCCCGCACGAGGGAGGCCGCGCTCCCGCGCTCCTCAGGCCGCGGATCGAGGGAGGAGAGGTCCGCGACGATGGGATCGGGATAGCCCTCCGAGACGATGCGCGCGACGCGGTCGGTCCTCGGCGCGGAGACCGCTACGGCGTCCAGGCGGACCGCGGCGGCGAGCACGCGTCCCCCGTTGTGGTCCGTGTGGTTGCCGCCCAGCTCGGTGCGGCCGGGCGCGCTCAGGACGGCGGCGCCTTCGCGGCCCCCCAGGCCCGAGGCGGCGACGAGTCCGTCGATCCTCGATCGCGCCGCCGCCGCGCCCTCGTCGCCGTAGACGGCCCCGAGGAGCTTCCCGCAGGCGGGTGCCTTCATGCGTTCCGCGATGCCCATGCTCATTGCGCCTTTCCCGAGCGGAAATGCTCGGCGGAGAGGGACCGGAGCGCGGCCGCGGCCGCCTCGGCCGTGATGTCGCGCTGAGGCGATGCGAGGAGCTCGTACCCCACCATGAATTTCTTGACGGTCGCGGAGCGGAGGAGGGGCGGGTAGTAGTGCAGGTGCAGGTGCCAGGCGGAGCGGACGCGTTCGTCCGCGCCGACGGGGGCCTGGTGGATGCCCATCGAGTAGGGGAAATCCGTCTTGAAGAGGTTGTCGTAGCGGATGCCGAGGGCGCGCATGGCGCGGGCGAGGTCCCTCCGCTCCGCGCCCGAGAGCTCCGCGATCGAGGAGAGGTGGCGGCGCGGGAGGATCATCGTCTCGTAGGGCCAAAGGGCCCAGAAGGGCACGAGGACGACGAAGGAGTCGTTCTCGATGACGACGCGCTCCCGGGAGCGGGACTCGACGGCGAGGTAGTCGCAGAGGAGGCAGGAACCGCGTTCCTCCTTATACGCCGTTTGCGTCTCACCCTCGCGCGCGGGGATTCCCGGCACGCTCGACGAGGCCCAGGCCTGGCAATGGGGGTGCGGGTTGGAGCAGCCCATGATGGCGCCGCGGTTCTCGAATATTTGGACGTACGAGATGTCCGGCCGGGACGAGAGCCGCGCGTCGCAATCAGCCCAGGCGTCCACGACGCCCGCGACCTCCGCCTCGGTCATCCGGGGGAGAGTGAGGTCGTGCCGCGGGGAGAAGCAGATCACCTCGCATGCGCCGGCCACGCTCTCCGCCCTGAGGACGCCCTCGACGTCGAGCCTCTCTCCCGTTTCTCCCGGGAGGAGGGCGGGGAAGTCGTTGGGGAAGGCGAAGGGCCCCTCGTAGCGCGGATTGCGGATGCCGCCCGCCCGCTCGTTTCCGGGGCAGAGGTAGCAGGAGGGGTCGTAGGCGGGAAGCGCCGCGGGCGACTCGTCCTCCACGGCGCCGAGCCAGGGCCGCTTGGCCCTGTGCGGGGAGCAGAGGATCCACTCTCCGCGGAGCGGATCGAAGCGCCGATGCGGCCGTTCACTGAGTTCCATCGTTCCGTCCTTCCTTGATGGCTTCGCGCCAGGCGGCGAGGCAGACGCCGGCGGCCACCGCCACGTTGAGCGACGCTTTCGCGCCGGACATGGGTATGCTCGCGCGGCCGAGGCCGCAAGCCGAGATCGTTTCCGGGGACACCCCGAGCTCCTCGTTCCCGAGCACGCAGACGCCGCTCTTCGGAAAAGAGAATTTCCCGAGGTCCGTCCCGCCGAGCTCGAGGGCGAAGGCGTTCGAGAGGTCGGGCGGCGCCGAGAGGCGTTCCCAGGGCAGGACCTCGGCGCAGCCCATCGAGGAGCGGAGGGCTCGCGGGTGCCCGGGATCGGCGCAGCGCGGAGAGATGAGGATGCGTTCGACGCCGAAGGCCTCGGCGGTGCGGAAGATCGTCCCCACGTTGAAGGGCGAGCGGATGTCCTCGAGGTAGAGGGCCACGCCCGGAAGCACGTCCCGCGATCCCGGATCCAGGGTTCCCGAGGCGGGGTCGATCAGGTCCCAGTCCGCGACGGGAGAACCGAGCTCCGCGAGTATGGCGTGGCGGAGATCGTTGATCGCGCGGATCGCGGCGCTCCCGCCTAAGGAGGCCGCAGAGGACGCGAGGGACTCGGCGGCGATCGAGCGGATCGCGGCGGGGAGCTCGGCGTCGTTCGAGAGGTATTTCATGAGCGCGCGGATATCGTCATCGTCTATCCCGCGCGGCGCGGCCGGGGCGGGGGCGGCGACGCGCATGCGCCGTTCCGCGCCCATGAGCATGAGGGCGGCCTTGCGCATCCGGTGGCGGGGGTTCAGCTTGGCGAGCTTGCGGGGGATGAACACGGGCCGCTCGGCTTCAGAAGGCCTGTTTCACGATGTCGTAGACGTCCTCGACGGAGAGGGTGCGGGGGAGGTGCGCGCAGAATTCCATGTCGCGCGCCGCTGACGCGAGCTCCACGAGGTCGTCCAGCTTCAAATCGAAGTCCTTGAGCCGCGTGGGGACGCGGAGGGCGCCGAGCCGCTGGCGGATCCCGTCCACGGCCTTGCCCGAGGCCTCCCCCGAACCGAGGCCGTCGACCTCCTCGCCCGAGATGCGCGCGAGGCGCGCCATCTTCTCCACGCGGGCCACGGCAGCGCCCTCCATCACGTAGGGGAGGAAGATGGTCGCGAGGCTGGCCTTGGGGATGGAGTAGCGCGAGCCGATGCAGAAGGAGAGCGCCGATCCGATCCCGAGGGAGCTCGCGGCGAGCCCGTAGGCGGAGAGGAAGGACGCCTCGGCGGCCGCCTGCCTGTTCTGGGGGTCCTCCGGCCGCGCGATGAAGCCGTCGAGGGCGCGGAAGGCGAGCTCGAGGGCTTTCTCGAAGATGGTGTCGGAGAAGAAGGACGAGCGCTGCGAGATGTAGCCCTCGAGGCACTCGAGGATTATGTCGAGGCAGATCAGGGAGCTCGCCTTGGAACTCAGCGATACGGAGAGCGTGGGATCGATGAGCACGAGGCGCGCGGCGTCCGGGGCCGTGGGGATCACGCGGGCGCTGCGGTCGCGGGCGTCCGTGAGGAGGGCGCGGTCCTGGAAGAGGAAGGGATCCCGGTAGGCCGTCGGAATGGCGACGTAGGGGAGGCTCTCGCCCTCGAAGGGGCGGCCGTCCACGTGCGCGTCCACGTCCGCTCCGGCGCGCGCCGCGGAGGCGACGATCTTGGCGAGGGAGAGCACGCGGGCCCCTCCCAGGCCGATGACCGCCTGCGAGCGCGAGCCCCGCGCCAGGTTGAGGATCTCGTCGGCGGTCCGCGTGGTCGGGAATTCGGGGACCTCGTCGAAGACGATGAACTGGATGGCGCGGGCGTCGAGGATGGACTTCACGCGGTCCACCGCGCCGGAGTCGTAGAGGGCGGGGTCCGCGACGATGAGGCAGCGCTCCGCCCAGGCGCCCGAGACGAGCGCGAGCCTGTTCACGACGTCCGGACCGAGGAGGGTCTGGGCCGAAATCTTGATCGCGAAATCCGCCATGCTAGCCCCCGAATGAAAAAAAGGCGGAGGCATGGCTGCCTCCGCCCGTCATAGCCATATCGCCGGCCCCTCAGCCGATGAGCTGGTCCAGGATCCTGTCCGCGGTGATGGAGAGGACCGCCTCGTCTATATAGGCGGGATCGTCGATCTTGCTCTTGAGCTCGGCGATGCGCTCGGCGCGGACGTCCGGCGAGGTCCGGGCGAGCTCGTAGGTCTGGTAGGCCTCGCCCTTCTCGACGGCTTCGGAGGATACGGAGACCGAGTCGGAAGAACCCGCTTTGGACGGGCGCTCAGGCCTGGAGCTCTTCTTGGCGTTCTGGAGAGGATCTGCCGGTCCTAAGCGATCGATCATCATTCCGAAAACCCTGCCTTTCAAGCGCGGATCCGCGGCTCCCGCCGGGAACCGCTACACCCTGAGTATCGGCAGCCCGCCGGGGGAAATTAAGCCATTTGCCGGCCTTCCGGAAGGGAATACGCGTTCTTCCCGTTATTCCGGCGGCCGAAGGCTCCTGACATGAATAATACCTCCGGGGAGGGAAAAACGAAAGGGGGGAAGGAGGGAATTCGACGGCCGCTGGCGGCCAGGCGCGCGGACAGGCACGGAACCGACTATGCAGGCCGTTGAGGGGCATCGATTTACGGAGCGGATACTCAGTCTTCGGGATCCTGATCGGGATTATGGCCGGGGCGGCCGGAGACCATGACGGAGAATTCGCCCTTGGGGGCGCCCTCCTTGGCCTGGATCCTCGCCAGGACGTCCCGGGCGGAGCCCCTGATGAATTCCTCGTGGATCTTCGTCATCTCCCGGCCGACGCAGAGCTCGCGCTCGGGATCGGCTTCCACGATGTCCACGAGCAGGCGGACGATCCGGTAGGGGCTCTCGTAGAGCACGAAGGCCTCGCCCCGGCCGAGGAGCTCGGCGAGCCGGGATTTCCTCCGCCCCGCCTTGGGCGAAAGGAAGCCGGCGAAGGTCACCGAGGAGCCCCCCATCCCGGCCACGGACATGAGGCAGGCGAAGGCGCTGGGGCCGGGAACGGGGATCACCGTATGCCCCGCTTCGATCACCATCCTGACGAGCTTGGAGCCCGGATCGCTCAGCGAGGGGGTTCCCGCGTCGGAGACGTAGGCTACGTTCTTGCCCTCGTTCAGCCAGCCGACCACCGCGCGGGCGCCGTCGGCTTCCCGGTGCGCGTGGCAGGAGATGAGGGGCTTGGAAGTGCCGATTCGGTTGAGGAGCTTGAGGCTGTGCCGCGTGTCCTCGCAGGCGATCGCGTCCGCGTCCTTGAGGATGGAGACGGCGCGGAGCGTGATGTCCTCGAGGTTCCCGATGGGAGTCGCGACGATCCAGAGCGTGGCCATCTAGCGGTTCTCCGCCTTGGGGACGGCGCAGCCCGTGCAGCCCATCACGTGGACGTGCTTCCTCCCGGGGCGCTCGAACATTCGGCCGATGACGTAGCCGTCGCGGGGGACCTCGCGCATGCAGACGGGGCAGACGCGACGGTGGGAGGCGTTCGCGGGATAGCAGGCGGGGCAGCCGAAGACGTGGGTGACCTTGTAGGCCTGGCCCGGATAGACGAAGCTCTTCACCCGCGATCCCTCGGGCATGGGCTCGCCGCAGATCGGGCATTTCCTGAGCTTGCCGCTTCCCCGGGGCACGAGCTCGCCCGTCCACTCGCGGCGCTTCTGCCGGGGGTCCCAGTACAGGAACCACCAGAGCCAAAAGGCGGCGACGGCGATGGCGACGGGAATGAGCACCCTGAGTACGGTTTCCACGCGCAAAGCATATCAGAAAGGGGGACGTTCAGGCAACGCGCGGCCGCGCCGCGGTAGCTCGGTTACGCCGCGGTCCCGCGGTTAAGCCGGGGCAGCGCGGGTTAGCCGCGGTTAAGCCGTCTCGATATCGATCTTGCGTTTCTCGGGGTCGGGATTACGGCGGTAGAGGATCGCGACGTTGCCCACGATGCGGACGAGCTCGGCGCCCGCCTTCTCCGCGAGCTCGCGCGCGATGTCGCGGCGGCCTTCCTTGAAGTCCGTGAAGCGGAGCTTCACGAGCTCGTGCCGGTCCAGTTCAAGCGCGAGGTGGCCGAGCACGGCCTCGCTCGGGCCGCCCTTGCCCAGGGCCACGCTCGGTTCCAGCTTCGACGCGAGGGAGCTCAGGGCGCTCCGCGCCTTCGAATTCAGCATGCGATCATCCTTTTGCGGCGGCCTCGAGCCGCTTCATGAAATCCGCCTCGGGAAGGGGGCCCTCGGCCACGGCTTTCCCGTCGACGTACGCCGAGGGGAGTTCCTTCACGCCGTACTTCACGGCCAGGTGGGGGAAGCAGGGGAGGCTCACGATCCGGGTCGTGACGTCTCCGCTCAGGAAGGCGAGGCGGATCGCCGTCGCCGCCATCGACCTCGCCTCCGGGCAGACGGGCGAGGAGTACACGGCGAGCTTGAACTCCTTCTTGAGGCCGGAGAGCCAGGAGAGCTGCTGCGGGACGGGCTCGGGCGGGAGCGAGGCCGCCTTGAGCGCCTCGAGGAGGGATTCGAAGATGAAGCCCGCGGGCGGGCCCTCGAACCTGACGCAGGCGCCCTCCCGGGAGGTCACGGAGACAGCGGGGATGAGCTCGATCTCGTGCTTGCGCACGAGGGTCCCGTTGGCCACGAAGTCGGCGGAGTCCGCGGACACCTTCGGGCTCGATTCTGCGAGGAACTCGGCGATCGACCGGGCCTCGCGGCACTCGATCGTCTCCATGGGCTGCGTGAACGAGGTGACCGTCACCGGCCGCTTGAGCGCGGCGAGGGCCTCGCTCACGGCCTTGCGCGCTTCCCTCGACAGGGTCATCCTTGCGCCTCCTGGGGCGTCAATCCTAATCCGGGCGGCCCGTTCCGCCAAGGAGGGGACCGGCCGTTCCGCGAAGAACGCACGGAATCAAGTATAAGGCGCCCGGGCGGGAATGCAACCGAGGCGCGGCGGTCACTCCCGCCGAGGCGCGGCGGTTATTCCCGCCAGATCTCCGCCACGGCGGGCACGCGCTTCAATTCCTCGAAGACGCGGTCGCCCGCCGATATCCCGATCTGCTTGGAGGCCTCCACCACCACTTCCTTGCTCTCGCGCAAAAGATGGAAGAAGACGCGGCAGGAGCCCGAGTGCTCGAGGATGGCCTCGCGCAGGGCCTCGAGCCCCTCCTCCGTGCCCGCGGCGTGCGGGTGGAGGCGGATATGCACCTCGCGCACGGACTTCTCTCGGAGGGAGGAGGCGTCCACGACGTCTTCCACCTTGAACGAGGGCTTCCCCCGGGAGAGGTCCACCTTCCCCTTGAGCGAGATCACGGCGCCGTCCGTGAGGGCGGCGCGGTGCTTCTCGAGGATGTCGGAGAAGATCACGAGCTCGATGGAGCCCGAGTAGTCGTCGAGGGAGGCGAAGGCCATCTTCTTCCCGGACTTGGTGAGGATCTCCTTGAATCCGGAAATGAGGCCGATGAGGGTGTAGGCCCGGTCCGGGCTCGAGCGTTCGGGCTTGGAGACGTCCAGGTCCACGCAGCGCTCCCAGGCGGTGCGGTAGTCGTCCAGGGGATGGCCGGAGAAATAGAAGCCGAGGAGCTCCTTCTCCGCCTCCAGGCGCTCGCTCCGCGGGTACTCCTCCGAGGGGATCCACGCGTACTCCGCGAATTCCTCCTCGGCCATGCCGTCGAAGAGCGAAGCCTGGCCGTATTTCTTCTGGTCCTTCTTGTGCTGGGCGTAGTCCGAGGCGGGCTCCATGTTGACCATGAGGGCCGCGCGGCCGGAGCCCAGGCGGTCGAAGCAGCCCGTGCGGATGAGGACCTCGAGGACTTTCTTGTTGACCGCCTTGAGGTCCACGCGGTCCAGGAAGTCCATGAAGTCCTTGAAAGGTCCGCCCTCCGCCCGCGCGCGGACGATCTCGTCCGCGGCGTTGCCGCCCAGGCCCTTTATGCCGAGGAGCCCGTAGACGATCTTCCCTTCCACCACCGAGAAGAGCCGCTCCGAGTAGTTGATGTCCGGCGGGAGGATCTCGATGCCCATGGAGCGCGTCTCGACGATGTACTCCTTGAGCTTGTCCTGGTTCGTAATCTCGTTCGTGAGGTTGGCGGCCATGAACTCCGCGGGGAAGTTGGCCTTGAGGTAGGCGGTGCGGTAGGCCACCACCGAATAGGCCGCCGCGTGGCTCTTGTTGAAGCCGTACTCTGAGAAGGGGATCAGGATGTCGTAGATCTCGTTGGCCTTGGAGGAAGCGATGCCCGACTTCTCCGCGCCCTTCACGAAGGGGACGCGCTCGGCCGCGAGGACCTCAGCCTGCTTCTTGCTCATCGCGCGGCGGAGCTTGTCCGCCTGCCCCAGGCTGTTGCCCGCGCTGCGCTGGGCGACCTGCATCACCTGCGCCTGGGAGACGATGACGCCGTAGGGCGCCTTGAGGATGGGCTCCAGGCAGGGGTCGGGGTAGGTGATGGGCTTCCTTCCCCACTTGGAGTCGATGAACTGCGGGATGTACGCCATCGGCCCCGGTCGGTAGAGGGCGTTGAGGGCGATGAGGTCCTCCATGCGGTTGGGCTTGGCCTGCTTGAGGATGCCCTGCATGCCCGAGGACTCGAACTGGAAGACGCTCGTGGCCTTGCCTTCGGAGAGCATCTCGTAGGTGCGCGCGTCGTCGTCGGGAATCGCCTCCTCGTCGACCGTCACGCCCCGCTTGGCCACGAGGCCCACGGTGTTCTTGATGAGCGTGAGGGTCTTGAGCCCCAGGAAGTCCATCTTCACGAGCCCGCAGTCCTCGAGGACGTCCATGGTGAATTGCGTGGCGATGGTGTCCTCGTGCGGGTCCTTGTAGAGCGGCACGAAGTCCGTGAGGGCCGTGCGCCCGATGACGATGCCCGCCGCGTGGTAGCTCGAGTGGCGGTTCTTGCCCTCCAGCTTGAAGGCCGCCTCGAAGAGCTCCCGGTACTTCTCCTCCTTGGCGAGGGCCGCGAGCTTGGGCTCCTGCTCGAAGGCGGCCTTGAGCGTCATCTTGGGATCCTCGGGCACGAGCTTGGCGATGTCGTTCGCCTCGTCGAAGGGGATGTCCAGGGCGCGCGCGACGTCCTTGATCACGGCCTTGGCCTTCAGCGTCCCGAAGGTGATGATCTGCCCCACGCGGTCGGAGCCGTACTTCGAGGTCACGTAGTCGATGACCTCCTGCCTGCGCTCGTAGCAGAAGTCCACGTCGAAGTCCGGCATGGAGACTCGTTCGGGGTTGAGGAAGCGCTCGAAGAGGAGTCCGTAGCGCAGGGGATCGATGTCCGTGATGCGGAGGC
>CAYNQK010000029.1:0-1642 GCA_964399285.1 uncultured Spirochaetales bacterium | reverse complement strand
CCCGCGCCCGAGCCGCGGCCCGGCCCCACGGGTATGCCGTGGTCCTTGGCCCAGTTGATGAAGTCCGCGACGATGAGGAAGTAGCCCGTGAAGTCCATGAGGACGATGATGGCGAGCTCGTACTCGAGGCGCGCCCTGGTTTCCTCGTCCGGATCGGGATAGCGGCGCGCGAGGCCTTGGTTGGCCGCGTGGATGAAGTACCGGACTGTCGGGGACGCGAGGCGCTCGTCGAGCTTCTTCCGCTGCTCCGGGGCGATCTCCTCCACGGGCTTCTTCTTGAAGGAGGGATGGGGCTTGGAGATCATCTCGTCGGAGAAGCCCGCGGCCACCTTCCGCACGCGCTCGGTCTCCTCCCGCGCGCGCATGGCCTCCTCGTCCGCGAAGTCCTTGGGGATCTCGTACTCGGGGAGGAGGGGGCCGGGCCTGGGGATCTTCACCCTGCACATCTCGTTCACGAGGAGGGTGTTGGAAACGGCCTCGGGGATCTCCGAGAAGAGCTCGAGCATCTCGTCGGCGGACTTCATGTAGAAGTGGGCGCCGGGGAAGCGCATGCGGTTGGGTTCGTTCTTCTTGCGGTTCGTGCCCACGCAGAGGAGGATGTCGTGCGCGGCCGCGTCCGCCTTGTCCGCGTAGTGGATGTCGTTCGTGGCGATCAGCCTGAGGCCGTGCTTGCGCGAGAGCCCCGCGAGCACGGAGTTCACCGTCTTCTCCTCGCGCATCCCGTGGTCCTGCACCTCCAGGAAGAAGCGGTCCGGCCCGAAGGCCTCCCGGTAGCGGAGCATGCGCTTCTCCGCGTCCTGGGCGCGGCCCATGAGGATGAGGCTCGGGATCTCCCCCGCGATGCAGGCGGTGGAGCAGGCGAGCCCCTCGCTCAGGGCGAAGAGCGCCTCGTCGTCTATGCGCGGTTTGTAGTAGAAGCCCTCCGTGAACGAGAGCGAGGAGAGCTTCATGAGGTTCTTGTAGCCCGTCTGGTCCACGGCCCAGAGGATGAGGTGGTAGTACTTGCCGCCCGCCTCCGTGCCCGCCTTCTCGAAGCGGCTCCCCGGCCCCACCGTGTAGAACTCGCTCCCGATGATCGGGTTCAGGCCCGCGGCCTCGCACTCGCGCGCGAACTTCACCGCGCCGAAGAGGTTGCCGTGGTCAGTGATGGCCAGGCCCGGCATCCCCAGCTCCTTCGCGCGGGCGATGAGGACCTTCGCGCTCGAGGCGCCGTCCAGGAGGGAAAAATCCGTATGCGTGTGGAGGTGCACGAACTCGGCCATGGGCTCAGCCATCATACCGCAAGAGGGGGGTTTTAGCCAGAGGAACCCGGGGGAAGAGAAAGGGGGAAGACCTGGTTCTCCGCGGGGCCTGTCAGTTGAGCATGCGCCTCACTAGTCCTGACACTCCGCTTTGCTCCGTTAAGCCTACGGCTCCTTAATCTTTTGGATTAGCCAAAGAACGTGCGGAAACGTTCGGCTCATGCTCAACTGCCACCCGCCGCTGAGCCGAGCCCCCTTTCTCTCCCCCCGGGACCCCTCACTCATTCCCCCATGAGGGTATGGTGGCGGGGCGGCCTTCGGAGGGGGGATGGGATCCGCGGCGCTTCGCTGGTGCGGCCAGCGCGTAGATGCGGGGGTCGCCGGGGCGCGGGGGATCGGCG
>CAYNQK010000028.1:0-31252 GCA_964399285.1 uncultured Spirochaetales bacterium | reverse complement strand
GGTTGGCGCTCCGCGCGATGCCGATCGCGCCCTCGGCGGCGGCGAAGGACTCGTGCCCGGCGAGGAAGCAGAAGCATTTCGTTTCATCGGAGAGGAGCATCGCGGCCAGGTTGCCGTGCCCGAGGCCGACCTTGCGGTCGTCCGCCACGGAGCCGGGGATGCAGAAGGCCTGGAGGCCCTCGCCCAGGGTCTTGGCCACGGAGACCGCGTCCTTCTCGCCCTTCTTGATGGCGATGGCGGCGCCCACGGTGTAGGCCCACTTGGCGTTCTCGAAGCAGATGGGCTGGATCTGGGTCACCAGGCTCAGGACGTCGACGCCCTTGTCGTCGCAGATCTTCTTGCATTCCTCTACGGAGGAGATGCCGTATTTCTTGAGCAGGGGGAGGATCTGGTCGATCCTGCGCTCGTAACTCTCGAACAGTGCCATTTCTTTCTCCCTCCCTTACTCGTGCCTGGGGTCGAGCTGCTTGGCCGCCTCGGCGAAGCGGCCGTAGCTTCCCTTGGCCTTGGCCAGGGCCTCGTTGGCGTCCACGCCCTTCTTCACGGCGTCCATGAATTTCCCGAGGCTGACGAACTCGTAGCCGATGATGGCTCCTTCCTTGTCCACGCCGATGCGCGTGACGTAGCCCTCGGCCATCTCCAGGTAGCGCGGGCCTTTCTTGAGGGTGGCATACATGGTGCCCACCTGGGAGCGCAGGCCCTTCCCCAGGTCCTCGAGCCCGGCCCCGACGGGAAGGCCGCCGTCGGAGAACGCGGATTGGGTCCGCCCGTAGACGATCTGGAGGAAGAGTTCGCGCATCGCGGTGTTGATGGCGTCGCAGACCAGGTCGGTGTTCATGGCCTCGAGGATAGTCTTTCCGATCAGGATCTCCGAGGCCATGGCGGCCGAATGCGTCATTCCCGAGCAGCCGATCGTCTCGACCAGGGCTTCCTGGATGACGCCTTCCTTGACGTTCAGCGTGAGCTTGCACGCGCCCTGCTGGGGAGCGCACCAGCCGATGCCGTGCGTGAAACCGGAGATGTCCTTGACTTCCTTCGCCTGGACCCACTTCCCCTCCTCGGGAATCGGAGCCGGGCCGTGGTAAGCGGCCTTCGCGAGTGGGCACATGTGCTCCACTTCCGTCGAATACGTCATCGTCGATCCTTTCCGCGGCGCATCCCGCGTTCATTCAATTTCGATTCTATCATTACCGAAGGAATCCGTCGCTGACCGCGCGTTTCATTCCCTCGGCGAACGTCTCATGCGGCTATCTGTCGTCATCCTCGATCAGGGCGTCGCTCTCCGCGGCCGCATCGACGGCGGCTTCGTCGGCGCGCGCGTCAACCGCGAGGAGATGCTTCCCCGCCCAGGCGATGGCGAAGGCTCCCGTCGGCGCGGTGAGCACGATGCTCATCACGGCCACCGCGAGGATGGTCTCGCCGGGTCCGGTGGGCATTCCCGCTGCCGCCATGGCCGCGAGGGGCGTCGAACCGATGGCCGCCTGCACGGTCGCCTTGGGGAGGTAGCTTATCACGATGAAGAGCCGCTCCTTCATGGTGAATGTCTTTCCCAGCGTGCAGATATACGTCCCGAGGGAGCGCGCGACGAGGGCGAGGAGTATGAGGAGGGCGCCGCGGAATCCCGCGTCGGCCGCCGCGGAGAGGTTCACCTGTGCGCCCACCATGGAAAAGAGGATGATCTCCGCGAACACCCAGATCTTCCCGAACTTCGCGGAAAGCTCGTGCGCGACTGGCTCCCGCCGCTCGAGGATGATGAAGCCGACGGCCATGACCGCGAGGAGGGCCGCGAAGGGGATCTCCCGCGCCTCGAGCCATTTGCCGGCCTGGACGAAGCCGATCGCGACCGCGAGGAGAGCGAGGGCGCGCTTGGTGGCGCGGGGATTCACGCGGTCGAAGAGCCTGTAGAGGAGGAAGCCCGCGCCGAGGCCCGCGAGGATGCCCGTGATTACGGAGAGCGGAACGCCCGCGATCCTCCACGCCACGTTGACGCTACCGCCCGTATAGACGCCTAAGAGGACGCTGAAGGCCACGATGACGGTGACGTCGTCCACGCTCGCGCCGGCGAGCACGAGGGTGGGGATGCCCTTGGCGGTGCCGCGCCCCTCGGCGTTGAACTTAACCATCATCGGCACCACGACGGCGGGCGATACCGCGCCCAGGACGCAGCCGAGGATGGCGGATTCCATCGTCGTGAGCCCGAGGAGGGGCGGCCCGAGGAAGGTCGCCGCCACGGCCTCGAAGGCGGCGGGCACGAAGGAGAGGAGGAGGGCGCGGAGGCCCACCCTGTTGAGCGAGCTCCGCGAGAGCTCGAGTCCGGCGCGGAGGAGGATGACGATGAGGGCGATGGACCTGAGCTCGGCGCCGAGGGAGAGCAGGGACGGATCGAGGGCGTTCAGCACCGATGGCCCGAGCGCGAGGCCCACGCCGAGCATGCCGATGAGCCCGGGAAGCCGCAGTTTCTTGAAGAGCCAATCCGCTATGAGGCAGAGGACGATGATCTCGGCGAGGCTGATGGCCATGGAACGCTCCTAACGATAAAGCCCGCGAAGGCTCGATTCGGTAGGAGTCATCGGTCTTGTCCCGCGCTGCGGCGTCGCGCGGGCTGACGGTTCGGGCCGGACGGCCCCGGCGAACTCCATCGCCGCCCGCGATGATAGCGGGAAGGCGGCGAAGGGGTCAAGCGAGGGGGCGGCCGGATATTGCCCGATCGCCCGGATCGCGGTACATTGATCCCACGTTCGCCGCCTTGCGCGGGAACAGCATCGACCCGGATCGCCGCAAGGGATCGAGGAGATCAGGATGCCCAAGAAAGTCGCCGTCATCGGGGCCGGAATCGCCGGCCTGTCAGCCGCAAGCTATCTGCAGAGGAACGGTTTCGACACCGTGATCCTCGAGCTCCACGACAAGCCCGGAGGCCTCTGCACCGCGTGGAAGCGCGAGGGTTATACCTTCGACGCCTGCATCCACTGGCTCATGGGCTCGGGAAAATCGAGCAACCTCCACTGGATCTGGAAGGAGCTCGGCGCGGGGGACCTCCGCTACGTCGAGTGGGACGTCTACCTCGAGGCCCGGCTCTCCGACGGGGATTCCTTCAAGGTCTACACCGACCCCGACCGCCTCGAGAAGGAGATGCTGAGGCTCGGGCCCGAGGACGGGAAGGCCATACGCAGGATCACGAACGGCATCAGGAAGGTATCGAGGTTCGACATGCCCGCGGCCTTCGACCGCGCGACCCTCCGCGAGAAGCTCGCCTTCCTCGCCTCACTCCCCGGCGTCGGCCCCGTCATGGCGGGCGGGATGAAGACCATGCTCTTCGACGTCGTGTCCGGCTTCAAGAGCGCTAAGCTCCGCGAGGGCTTCGACGTGTTCATGGGCGAGGAGGCGATGCGGTCCTTCCCCCTCGCCCTCGTCTGCTTCATGCTCGGCTTCATGGCCAAGAAGAGCGCCGGGTACCCCATCGGAGGGTCGCTCGGCTTCGCGCGGGCCATCGAGAAGCGATACCTCGAGTCGGGCGGCGAGATCCGCTACGGGTTCAAGGTCGATAGGATCATCGTCGAGGGCGGGAGGGCCGTAGGCGTGAGCGGCTCGGGAGGCGAGGTCCGCGCCGACGTCGTGGTATCCGCGGCCGACCTCCACGACACGATCGACCGCCTCTTAGGCGGCGCGTACGCCAATCCGGACGTCGATCGGGCGTTCAGGGAGTTCAAGCCCTATCCGTCGCTCCTCTACGTATCGCTCGGGATCGACGCGGATTATTCCGCGCAGACGTCCATGCAGACCTTCCTCCTAAAGAAGCCCATCGTCCTCGAGAAGGGCGCTCTCGTGAAGGACAGGCTCACCGTGCGTTTCCTCTCCTTCGATCCGGGCTCCGCCCCGGCGGGCAAGACGGCGGCCGTCGTCATGCTCGATACCGCGAACGACGCGTACTGGACCGCGCTCAAGGCCGAGGATCCCGCCTCGTACGACGCGGAGAAGCGCGCCGTCGGCGCATCGGTCGTCTCTGCCCTGGAAGAGGCCTTCCCCGGCATCGCCGCGAAAGTCGAGGTCGTCGACGTGGCCACGCCCGCGACCTTCAAGCGCTACACGAACAACTGGCGCGGAAGCTACGAGGGCTGGCTCCCCACGCGGGACGCCGATCCCTTCAAGAAAATGGAGCGGACCCTCCGCGGCCTTGAGGATTTCTACCTGGTCGGGCAATGGGTGAATCCGGGCGGCGGCCTCCCGCCCGCAGGCATCGACGGACGCGACCTCGCCAAGCGGCTCTGCAAGGCGGAGGGCAGGCGCTTCAGGCCCGAATGAGCGAGGGGGGAGCGCCCCGCTAAGCGCTACCGCCCGCGGAGCGCTCCCCCGCCCTCTCAGTTCCCGCCGCCCTCGTAACGCCTGACGCCGGAGTTCCAGCAGAGCGAGGCGATGAGGCCGAAGACCACGGGGGCTGCGAGCCCCCAGGCGAAGGCCAGCGTCGTCATCCGTCCGAGCGCGAAGAGCGCCGGGTAATTCGTCACGAGGAAGATCGGGATGGCGTACGTGCCGATCGCCTGCCCCCACTTCCCGTACACGATCATGGGCACGTTGTTGAAGTCCCAGAAGGCGTCCGCGAGCCCCGCGATCGCGTCAGCCCGCACGATCCTGAAGACGAGGCTGATCGGTATGACCCAGAGAGCGTAGCCCACCGCCGCGCCGGAGGCCGCGAAGAGCGCCCAGCCCAGTATCTTGACGATATCGAATCCCGAACCGATCCGAGCGATCCCGATGATCACCATGGCGATCCCGGCGATCGTGTCGAAGAGCAGGGCGCCGATCTCGGATCTCCTGAACGTCGCGTAGAACTGCGTGTTCACGGGCTTCACGAGGATGAGGTCGAAGGAGCCGTCGCGCACGAGGCCTGAGAGCTGGAAGAGGTTGGTGGCGAGGAGGCCCGCGTAGAATCCCGTGATCGCCACGTAGCTCCCCACGAACACGAGGATCTCGTCGGGCCCGAATCCCGCGATCCGCCTGCCCGCCCGGTACGCGACGATCACGTACATGATCTTGGCGAAGAGGTAGCCCGTCTCCATGAGGATGCCCGACACGAAGTTGGCCCGGTACTCCATCTGGCTCATGAAGTTGAGCTTGATGAGCTTGAGCCATATCCTGAGGTGCTTGATGATCTCGCGCATGTCAGCTCCCCACCGCCGCGAAGCGGCGAACGCCACGCGCCCAGGCCAGCTGGCCGAGGGCCGCGAGGACGACGATCCACGCGATCGCGACGGCGAAGGGCGCGAGGGCCTCGCCCGGCGCGATCCTCCCCGTGAGGAGCTCCGTCGGGAACTGGATGGTGTAGCGGAACGGCATCCAGGAGAGGACGCGCTCGCCCGTTTCCCCGAAGACCGCGAGGGGCAGGATGCCTCCCGAGGCCGCGATGATCACGATGCGCGCGGCCTCGAAGAGGAAGCCGATCTCGGTCAGCCAGAACCCCAGGAGTCCGATGCACCAGAAGAGGAGGAAATTGAGCGCGAAGGCGACGACCATCGCGACGATGAAGAGCGCCACAGCCGCCGGCGTCATCGCGAAGGAGAACGCGAAGGCCATGACCGCGACCGCCCCGGCGAGGAGGACGCCCATGACCGCGGATTGGACGGCCTTGTCGCCGAGGAATGAGAAGAGCCTGAAGCCGAAGTACCCGATGGGCTTCACCAGGAAGCGGTCCAGGCTCCCCGACTTGATGTCGGCGTTCATCTCGTACTCGAAGCCCGTGCGCACGAGCCGGTTCACGAGCTGCGCGATGAAGGTATAGGCCATCATCTGCCTGAAGGTGAAGCCGAACCAGGAGGCCGACGGATCGTCGCCGTAGAGGACTTTCCAGAGCGCGGTCTGGATGACGATGGGCGCGATGGCCGAGGCGATGGAGAGTATGAAGTTGACGCGGTACTCGAAGCCGGCCTTGAAGCCGGTCCCGAAGCTCTTCGCGTACTTGCCCGCCGCGGCGCTAGCCATTCCCGCCCTCCCCGCGGTAGAGCCGCGCGATCCCCTCTTCCAGGGGCGTCTCGCCGATGTTCAGGTCCGCGACCGGCAGCTCGTCCAGCACGCGGCGGGAGAAGGCGCGCACCTCCGCGCGGTCCACCTGGAAATCCGCGTATTCGCCTTCGATGCCCTTGAATCCCGGGTAGGCCCTGAGCCGCTCCTCCGGAACGGCCTCGGAGAGCACGAGGCGGACGTTCTTCTTGTCCGCGAGGGCCTCGTTGACTCCGGAGAGCGCCCCATCGTACACGACGCTTCCGCGGTTGATGAGGATAATGCGCTCGCAGAGGTCCTCGATGTCGGAGAGGTAGTGGCTCGTGAGCATCACGGTGGTCCCGAAACGCCCGTTGAGCCCCTTGATCACGTCGCGGATCGAGCGCTGGGAGATGATGTCCAGGCCGATGGTCGGCTCGTCCAGGAAGAGGACTTCTGGCCGGTGGAGCAGCGCCGCGATGATCTCCATCTTCATGCGCTCGCCCAGGGAGAGGCGCCGTACCTGCACCGGAAGCTGCTCGGCCACGCCGAAGAGCGAGACGAGCTCGTCGAGGGTCTTCTTGTAGGCGGCCGCGTCGATCTCGTATATGGCGCGGTTGAGGTCGAAGGACTCGAGGGCGGGGAGGTCCGGCCAGAGCTGGCTCCGCTGGCCCATCACGATGGAGATGCGCATGCGGAAGTCCTTTTTCCGCTGCCAGGGCCTGAAGCCCATCACGCGCGCCTCGCCCGAGCTCGGGTGCATGATGCCCGAGAGCATCTTGAGCGTCGTCGTCTTGCCCGCCCCGTTGGGCCCCAGGAATCCGACCGTCCTGCCGGCCTCTATGGAGAAGGAGACGTCCTTCACCGCTTCCTTGACCTTGCGCTTCCGCGCTACGAGGTTCCGCGCGGAGCCGCCGAGGCCCTCCGCTTTCTCGTAATACGTGAAATTCTTCGTAAGTCCCGTGACTTCGATGATGGCCATGATGCCCCTTTCCGTTCAGGCGGCGCGCGATCCGGGCGTCGCCGCGGACGGACGCTGCCACCGCCCGCGGGGCGATTATACACCCGCCTCCCGCGGGTCGTATCGGTGAAAGCACGGAGGCGCTCAGCGCGACGGGGCCGCGGCGGGACCGTACCGTAGCGGCGGCGGCTCAGCGCGTCCACCATCCATGCTCGATGGAGTACTCATGGACTTCGCCCTGGGACGTGCGAACCAGGATCGTACCGTTCCGTTCCTCCATGTCGGCGCAGTCGTTCAGGTCGAGCCTTCTGACGGGGCCGTCCGCGAGCGCCGTCCAGCCCGCGGCCGTCCGCTCGAGGGCCCGGTACCCGCCGCGGTCGGTGATATAGAGCTTCCCGCGGCGTTCGACGAAGGAGACGTAGTCCGTCGGCACGGCTTCGACGGGGGAGCCCCAGGTCCTCCCCCAATCGTCCGAGCGCGATACTCCCGACGCACTGAGGCAGTAGAGCGAATCGCCCGAAGTCGCGAACCTCAGCTCGTTCAGATCTGCGGGAAGGGGCGGCGTCCCGAACCGGACGGCTCGCCAGGTTTTCCCTCCGTCCTCGGAGAGCGAGAGGCCGCCGTAGCATCCCTTCTCGCGGAATACCCTCGAAAAGCCCGAATCCTCGTGGCCCCGTATCCGCTCTCCCAGCCGATAGCGGAGATTCGGATCGACCTGGGATGGGAGCAGGCGGTCGACGTCCCAGACGTACGCGCTCTTGAAGTAGAGGGTGAATGTGCCGAAATCCCCGTTCAGCATGAAAATGGGCGCGCCCCGCTCGTTGAAGGCGATATAGGAGGGCAAAGAGAACGCGGCGATCCTCCCCCCTCGGACGACCACTTCCTCGATGTTGTCGCCCGCGAGTCCGTCGGCGGCCGAGTAGCGTTTCCACCCCTTTCCCCCGTCGCGCGAGACGAAGAGGCCGCTCGCGGTGCCGACGACGGCGAGCCCGGGCTCCTCCGCTGAACAGGCGACCTCCTCCCACCGGGGATCGCCGCCCTTCCCCGTGAATCCCGCCGCCGCGGTTTTCCCGCCTTTCTCCCCTCCGCGCTCGTCCGAAGACCAATCAGCGAGGCCGGGCAGATCCCAATACGAGCAGTGCCGTTCCCAGGTCGCGCCCCCGTCGAAGCTGAAGAACGCGCCCCGGTTCGTGGCGAGGAACGCGCGATTCCCGTCGACGATGGAATCGTTCACGCGGAGATCGCGGAGGGGCGGCAGCGATTTCACGGAGATCCCCTGCGCGGATCGCCTCCGGTCCGGGCCTCCATCCTTCGCCGGTTCAAGATCGATCTCGCCCGACCGGAGGATCATGAGACGTCCCGCCTTCGTCACGAGCGCCCTGATCGCGTCCTTCGCCGAAACTACGTCGTGAACGGCCTCGTACGGGCCGCGCGGAGCGGAGCGCCCGTTCACGAGGATCTCCGCGCCGGCCGCGTCGACGAGGACGACGGAACCTCCGCGCGTTCCGAAGCGATCCGCGGGAACGCGGAAATCCGCGAAATTGTCGTACCGCCTTTTCCCGACGAAGACGCGTCGCTCGGCGTCGCCCGAGCCCCGCGGCGCGCTGAACGCGACGACGGGTTCGCCGTCGTGGGCGTAGCCCGCGCGGCAGAAAAGCCCTCCTTCCTCCACCGCGGTCCGCGAGAGGCGGCTGAAGACGTACTCCGGGGAGAGATCGACGGGGCTCCCGAATCTCGTGAGCTCGAGGTCCCGCTTCATGAGGGTCCTCGCCCCCTCGACCGCGGAAAAGACGATCCGCTCGCGCACGCGGCGGAAAAAACCTCCGAACATGAGGTAGTCCTCGGGATCGGAACGCTCTTCTCCCGTGGGGGCGAATCCCGCCGCCACCGTCTTCCGGTATTCGTCGTCATGGGCGAAGATAATCGGCACGGGAGGCCCCTGGACGGGGACGTTCCTGACGATCCGCCATTCGCGGGAACCTGAGTCCGCCGAGAAGACGAGGCTCCGCGCGCGCGCGTCCTCCTCTGATTCCTCGCCTTCCCCGAAATACCCGCCGGCGCCCTCGACGCGCTCCGGGAACGAGTCCTCCTCCCGAACGCACTCGCCATAATCGTATTTCGCGCGGAGCCGGAGCACGGAATCCGGACCGAATTCGAAGGCGAGCGAATCGAGCCCGGGGAACCACGCCGAGAACCGATTCTCCTCGCGGTATATCTCGTCATCCTTGAGGTAGCAGGCGACCTTCACGAAGCCGCGCTCCCGCTCGGCCACGACGAAGCGGTCGCCCCCTGTGCTGAAGGAAAAGCCCAGGAACCCGCTCGCGTCGCGCAGGGCCCTTCCGTTCACGGAGATCTTCCCGGACTCCGCGTTCCCCGCTTCGCGGCGGACGAACGCCGCGTAGTCCCTTCCGTTCTCGCAGAGCGCGAGGTCCGTCCCGCCAGGATACGCATTTCGGGCTTCGGCGCCCGAACGGACGACGACCCTGCGTCCCTCTGCGTCCATGCCCGCGCAGATGAAGGCGCCCTCATCCGGCCCGATCCTGAACTCCACGGCATCGCGGAGCTCGAAGACGCGCCCCGAAGGAAATACGCGGTACCGGGCCGCGCCTCCCTCAATATCGCCCGCTTCATCGGACGCTTCCTTCAGGATGACGAGAGGCGCGACGTCGCCGTCCGCCCCGCGCTGGAGCGCCGCGGCGGCCACCGCTCCGTCCGCCGGAACAGTCAGGACTTCCTCGTACCGCGCGCACGCCGCCAACGAGCAGACGCAGAACGCGCAAGCCGCGAGGGCGACGGAGGCGGCGATCGCGCGGCTCGTTCGGTCCGATGGAGTGGAATACATCGACGCATGGTAGCATGGTTCCCCGTCCGCGGGCAGGCACGCCCCGCGCTCATCGTTCACCAATGCGGAACGCGCCATGAAAATCCCTCTTGATTGTCGCCGCCCGATCGGCGTGATAGCATACTGCTCACGAGGAGCCGCCATGAAATCATCGATCCTGTTCGCGTCCGCGATCGCCGCGACGGCCCTCCTCGCCGCGCTTCTCCTCCTCGGCTCCTGCGGCTTCCCTCCGACCGGGCTCGGTTCCCGCAAAGGCGTCTCCAATCCCGTCGAGACCTTTACCGAGGAGGACCGCCCCGAGGGATTCTCCATCACCGTGGCCGCCGCGCCGTTCGCTCTCGCGGAGCCCTGGGGCTACGACCGGCCGGCGAACGCGGGGCGCGCCTACCCCATCGTCGTGAACGGCTGCTGGGGAGAGGGCCCGTTGTTCAACGAAGAGGTCAGGCGGCGCTATCCCTCGTTCTATCTCGATTTCAACAATTACTGGAACGACGATCACGGCGCCTTCCTCGCGGATGTCCTGGACGCCCTCGCCGAGGCCGGCTACCGGTTCGATCCGGACCGCGTCTACCTCACGGGCTTCTCCCAAGGGGGTTCGGGGAGCTTCAAGCTCGTCCGCGGCATGCTTTCCAAGGGTAAACTATTCGCGGCCGTCATCCGCGTGGCGGGCCAGAGCGAGTCCGACCTCGCGGACGAGGCCGTGGAAAAGACCTCGCTCTGGTACCACATCGGCCTCTTGGACGATCCGCCCCGGGTGCAGGTGGCCCGCGACACCTGGACCGATCTCAAGGGCCACGCCGCCAACGCCGCCGCCGTCGAATCCATCTCCACGGACGACGTCACGGGCTTCGACAGGACGACCAGGACCCTCGTCAAGGACGGCATCGAGATCGTCAAGATGAGCGAATACGAAGGGATGGGTCACGACCCGAGCCACTGCTACCTGGACCCCGCCCTCTTCGACTGGCTCTTCAACCAGTCCCTCGCCCTCCGCTAGCCTTTCCCGCTTTCGACAGGAGGCGTTCCGGCGACGGAACGCCTCCCCGCCCCGATGGAAAGAATGGTCAGGACGAGCCCCGCGAGCACGAGGGCGCCGCCCAGGAAGAACCGCGGCGGCATCGCCTCCTGGAGGAAGATCGCGCTCATCGATACCGCGAAGAGGACCTCCGAGAGGCCGAGGAGGCTCCCCGTCGTCGCCGCGATGTACTTGAGCCCCCATCCCATGAGGTACTGCCCCGCGAACGCGAAAGCCGCGATGCAGGCCACGAAGGCCCAATCGGCGGACGAGATCCGCGCCAGGCCCGGCGCGGCGAAGGACGTGATCAGTATCCCGAGGACGCAGGGCGCGAGGTACACGAGCGCCGCGCTGTGATCGCGCCTCGCCCGCTTGATGAAATGCATGCTCGATCCGAGCGATGCGCCGGAGACGATGCAGAGGAGGTTGCCGAGGAGCGGATAGGCGGAGCCGTCCCAGAAGACGAGGAAGGCCCCGAGGAACCCCAGGCCGATGCCGGCGAACACCGCCGCTCGCGGCCGCTCGCGGAACGCGAGGAATCCCAGGATGGCCGCGAAGATGGGATGCGTGCAGTTGAGGAGGGTCGCGCGGCCGCTCGAGGTCATGGACACGCCGATGAAGAAGATCGTCATCTGCGCCACGCCGAGGATCGCGCGGATGATCATCGTGAGCGGCTGCTTGATCCTGAATCCTTCCGCGAGGCCCGTCCGCTCCTTGAGGGCGGTGGCGGCTATGACGGCCGCGGCGAGGATGGCGCCCGCGGAGAAGCGCACGAAGCTGATCCGCCAGGGATCGACCCTCGCCGAGATGAGCTTCACGAAGAGCGAGTTGGTTCCGAAAAGCGCGCAAGCCCCTATGATGGAAAGCGCGCCCAGGAGAGGACGCGCTTCGCGGTGTGAGTCGGCCATGGAACGCATCATAGCCCGGAATCCGCCCGGACGGCCATCTCCCCGGAACGAGGAATATAAGGTCGATTCAATCCCCGAGAAGCCCCAGCCTCAGTAGCTCGTCATCAGTCCGCGCGTCTCCGCGTGCCGCTCGATGGCGAGCTCGATGAGCCTATCCACGAGGGCCGCGTAGGGAAGGCCCGTCGCCTCCCAGAGCTTGGGGTACATGCTGATGCTCGTGAAGCCGGGGATGGTGTTGAGCTCGTTGACGAGGAGCTCGCCGGAATCGGCGAGGAAGAAATCCGCGCGGGCCATGCCCTCGCACTCGAGAGCGGTAAAGGCGCGGACGGCCATGTCCCGCACGCGCGCGGCGTCGGCCTCGGAGAGCTTCGCGGGGATCTCGAGGGCGGCCCCGTCCTCGTCGACGTACTTGGCCTCGTATGAATAGAAACTGCCTTTGGGGATGACCTCGCCCGGGACCGATGCGACGGGATCGCGGTTCCCGAGCACGGAGCACTCGAGCTCGCGGCCCTTGATCCCGCGCTCGACGAGGATCTTCCTATCGAAGCGGAAAGCCTCGTGAATGGCCGCCGCGAGGCCCGCCTCGGACTCCACGCGGGACACGCCCACGGAGGAGCCGCAGTTGCAGGGCTTCACGAAGCAGGGATAGCCGAGCTCCTCGCGTATCGTCCTGAGGGGTATTTCGAGGTCCTTGCCGGGAGCGGGGGAACGGAGGGTGACCCAGGGCGCCACGGGGATGCCCGCGTCCCTGAGGAGCTTCTTGGCCACGTCCTTGTCCATCGCCGCGGCCGATCCCAGGACGTCGGGCCCCACGAAGGGGATGTCCGCGAGGCGAAGGAGGCCCTGGACCGTGCCGTCCTCGCCGTTGGTGCCGTGCAGGACGGGAAAGACGACGTCCACCGACTCGACGGGGGACCTGCTCTCGAGGTCGATGAGGGCCGCCGGGCCGCAGGCTCCGCCCGGGCTGGCCGCTCCGCCATTCCGCGGGGCGGGCACGAGGGCCACGGGGGCGTCGTCCGAGACGAGCGCGCGGAGGCTCCCGTCGCCCGATTCGAGGAGGGCCCGGGAGGAATCGCCCGAGCGCCACGAGCCGTCCTTGGCGATGCCCACGAGGACGGGTTCGTATTTCGAGGGATCCAGGGCCGCGAGCACGTTGCGCGCGGACCGGATGGACACTTCATGCTCGGCGGACTTCCCGCCGAAGAGGATCATCACGCGTTTCTTCGCCACGATGGGGCAAGACTATCCGCGCGCGCCCCCCGGTGTCAACGCGGCCGACCTCGCCGACGCGGCCCCCGCCGCCGCGGCGAGCGGGGACCGCGCGGAGTCAGGGCTCAGCGGGCCTTCTGCGGCACGAGGTAGAGCTTCGAAAGATCGTAGCCCTGGGAAAGCGCGATCCCCTTCATGAGCTCGAGCGTCTCGGGGGCGATCTCGGGATCGCGGGAGAGGAACCAGAGGAACTTCCGATCGTCGTTGCCGACGAGGGCCCATCGGTAGTTCTCGTTGTCGAGGCCGAACACGAGGTAATCCGACGTGAAGAGGCCGAAGAACTTCACCTTGAGGGCGCCGGGCTTGGCGGGATCGGGCACCCAGGCGACCGCCGCCACTTCCGTATACTTCCCGTCGAGGGTCTTCTTGAATCCGCTGTTGATGACGGCGACGCGTCCGTCCGGCCTGAGGGAGTACTCCGCGGTGGCTCCCACGAGGGTTTTCTCGAAGGGGTGCTGGTAGCGGGCCACCTCGTACCATCGGCCGAGGTAGCGCTGCAGGTCGAGCTCGGGGACGAGGTCGAGGGGCTTCGCGGCCTGGGCGGAAAGTCCCGCCGCGGCGGCCAGGGCGATGCAAGCGGCTAAGGCGGTTCTCGTGCGCATGGGGTCCTCCGTGTCGGTCCAATGTACGGAAAACCGCGGGCGGCCGTCAAACAGGGCTCGACGGGGCCGAAGGGGCCGGCCGCGCTGATGATTGCCCGAGTAAAACGATCGGGGGCGGCCCTTCCATTGCGCGCCGCCCCGGCTCCGTTGTAGACTCCCGCCGTGGGAAAGAACACCCTCGTCGCGGGTTCAGGCGACGCGCTCCTCGCCGCCCTCGCCGCGGCCGCGTCCGCCCGGTCGCGCTCCGTCGTCCTCGCGCGCCCCCCCGCGGCCGGAGACGGGGCGCTCCCCCTTCCGGAAGGGATCGCGATCGCCGAATACCGGCCCGGATCCGCCCTCTCCGCGCGGGGGCTCGTCCTGGAGGCCCAATCCGGCCGAGGCCCGCTCTCGGAGATCCTGATCGCCGCGGAACCGCGCTTGGAATTCGAACCGATCCTGGACGGCGATCCGCGCTCCGCGCAGGCATCCCTCGACGAGGGGCCCGTGGCCTGGCTCCAGCTGATCCGCGAAGCCGTCCGCCACTTCAGGAAAACCGGCGCAGGCGCCCTCGCGCTCTGCGTCCCCGGCTCGGGCAGGCGCAAGCGCGGAGACGACGCCCCTCCCGGCCTCCGCGGCGCCGAGGACGCCATGCTGGAGGCCATCGCGGACGCGTGCCTCGCGGAGTCGACCCCGGCGCTCCCCGTCTACGCGTTCTCGGGGCCGGCGGCCGACTGGGGGACCTACGCCGAGGCCGTCTTCGACGTCCTCGACGGGCGCGGGGCCAGGGCCGAGGGCCGCTGGACGAAGGCCGGGAAACCCGGGCTCTTCGGCCTCGGGCGCTGATCGCGGGCGGCAGCGGGAGCCGCCGCCGGCCTTGCGCGCCCGGCCGCCTTGGGATATCCTCCATCCACGCATGAAGATATGGCTTAAGCTCTGCATCGGCGCCGCCCTCGGCGTCATCATCGGACTGCTCATCCCGACGGGTTCCGTCAAGGCCATCGAGGCCGTCTCGTTCATCGCCTCCCTCGCGCTCCGGCTCGGGCGCAGCCTTGCCGCGCCCCTCATCTTCTTCTCGCTCGCCATCGCGGTGTACCAGCTCCACGAGGACAAGGCGGCCGCCAAGGTGCACGCCCTGTCCGCCGGCCTCTCGCTCGCGTTCACCGCCGGCATGTGCGTATTCGGGGTGCTCTCCATCCTCGTGGTCTCTCCCGACCGGATCCCCATCCTGGCCGACACCCAGGTGGAATCCGCGGCCTTCGATCCCGCGGCCTTCTTCCGCGGGCTCTTCCCCGACAGCGTGGCATCGGTGTTCCTCTCGCCGGACTTCCTCTACCCGGCCTTCATACTCGCGCTCTTCATCGGCCTCGCCCTCCAGGCTGAGCGCGTCAACGCCAAGCCGGCCCTCTCTCTCTTCGACTCGCTCTCCCGCGTCTTCTACCACCTCAACAGCTACGTGGTCGAATTCCTCGCGATCATCGCCGTCGCCCTCGCGGCGGACTCGGTCCTCGGCCTCCGCAGCGTCCCCGACCTCAGCATCTACGGCGGCCTCCTCGCGCTCGCGCTCGCGGACGCGGCCATCGTCGCCCTCGGGGCGGTGCCCCTCGCGCTGTACTTCGCGTGCGGCAAGCGCAACCCTTATAAGTGGCTCTACGCCCTCGCCGCCCCCGCGCTCGCGGGCCTCCTCTCGGGCGACGCGACCTTCTGCATGGGCCCGCTCATGAAGCACGCCAAGGAGAGCCTGGGGGTGAGGCGGAGGGTCAACGCGGTCTCCGTCCCCATGGGCCTCATCATCGGCCGCGCTGGGACGTCGATGGTCGCATCCATAGCCTTCGTCGTCATCCTCCGCTCCTACTCGAGCCTCGGCATATCCTTCCTGCAGGTGCTCTGGGTGATCGGCGCCAGCCTCCTCCTGTCGCTCACGCTCGGCTCCGCTCCCGGCTCGGGCGCGCTCTCGGCGGTCATCAACCTCTGCGCGCTCTTCGGCAGGGGATTCGAATCCGGGTACCTCATCGTGAAGCCCGTCATCGTCCCGATCATCGCGATCGGCGTCTCGCTCGACGTCATCGTAGCGGGAGCGGTCTCCCTCATCGCGGGCAAGGCGACCGGCCTTCAGGAAGACAAGGAAGCCCGCTTCTTCATTTGATCGGCCGAGGGAGGCCGGCTCGACCGTTCGACGTTTTTTTCCACCGCCCGCTTGACAAGGACGCCCGCGAACGCGGAGGATGCGGCGTCGCGCGCGGCGAGTCCGGTCCCGGCCGCCGCCGACGGCCCCGCGGTCATTTACATTCTGTCAACAAAAACGTCCTGCCCGCGGCCTTTCCTCCGGGATCGCATGGAAAAAAGGCCCGACCCCCGCCTGCGCGGGGAAATGCGCGCACCCCGGCCTGAATTGCCGGGGCCGGCGTGGTATCTCTATCCCAAGAGCTGAAAGGTCATCGACTCGCTGGCGCGCGGCATCCTGCGCGAGGGCGCCGGCGTTCCGCGTCGGCCTTTCCCTAACGTTGAATCGAACGGACCGAAGATCCGCCCGGTTCAGGGTTACAAACCAAGAGCTCACGAGAGAGGCATCTATGGAAATTTCAACCAAGTCGAGGAGGACCGCGCGGTTCGCCGGCATGTTCGGCCTCGCCTTCGCGGCCCTGGCGCTCCTCATGTCCGCGAGCCCGGACAGCGTGAAGCGCGAGAGCGGCTATTACTACGGCGCCGGGTCGGGCGATACCGCGAAGATCGCGACGGCGGAAGCCAAGCGGGACCTCGCGGCCCAGGCCCTCGCGGCCACGCGCGAGAAGCTCGGGCTCAAGGGCGGCGACATCGTGATCTCCGCGGAGACCGCGGAGCGCATGGCCCTTCCCAAGGCCAAGACGGCCGCCAAGGAGAAGGTCGCCAAGACCTACAACGTGCTCCTCAAGATGAAGGCGGAGGACTGGGACAAGTACTTCGCCGCCCGCGAGGGAGCGCTCAGGACCGAGCTCCTCCCCAAGCTCAAGGAGCTGACGGAAGGCAAGAACGGCTCCGTCTCGGCCGAGCTCGCCGCGGCGAGCGCCCTCCTCGAGTCGATCCGCGCCTCCGGGTTCGGCGACGTCCTCACCGAGTCCGGTCCCGGCTCCCCACTCCTCACCTCCACCATCGAGCGCTACCTCGCGGACCGCGCGAAGGGCCTCGCGTTCTCCGTGACCCCCGCGCTCGGCTTCGTGTCCAAGGACACCGCGTACGAGGCGACGGTCGCCCTCAAGGACGGATCGCCCGTCGAGAAGGTCTCGGTCCGCGCCGAATGGAGCTACGTCGGCCTCGAGGATCCCGTGGTCCTCGAGCTCGTAACGGGCGCGGGCGGCAAGGTCGCCATCGCGTATCCCGAGGACGAGGGCTTCCGGAACAAGGCCGTTAAGCTCGCGCTCTCCACCAACTTCGCCGCGGCGGCCTCCAGCCTCGCGGGCCTCAAGAAGATCGACGCCGCGGCGGCCGCCGATTTCCGCTACTGCTACTTCGACGACGTCGCCGCCTACTTCTCGGGCGAGGCCCTCGTCGCCGGCGGAACCTTCACGGTCGGCGCCCCCGCCCGCGACAAACGGGCCTCCAAGAAAGAAGCCGCGCGCGAGGCCTCGGTCGAGGACTTCTACATCGATACCGCGCCCGTGACCAACGCCCTCTACGCGATGTACCTCCACGACGCGCGGGTCCCCGAGGCGCAGTATCCCGAGTACTGGGACAATCCGGACTACAACCAGCCCGACCAGCCCGTCATCGGCGTCAAGCACTCGGACGCGGTCGCTTTCGCGGCTTGGCTCTCCGAGCGCCTCGGCGTCGTGAAGCGCCTCCCCACGGAGGCCGAATGGGAGATCGCCGCCCGCGGCGGCCAGGACGTCATCTACCCCTGGGGCGACGAGCTCCCGACCGACGGCGTCCGCGCGAACTACAAGGGCAACGGGACCTTCGACAAGACCTCGCCCGTGGGCAGCTTCGAATCCGGCAAGAACGCGCTCGGCCTCGTCGACATGGCCGGCAACGTGTGGCAGTGGACCTCGACCCCGAGGTCCGGCGCCGAAGGCTATTTCGTGGCGAAGGGCGGATCCTGGATGGACGGCCCCATCGACCTCCGCGTCTCGAACAGGAAAGAACTCAGGGCCGATAGGCCCTACGTCGACGTCGGCATCCGCCTCGTCAGGGAGGTGTCCAAATGAACAAGCGTATCTTCCATAGCGCATCGGCGGCCGCGCTGCTGGCCGCCCTCCTCTCGCTCACCTCGTGCCTCTCTACCGGCCCCAAGCAGACGCCGGACGAGAAGGCGGTCGCCCGCGGCGTCCAGGCCTGGAACAAGCGAGAGCCCTCGGCCGCCAAGCCGTACTGGTCCACCATCAAGGACCAGGCCCTCAAGGACAAGTACCTCGGGTACGTGGAAAAGGCCGCGGCCGCCGATGCGGCGCTCGCCGCCGCGGACGCCGAGCTCGAGAAGGCCAAGCCCTCCGAGTCCAAGCTCGCCGCTTCCTACGACGCGGTCGTTTCCTCCTATTCCTCCATCCCCAAGGAGCTTCCGCCGCCCTCCTCCGTGAAGAAGCGCGCCCTGCCCCTCGCGGAGCGCCGCGTGCGCGGCCTCGTGAAGGCGGAGAAATTCGCCGCCGCCAAGGAGACCGGCAAGAAAGCCGTCGACCTCTTCGGCGCCGATCCCGCGATCGACTCGATGCTCAAGGAAGTCGAGATCGTGGAGGCCTCCCGCAAGGGCGAGGGCGCCCTCGACGCCTCGCTCGAGAAGGCGCGGGGGACCGAGGACTTCGACGAGAAGGTCGCCGCCTATTCGGCGGCGGCCGCCGACTGCGACTCCGCGAGGAGCTCGCTCCTCTCCAAGGCCAAGTCCGAGGGCGTCGCCGACTCCTCCATAGTCGCGGCGCAGTCCTTGAGGCTCAAGCAGCGCCGCCAGGAGATCGAGGTCGAGCAGGAATCCATGATCCGCGACAAGGCCTACGAGTACCGCGACAAGATCGGCGAGGAGTTCGCGCGCGTGCCCGAGGGCAAGGACGCGGGCTCCATGAAGCTCGAGCAGATCCTCGAATACCAGCAGAGCGTCCGCGCGAACGTGGACGCGGCCTACAAGGAACTCCTCGCGTTCGCCGAGAAGTACCCGGACGCCATCGACCCCGACTTCCTCGACGAGGTCGCCGCGCAGAAGAAGGACCTCGACGCCAAGATCGCCCAGGTGGAGGCGGAGATCCGTACCGCCAAGGAGATCGCGAGCCGCGGCAAGGTCGTCTTCCCGATCATCATCGGCCTCTTCAATCCGCAGCCCGGCAGCAAGGACGAGGCGAAGAAGAGCCGTCCCGCGGTCTTCAGCGCCGAGGGCGCCAAGAAGCCCGAGTACTGGTGGGGCATGTACTCCATCCCCAGGGGCACCATGAACGACCTCGTGATCACGCTCAAGGACGGGCGCGGGGTCCGCGCCTTCGGAAGCAATACCAAGTCGGGCAAGATCGTCGGCAAGGATAATCCCGACCTCATCAACAAGGGCTCGAAGATCGGCAACTCCTGGCCCGTGCTCAACGCCGGCGCCAGGTTCCCCACCGACAAGTACTTCTTCGAGATCGATACCGGCAAGGACGGGAGCTACGAGGGCGAAGTCGTCATCTACAGCTCGTTCGTCGTGAGGATGCGTTAATGAAGTCAAGCAAGACAGCGGTCATCATAATCATCGTAGCGCTCGCGGTCGTCGCGATCGGAGCGCTCTTCTTCCTCGTGTGGAAGCCCGAGCCCAGGGGCATCATGGTGGGCTCGTCCGCCCTTCCGGACTCGCTCAATCCCATCCTGGAGCAGAACGTCGCCGGCCTCAACGCCAACGAGCTCCTCTACGACGGGCTCGTGAACTTCGAGGTGGATGCCGCGAGCGGCAAGCTCTACTCGGAATTCGCGCTCGCCGAGACGATCGAGCAGGACAAGGCCACCAAGAAGACGTACCGGGCCAAGCTCAAGGAGGCCTACTGGCACGACGGGAACCGCGTGGTCGCCGAGGACGTGGCCTACTCCTTCGCGGCCTACGCCCTCCCCGAGAACAAGTCCCCGAACCGGGACTACCTCGTGTCCTTCATCAAGGACGTCCGCGCCATCGACGACGAGAACGTCGAGATCGAATTCAACAAGCCCCTTCCCGAGTTCCGCGCTTATCCCGTGCTGACCTTCAAGATCATCCCCTCCGTCTACCGGGGCGAGAAGCTGGACGTCGACCTCCGCGCGGGCGAGAACGAGCGCATCTTCGCCACCGAGCCCGTGGGCTCGGGCCCTTATCGCTTCTCGAGCTGGGAGATCGGCAAGTGGGTGAGCTTCGAGGCCAATGACAAGTACTTCCGGAAACGCCCCACCGCCAAGAACCTCATCGTGAAGAAGATCATCGATCCCGTCATCAGGATGAACGAAATCCGCAAGCGCCGCAGCAACCTCATCCTCGAGACCTCCCCGGTGGACCGCCCGATCGCGGAGAAGGTGAACGGGGTCAAGATCACGTCCTTCCTCCCCTACGCCTTCTACCAGGTGAACATCAATTTGAGGAACCCGCTCTTCGCCGATCCGGACGCCCGGACGGCCCTCTCCATGGCGCTCGACCGCGCCGCCCTCGTGCCCGGGATCACCGACCGCCCCGACGGCGCCGTCCTCAACACGGGCCTCTTCCCCTCGGACATCTTCTCGAGCAACATGCCCGAGTACGTCGACCAGCCCCTCCCCGACTACGCGCCCTCCAGCCTCGCGGGCGCCAAGAAGCTCGCCGCCTCGGGCGGCCTGGCCGGGAAGACCGCCATCCTCCTCTACCCCGACTCCATGGGCGAATTCGGCGCCAGCCTCGCGGACGGCGTCGTACGGCAGTGGGCCGAGATCGGGCTCACCGTCGAGGCCAAGCGCACGGGCGACCAGGTCTTCAAGCGGCTCGTGTTCGCCGAGAAGGACTACGACCTCGCGCTCACCTACAACGAGGGCTTCGACAACCTTTACTCGAGCGTCGGCGACTGGTACAGGACCAAGGGCAAGTACAACGTCTCCGGCGTCGCGGACGACAGGCTCGACAAGCTCTTCGACCAGTGGGACAAGGCCGTCGTCATGAAGGAATGGGTGGACCTCACCCTGGCGCTCAACAAGCGCGTGGCCGAGCTGGCCCCGGCCGCGTACCTATGCAAGCTCGAGAAGGACGTGTATTCTCGTGGCATCAAGGACATCGCGATAGCGTCGGACAATCCGTTCCTGTCCGTGGAAGACTGGTCGTTCGGAAGGTAGGTCGATGAGATTCCTTCGATTCCTGACGCGGGAGTTCCTGCTCCGCGGCGTCGTCTTCGCGGTGGTGGGCACGGTCGCGCTGACCTGCCTCTACCTGCTCTCGATCGGCGCGCCCCCTGAGGATTACCTCGGCACGGGGCGGTCGTTCCTCCTCCTCATCTCGGGGTCGAAGGACTTCTCGACCGAGCATCCCGGCTTCACGGCCGGACGCATCATCGTCAGCGGCGCGAAGATAACGCTGCCGCTGGCGCTCGCGTCGCTCCTCATCCTGACCCTCGCGGCCCTCGCCGGGGCGGCCTTCGCCACGACGGCGCGCTACCTCGACGGAGGGCACGGGGCCAGGGGCCAGGAACGGACGAACAAGGCGTTCTCGCTCGCGAACGCCGCCCTGGCGGCCGCCCCGCTCTTCGTGGGCTTCTGGGTCCTGGCCGCGGGCTTCGGGAGCGAGGCGCCGTACATCCTCATCGTCCTGTGCACGATCCTCCTCGGGGGACTGGGCTGGGACGCCACGCGATTCCTCACCACGGACATGGTGGCGCAGGTGGAATCCACCCACGCCACGGTGTTCAGCACCCTCGGAAACGGACTCGGACGCCTCTTCCCGCTCCCCGGGACCTTCTCGGGCTACCTCTTCTCCTCCAGCCTGCCGCGGTTCATCCCTTACCTCGCGGGCAAGGTTCCGGCCATCATCGGCGCGGTGACCGTCGCGGAGATCGTATTCTCCTTCCCCGGCCTCGGGTCCACCCTCCTCGACGCCCTCCTCGCGCGCAACTCGGACCTCCTCGTGGCGTCGGTCTTCATCCTGCTCTGCGTGAACGCCATCGTCGCGTTCATCGTCAAATCGTTCCTGTTCATGATCTATCCGAGGTGGTATGAAAAGTCTATTTAAAGTCCTGAGGTGGATCCTGCTCGCGATCCTGCTCTCGCCGCTCGCGCTTTCCTGGCTCCCCGCCTCCGGCCTCACTGCGGGCTTCGAGCCGGCCTACGCGCATTCGTTCATGGCCTCCTTCAAGCAGCTTTCCATAACGCTGGCCTCGACCATCGCCTTCGCCGCCACGCTGACCCTGGCGCTCGGCTACCTCAGCGTGCTGTCGATGCCCTTCGGCCGCGGCGCCACCAGCGTCCTCAACGCGCTCGAGTCCGTCCCGGCGATCCTCATCGCCCTCTTCTTCTACGCGCCCGTATCGGGCTACCTGGCCCGGCATACCGGGAGCGTCTCCTCGTTCGCGTCGCTCGCGGTCTTCATCCTCGCGGCCACCATCACCGCGCTCCCCGAGGCCGTGCGCGGCATCGCGATCCCCCTCGGGGACCTCTACAACCGCAAGTACAGCCTCTCCTTCCGCTCCTACGGCTTCACCAAGCGGAGGATCCTCCTCGTCCTCATGGGCTCCCGGTCGATGCGCGACGTCCTCAAGCGCGCCATCGCGGGCATCCTCCTCAAGACCCTCGTCCTCGACTGCTCCTTCGGCTTCATAATCCAGCTCGGATTCGGGAGCTACGGCACCCCGGCCCACGCGAGCCCCGGCGCCCTCATCGCCGCCAACCGCGACGCCCTTTTCGAGGGCGGGAAGCCGCTGCTCTTCTGGCTCCCCGCGGCCTTCCTCATGACCATCAGCGTCGCCTTCCTCATGATGCTGAACGACAAGTACCAAAGGGAGGCGAAATGACCGCTTCAGCCCCCATACAGCTCCAGGGATTCACGATCCGCCTCGGGAAGCGCTGCCTCGCCGATTCCGTGAACTACGTCCACGAGGCCGGCAGCTCGGGCGTCATCATCGGGCCCACCGGAGTCGGCAAGTCCGTCCTCCTCAAGGCCATCGCCGGGCTCCTCCCCGCGAGCCCCTTCGAGCTCTCGGGCTCCTTGAGCATCCACGGCCTCCCCGCCTACAAGAACGGGAAGAAAACGAGCGACGACGCCTGGCGCAATATCCGCCAGAAGGGCCTCGTATTCATCCCCGCGGAGAGCGCCCAGGCCATGAACCCGGCCCTCACCCTCGAGCACAACCTCAAGCTCCTCGCCCCCGATGCGAGGGAGACCATCGAGCGCCGCCTCAAGAAATACTTCAACCTGGACTTCGACGCCTTCGCGCGGCTCTACCCGGACGAGGTCTCGGGCGGCGAGCTCCAGCGCGTCACCCTCATGATCCTCCTCTCGCGCCCCGGCGAGCTCGTCATGCTCGACGAGCCCACCGTCAACCTGGACCGCAACTTGAGGAAGCGCTTCGTGGAATTCCTCAACGAGGAGATCCTTTCCGACCGCAAGAAGACGGTCCTCATGGTCAGCCACGACCTCGACTTCATCCAGGCGCTCAGGCTCGACCGCGCGTACGAGCTCAAGGACGGCAGGCTCGGCGCCCTCGCGGCCATCCCCCGCTCGGAGGGCTTCGACCTCCGCGAGGCCAAGAAATCCAATGAAGAGGGCCTCCACGTCGAGGACCTCTCCCAGAGCTACTTCAAGCGCGGCATCTTCGGCGAGCACGTCTTCCAGGCCTTCAGCCGCCTCACCCTCCGCTTCGACCGTTCCACCATCTACGGCATCACCGGCCCCTCGGGCTGCGGCAAGTCCAGCCTCATCAAGGCCATCCTCAGGCTCCTCGACGGCACCAAGGGCAAGATCATCCTGGACGGCCAGGACCTCGTGGCCCTGAAGCCCCGCGAGCGCGGCGGCGACCCCCAGGCCTTCAAGCCCTTCAGGCGTAAGATGACCGTGGTCCAGCAGGACTCGCGCTATTCGTTCTTCCCCGACCTCCGCGTCCGCGATTCCTTCAAGCAGATCGAGGCCGCCCTCGGAGAGGACGAGGTCGAGGCCAAGAAGCGGCTCGACGAGTCGCTCGCCAAGGTCGGGCTCGGCCAGGCCCACCTGGACGCCTATCCCCGCTCCCTCTCCTCGGGCGAGATGAAGCGCATGGACATCGCGCGCGCCCTCGCGGCCAAGCCGGAGATCCTCCTCCTCGACGAGCCCTTCGCCCACATCGACTTCGAGGCCCGGGCCAAGGTGATGCGCGCGATCTCGGACTACATGGCCGAGAACGAGACCATCCTCCTCGTCGTGACCCACGAGGACTTCGACCTCAAGTACTTCGTCGAGGAGAACTACGACTTCCCCGAGCTGCTCGAGAAGGCCGCGGCGCGGGCGTAGCGGCGGAAGCGCCCGCTTCCCTCGCGAAGGCGATAGCCTCGGGCCAGAACCGCCTAAACGCCTCCTCGAGGCTCTCGCGGTGGACGAGGAGGAGCCGGCCGCATTCCGCGAGCGGCGCGCCGTGGGGAAGGCGGAACGCGAGGCCGCGGAGCGCCCGTTCCACGTTCTCGGGAAGCGCGTAGGAACCGAGCCAATCCATTGAGACGATCCAAGGCGCCGCGCGCGCGAACGAAGGGCTCCAATGCGGTCGAGCCTCCTCCATGCGCGCGTAGACCGCCTTCGTGAAGTCCGCGAGCCCCATGCCGCAGAGCGGCTCGCCGAACCGCTCCCAGCCCGACGCCAGCACGTTGTCCCAGAACAGGTCGACGAGGATGCCGCCGGAGTGAGGGGGCGCCCCGTCGCCGAGCGCCTCCCGCGCGGACGCGAAGGCCGCGTGCGAATCCGTGAACGCGTCGATCCGCCGGTGATGCGCGATGCCGAGCGCCATCGCATCTGGATAGTCGGCGGTCCGTTCGCCCGAGAAGTAGTCGGCCATGATCGCTCCCGTCGTCTCGAGGCCGCGCGTGTCCGGGAGGAACGCGTAGGCGAGGAGCGCGTGCGCGAGGAGGTTCATGCCGCGAGTATCACACGGAAAAGCCGCTGCGCCAACCGGCCCCCGCGGTCATGGCTTCGCGAAGGACGCGACGGTCCCTCCGTCGACCAGGAAATCCGCCCCGGTGAGGAAACCCATGCGCTCGTCCGCGCAGGCCGCTATGGCGCGCGCGATCTCCTCGATAGTCCCGAGCCGCTTCAGGGCGCTCCGGCGGACGAACCGTTCGCCCTGGGCGGCCTCCGCGGCGGCCATGGGCGTATCGAAAGTGCCGGGAGACACGGACACGATCCTCGCGCCTTTCTCCCCGAACCGCGCGGCGTCCTTCTTCACGAGCCAGATGACGAAGTCCTTCGCGATGCAGTACGCGAGCCCGGACCTCAGGGCGGGCGGAAAAAGGGACGAGCGCCGCGCCAAGGCGGAGCGGAACCGCGCTTCGCCTGAACGGCAGCGACGGTAGACCCTCCGCGGGAAGATGAACGCCGGCGCGAGGTGCGCCGCCATGGACGCGACCTGCACGAGGCAGGCGCCCTCCCCCATGACGCCGAGGAAGGCGTCATTGATCCTCAGGGCGCCGATCGCGTTGACCTCCATGATCTTCCCGGGGGACGCCGCGCTCGGAGACACTCCCGCGGCGTTGACCACGGCGCGCACGCGTCCCTTTCCCGCGGCGAATTCCGCGAGCGCCGCGACGTCCTCCGCCCTCGTGACGTCGCAGCGCATTCCCTCGGCCCTGACTCCGTCCCGACCGAGCGCATCGACCGCGCGCTCGATCCCGGCGGGATCGGCGTCCGCGATGACGACCGGCCCGCGCTCCCCCATGATCCTCGCCGTCACCGCGCCCAGGCTGCCCGCGCCCCCGACGACCACGCATACGTTTTCCATTATCCGCCCCCCGTTTTTCTATTCATCGTCAGGATCCCGGTCGAGGTTTCCGCGCGGTATCCGGAGCCTCCGTCTCGCGTCCGCGGCCGCCCCGCCGGGCGCGCGGTCCGCGGTTTACAACGCTCCCGCGCGGGTATATCATATCGCCAATCGGGATCACAAAAAGGAGAACGAACATGTCGATGATTTTCGACCGCCTCGGTTCCTGGCTCACCGTCGAGCCCTTCCTCACCCTCCTCATGATCATCGCCGCCATGACCATCTTCCTCCGGACCTACAAGGCCTCAGGGGGAGACGGATCCGGAAGGTTCTGGCAATGGTTCCGCCGCTTCCTCGAATCCGCGGGCGCGGCGCTCCTCTTCCTCGGCCTCCTGTGGATCGCGCGCGGTATCCTCAACGAGAACTACGGGAACTTCTCGTTCAGCCACGGCCGCGTCAGCGAGGTCAACTACCAGAGCGTCCAGGACATCTGGGGCGGCCCCCAGGCCCAGCGCGACCTCTCCGTCCGCCACACCATCGAGAAGGAGGTCATGGAGGAGCTCCCCCGGGAGGACGAGACCAAGCCGATCCTCTACCGTAAGGTCATGAGGACCTTCGAGGTCGAGCAGAACTCCATCCAGAGCTGCCACGCCGCCGTCGAGCTCGTCCCCAATAGGCGCCAGAAGGGGAGCGCGTTCTACAACGGCTTCGAGACGAAGTTCGCCGTCGAGTACTCGGTGAAGAACGACTCCGCCGTGGTGACGGACGCGGCCTTCGGCTTCCCCCTCCCCTCCAATCAATCCATGTTCTCCGGCCTCGCCTTCCTCGTGGACGGGAAGGACATCTCGGACGACCTCCGCGTTTCCGAGGACGAGGTCAGATGGACCACGAAGATGCGACCCGGCGAGACCTGGAAGATCGAGATCCGCTACCGGACGCGCGGGATGGAGTACTTCTACTTCCAGATCCCCGAACCGCGGCAGATCAAGGACTTCGACCTCGTCCTCACCGCGCTGGACCTCCCGGTCGAGGACGTGAACTACCCGGGAAGCTGCATCCCCCCGACCGAGGAGATCAAGCCCACGCCCGACGGCAAGGGATCGATCCTCGAGTGGAAGTTCGACGACACCATCACCACGGCCGGCATGGGGATCTCCCTGCCCCGGCCCGAGCAGCCGGGAGAGCGCACGAGCTCCATGCTCTCGGGCAGCTCGTACGCGCTCATGATGCTCCTCCTCGCGCTCGCCCTCACCTTCATCCTCGCCGATAAGCCCGTGAGGCTCCTCGAGATCGCCCTCGTCGCGGGCGCGTACTGCCTCATGCACGTCATCGCGGCCGCGCTGAGCGACAGCTTCCTCGGCTTCTGGGGTTCCTTCGCGCTCGGAGCGGCGGCGACCTGCGCGCTCGCCATCGTCCTCGCCCGGCATTTCGAGCGCTTCCATCGGTACTGCATCATCGGCCTCACGGCCTTCTTCAGCGTCGCCTACCCTCTCCTCGTGCAGATCAAGGATTTCTCCGAGACCCTCGATCTCCTCGTGATGGCCGGGATCATCGTCTATCTCTTCTTCATCGCGCTCGAGACCAAATTCAAGAAGGGGGAGAAGCCCTCGGCTTCCTGACCCGCGCTCGGCACTGAACGCATAAACGCCCGGAGGAGCGATCCTCCGGGCGTTTTCATCGCCACCCGCTCTGAAGACGTCATCGACTATACGCCGCGTCCCACTCCGTCGCCTCAATCTACGGGCGAGGCGCGGGCGCCTCCGGCCCCGAGCGCGGCCGCGGCCGCCTTTTTTCAGGAGAGCTTCTGCAGCTTCATCATGTCGGGCATCGACGCCTTTATCTTCACGAGCCCCCGGGTGAAGGCCTGCATCGACCCCATCTCCTTGGACAGGATGGCCGCGAAGGTATCGGTATCCATCCGGTACTCGATCTCGGGATTCTCGGCCTTCGCGCGCTCGACCGGTCCCGGCCTCCCGTCCTGGAAAACGATGTGGAAGCATTCGCCCGAATCGGAGAAGGCGTACTGCATCGTCTTGTTCCAGCCCGCGAGGAGAGCGGCGTTCTTCTCCTGCATGAAGCGGAGCCGTTCCGATTCGAGCATCCTGGCGCATCCCTCGGCGTCGATCACGCGGGCCTCCCTTCAGCCGAACGAGAAGACGACGCCGGTGCCGCCCCTCGGTTCGCTCAAGGCGACGGCCCCGGCGGGACAAGCGTTCCAGCAGGCGCCGCACTCGGCGCAGAGCTCCCGCCTAGCGGGCTTGAAAATGCCGCCCGCCTTCTCCCAGACGCCGCAAGCGCAGAAGTCGCGGCACTTGCCGCATCCGGTGCAGGCCGACTCGTCGACGCGAAGGAAGTCGCCCCGTTCACCGGGATAGAATTCGAACCTGGGTTTCAGCTCCACGCCCTTCCCTCCTCTTGCGGTAGATCTCCTCGAACTCGAAACCGACCCCGCGGTACGGCGTGAGGAAATCCATGAAATCCGCGGCCTCCTTCACGAGGGCGATGTCGTCCTTCTCCGCGCCGCGCCGCCAGCCGGTATGGATGGCGTTCGTGATGAATCCGCCGGCCAGGGCGATGTTCTGCATCATCCTGACCGTCTCCTCGTCCGGTTGCGAGAGGATCGACCGCTTGTTCGCCTCCGCCACGTAGAAGAAGGCGTTCAGGAACGCGTTCGAGTCCATCCGTTCCTGGAAAGCCGCGGCGAGCGCGTCGGATCCCACGTCGTCCTTGGCTATGCAGTCGGCCGCCGCGGCGGCCGCGTAGATGCCCGTGAAGAAGGCCTCGGGCATCCCCTCGCCCAGGAACGCGGTCACGAAGCCCCCGGCCTCCCCCGTGAGGATGAGCCCGTCCGCCGTCGTCCGCGGGAGCTTCCCGTCGAATTCGAGGTGAAGGCCGTGGGAGACGATCTTCCCTCCCTCGAGCTTCTTCCGCACGACGGGCAGGTTCAGGAAATTCTCCATGTACGCGTTCACGCTCGGGATCTCGCCCGTGACGAGGTCCTCGGTCATGTATCCGCCCGTGCCCAGGGTGACCACGTCCCTCTTGGGGAAGATCCACGGCCATACCTTGTGCTGCGTCTTCGGCCCCAGGTAATACTCGATGCAGTCCCCGAAGCGCTCGTCGATGGCCTTCTTCCCGAGCTCCACCGCTACGGTCACGTAGAGGATCATATCGGTGCCCGCTCGCGGCCCGATGAGCCCCGCCTGCCTTCCCACGATGGAATTGACGCCGCCCGAGTCGATGACCACGCGCGCGCGATACTCGTCGCCGGAATCCACGCGCACGCCCACGGCCCTTCCATTTTCCATGAGGAGGTCGGTGACGGCCGTTCCCGTCATGACCTCCGCGCCCGCCATGCGGGCCTGCTCAGCGTGCCAGGCGTCGAACTCGTCGCGCCTGATCGAGAGGAGCACGATGCCGTGCGAGGGGATCTCGTGGTGGATCGTCGTCCGCTCATCGTTGATCATGTAGGTGCGCATCTCGCGGATCTCTCGTTCGACGGGGCCGGCGCAGAGGTATTGCAGATCGGGATCGGAGAGCGCGACGGTATTGAGCCCCGTCCCCGATACGTTCTTGTCTCCGGGCCTCCTCGCCTTCTCGATGAGGAGCGTCGAAAGGCCGAGTTCCGCCGCCTTCTTGGCGGCCGCCGGGCCGGCGCATCCCGCGCCGACGATGATCACGTCGTAAGTCTTTCCGCTCATGATTCATCGCTCCGCTACGGAAGATTCGATCGCCTCATCATATCGGCCTAGAAGGACGCGGGCAACTTATTTCTTTTTCGATTAAAGAATGAATGCTCATCCTTTTATCGATACCGGCGCTCCCGCGTGATATATTTCGCGCATGAAGCCGCGCCGCGCGTCCCGCTTCCTCACCCTCCTGTTCCCGATCCTCGCGCTCGCCTGCTCCTTCACGCCTACCGGCCTCTCGAGCGTCGACCAAACGATCGACTTCCCGGTCTTCCTCCCGGGGAGCCCCTGGAACGAGGACATCTCATCCTCGCCCGAGCACCCTTCCTCCGCGGCCTTCATCGCATCCATCGGAGGCGATTCCCCCCTCCATCCGGACTTCGGAACCGTGTGGGAAGGAGCGCCCAACGGCATCCCCTTCATGGTGGTGGACGGATCGCAGCGCAAGGTCAGGATCGATTTCGACAATCCCGAGGAGAGCGATCCCGGCCCCTACCCCGTGCCCCGCAACGCGCCCATCGAGGGAGGGCCCGGATCAGACGGCGATCGCCATGTCCTCGTCGTGGACAGGACGAACCTCCTCCTCTACGAGCTCTATTACGCCTTCCCGAATTCCGACGGCTCATGGTCCGCGGGAAGCGGCGCCGTGTGGGACCTCAAGCTCGCGAATCCTAGTCGGCCCCTCGGCTGGACCTCCGCCGACGCCGCGGGCCTCCCCATCTTCCCCGGCCTCGTGCGCTACGACGAGGTCGCGAGCGGCGAGATCCGTCACGCGCTCCGCTTCACCGCGCAAATCACGAGGAGGGCCTTCATCGCCCCCGCGAGCCATTGGGCGAGCGAGGACGAGGATCCGGCGAGGCCGCCCATGGGGCTCCGCATGAGGCTCAGGGCGGACTTCGACATCTCCGGCTTCTCCGACATGAATCGGACGATCCTCGCGGCCATGAAGCGCTACGGCATCATCCTCGCGGACAACGGGGGGAACTGGTACGTCTCCGGCGCGCCCGATCCGCGCTGGGACGACGAGGACCTCGCCGAGCTCTCGGCCGTTCGCGGCTCCGACCTCGAAGCCGTCTACTCAGGCGATACGGTCACCTCTTATTAGCGAAAAGGGGGCGCTCGCGGTCCATCAGGCCTTGAATCCCTTCCAGACGAATCTCCATTCCCGTATCCGGATGCGCCCTTCCCATGCGTTCTCGAGCGCGTACCCATGGAGCTTTTCCGCGTTCTCCTCGAGAAGGAAATCCGGATTCCCCGGATAAGCCGTAAGGTACTTCGCGTATTCGATCTCGTCGTTGAACACGAGCCATGAATCGGGATACTCCTCGACCGAGACGCCGATCAGCCCGCTCTCAGCGATCCGTCGCATGACGACGTCCTTCGCGGCGCTATGGATGCCCATCATGCACCCGCCCTTCTTCAAGAGCCGGGAATGCCCGATGATGGAAGTGGGCCCGCGCCTGGAAAAAACGAGGTCGAACTCCCCGTCGCGGAACGGAAGGGGGGCCTTCGTGGAGGCGAAGAGGAATTCGACGTTCTTCCTGCCCGATCTCTCTTTCTTATCGAGCGCGAGCCTGATCATTTCCCTGGAAAAATCGAATCCCGTGATCGACCCCGAGCGATGAGCCATCTCCAGGGTGAACCCGCCGTCTCCGCAGCCGGCATCCAGAACGACGCATCCCGGCCGAAGCCTGGCGATCAGCTCCCGCTCGAAAGCGTCCTCTCCCGAAAGCCCGATCCTCTCGAAAGCGGCGCCGCTGCGGTAGCCTCCGTTCCGAAGCGCGATCTCGTCATACCAAGCGTCGCTCATTATTCCGCAATAGTACCGAGGCATGGATATCAAGGCAAGAAAGAGCGCTGACATGGAAGGAGTGAATTACTGATAAAGAATCCATACAAGCCGCAGAGGCGGGAAGCGCAACCCCCATCCCGCAGGAAGCAAAACCCATCCGCAGACTATTCACGCAAGCGGGGGCAAGGGGAGCACCCCCAATCACAGCGGACCCAGGACCGAATAAATTGATTTGCAAATCGGGGGCCAGGGGGGGCACCCCCTGGTCGTGCTTTAGGAAGGAAGGGGTATGGGGAAGGAAACCCTTTTGCTCGAACGAAAGGGTTTCCTTCCCCATTTTCCGATTCCAGGGAATAAAAAAGGCGCCCTTGTGGGCGCCTTTTTTATA
>CAYNQK010000027.1:0-31471 GCA_964399285.1 uncultured Spirochaetales bacterium | reverse complement strand
GAGGGCGGCGCGGGGGAGGGCGGCGCGGGGATATGACGGGACGGCGCCGACGAGGCCGATGAGCGATCCGCCGTACCGCGTCCTGAAATCGTCGTGCACGACGATCTTGGCGAGGAGGAGGGCGGGTTTCGCTTCCTGGTCCTCGAATCGGCGGAAATGCCCTGGGCGCCTTTCGGCGCCGATACTGGAGGCTGCTCGCAAGCCCATACTCCTCGAGCGGCATCCGTGCCTGGCGTTAACAGCATTATCGACAGAATACGGAAAATGCCGGCATCGGCGCCTCTTGATTATCGTAAACATAGTTGCCATGCTAACAAACTATGTGGAACGGCAAGATCCCCGGGGATGACGTCAATTTCTACGCCCTCCTCGGCATCGTTCAATGCGGAATGTGGCTGCAAGGGGATCTGGAGAGATACCTGTCCGCCTTCGGCATGTCCTATGGCCGGTTCTCCGTCCTTCTCGCCATCCTCGAGCGGCGCGGAAAACCCGTGATAGCCAACGACCTCTCGATCGCTCTGGGACTCTCGCGCCCGACCGTCGCCAAATTGGTGGAGCGTCTCCGGGAAGGCGGGTTGATTGAGCGTGATCGGGACGCGGGCGACGGGCGCAAGAAGAACTTCCGCATAACCGATTCCGGAAAGAGCCTGCTGGATCGCGTCGTGCCGGGATACCTGGAGCGGATGCGGATCATAGGTTCCGGCCTCTCGCCCGACGAGAAGGAGCGATTGATCGACACCCTCGGGAAAATCAATTTCCTAGACAAGAAGAAGATCCTCTCCCGGTTCCGGGAGCGGCCGATCTCCGAGAAGAGCCGGGAGATTCGGGCGCTGTGCGGGCGCGGGGCGCCAGAGGACATCGACGCGGTGATGCGCTACCTCGACGAGGATGCCGATCTCCCCACGACCAAGGTCGTCGATTACTACCTGGGGACGGTGGACGGCCTCGAGGGAATGAAGCGGATCGAATGGTACCTCTTCAACGGAACCCAGATACAGCGCAATTACGCGACGCTCTACTTCGCGAGGATGAACGAATGGGCTCTCGTGAACAAGGCCTACGAGACGGGCCTGATCGATTACGCGCAGGCGTATTCGAAGTGAGGCTCCGCATTTTCCCGCGGTCGCTTGACACGCGAACTCGACCGGGGCGATGCTGTCCCGCGATGCGCCGCCTTCGGCGTCCGATGGACGCGGTTCGCGACGCGCACGCCAAGTCGAGGAGCGAAACGATGAGAAGAGCCCTGCCTATACTCTGCCTCGCGGCCATCGTCGGCGCGACGGCGGCTTCCTGCGTCTCCGGCGTCCTCACCTTCGAGACGGTCTATATCGAATTCCGCGGACAGCTCGACCTCGCCGGCGCGAAGTCCTACAAGGTCGTGAAGGGAGACACCCTCAGTTCCATCACGAGGCGCTTCTACGGCGAGGAATACGGATACTACTTCCCCATGATCATGGGCGCGTCGTCCAAGGTCGTCGCGCATCCGGACAAGATCAGGCCGGGCATGGTCCTCACCATTCCGGACCGGAAGCGCAACGTCAACAATCCCGTGATCCGCGTCAATATCAAGCGGCAGTTCCTCCGCGTCGCGAGCATTTACCGCCGGGAGGGCAATGTCTTCGTGGCGGGGAAACTCGAGGAGACGGCGAACGGCCTGTAGGCGCTTCGCTAGACGCCTTTCTGGGAATTCCGTACATTCCGGGGCATCGCGTTCGAGGCGGGGGATTGCCCGGCGGCATCCGCCCCCCGCCTGGAATAGTCGCGGGCGTAAAGGGACATCATGCGTACCATCGATGTGAGGTCGGGCGCGATAGCGCCGCCCCTCGTGAAGCTGTCGCTGCCGGTGCTGGCGGGGCAGGCCTGCAACCTCCTCTATAACCTGATCGATACCTACTTCATCGGCCTTATCGACAAGACCGATCCCTATCTCATAGGGTCGACGGGGCTGGTCTTCCCCATCTTCTTCGTTTTCATGGCCGTGACCTTCGGGATCTCCGGCGGCGTGTCCTCGCTCGTCGCGCGGGCGATCGGCGCCGGCCGCTCCGAGGACCTGGACCGCACCGCGGAGAGCGGCCTCTTCATGGCCCTCGTCGCGAGCGCCCTCTTCCTGGGCCTCTTCTATCCATTCGGCGAATCCCTCCTCAGGGTCTTCGGCGGCGCTGGAAGGCTCCTCGAGTACGGCAAGGAATACCTGTTCTGGCTCCTCCCGGTCGTGCCCTTCATGCTCCTCTCGGCCGTCTTCATGGGGATCCTCCAGGGAGAGGGCCGGACCATCCACATGATGGTCTCCATGATCATCGGCACGGTCGCCAACATCATCCTCGATCCCCTTTTCATCTTCGGGGCGAAGATGGGCGTCTCCGGCGCGGCGTTCGCGACCGCGCTCAGCAACGCCCTCGGCTTCGTCTACCTCCTCGTCGTATTCCTCGCCACGAGCTCGAAGGTGAAGATCCATTGGAAGGTTTCCAAGATATCGCTCCCGGTGATCGGGGAGGTGCTGCGGGTGGGCTTCCCCCAGAGCCTCGGGAACCTCCTCGCTTCCCTGAGCTTCGTTTTCTACAACCGCATCATGATGGACATCGACCCGTACATCATTTCCGCCTTCACGATCTACTCGCGCATCGAGCAGGCCGCCCTCATACCGGTCTGGTCGCTCATGAGCGGGCTCTCGGCGGTCGCGGGGCAGGCCGCGGGCGCGCATGACATTCCGCGCATGAAGGCCACCGTGCGCACCGCGACCCTCATCGGCCTCTCCGTGTCGGGGACTCTCCTCCTCGCGTACGTATTCGCGAGCGGACCGGTCTTCCGCCTCTTCCAGTCCGATCCGAAGGTCCTCGCCTTCGCCAGCGCCATGACGCCCTGGATGGCGGGGGCCACCTTCCTCGCCGTGCCTTTCTTCATGGGCAACGCCGGAATGGCCGTGGCGGGCTTCGCGGGAAGGAGCCTCGCGCTGAACGCGATCCGCATCTACCTCCTCAACGTCCCCGCCTGCCTCCTCGGGGCCTACGTGATCGGGAAGGGCTTCATGCCCTCGATAGTCGCCATTTTCCTATCCGGAATCGCGGCGCTCGTCCTCTCCCTCCTCGCTCAATGGCGTTTCTTCGACGCGCTCGAGAAGGGCAAGATCACGATCCGCCACGCGGTCCAGGGCGCTCCCGTTCCCTCGGAGGCGGGCGCCGGGGCCTGATACGGACGCCGGCGCGCGCGAGCGCCGCGGAAAAAACGATTCTAAGCGCTTTCCGCGACCTTTTCGCATTGACACGGTTCCGCGGCGCGGGGGAGAATCTCCGCGCCGGCGTCCCTGTCCTCGGGCTCGCCGCGGAAGAACGAGCGCGCCGAGCGGCGCGCGGGGAATCATGGACAAAAAAGAAAAGAGATCGGCCCTGGCCATGTTGAGGCGCTTCACGCCCTTCGCCCGGCCGCACGCGGCCTGGGCGGCGCTCGCGACGGCCTTCGCCCTGGCGGGCATGGCGGCCAGCATCGCACAGGCGGGCTTCCTGCAACGGCTCATCGACGCGGCGCTCGGCCTGAAGGGCGGCCTCGTCGCCCGGATCGCGCTCTATTACGCGGGAGCCATGGCGGCGGAGCTCGTCGTCGCCTTCATGGTCAAGTACTCCTACGGCGTATTCAGCGCGCGCTACATGCACGACCTCCGCCTCCACGCGGTGGATCGCCTGCAGCGCGTCCCGATGGCGGCCATGGAGGAACGGCATTCGGGCGATCTCCTCTCGCGCCTCAGCAACGACCTCACCACGGTCCAGGACTTCATGGGGGGCACCTTCCTGGACGCTTTCCAGCAGTTCTCCATGCTCATCCTGGCCGCGTCCTACATGGCCTGGCTCAACTGGAAGCTTCTCCTCGTGAGCATCATCCCCGTCCCGGTCGCGCTGATCACGGTGAACGCGATGACGAGGAACATGTACGGCTATTTCAGGAAGGCCGGAGAGGCCCTCGGGAAGGCGAACTCCGTCCTCCAGGACTCCCTAGGCGGCGTCCTCACGGTGAAGGCCTACAACCTCCAGGCGGCGGTCGCCAAGCGCTTCGGCGTCCACATCGACGAATGCGTCGGCTTCGACACGAAGGCCGCCGGCGTCATGCGGTGGACGCCCCCGTTCAATATCCTGCTCCGCGCCCTTCCGACCGTGTTCTGCATCGGCTTCGGAAGCTACTTGATCATCGGGGGCGAGCTCACTCCCGGCGAGCTCATCTCATTCCATTTCCTCTTCGGATTCGTCCAATGGCCGCTCGCCTTCCTCCCCGACATGATCGTCAGGATCAAGCACGCCATGGGCTCGGGCGATCGCGTGGCGGAGGTCCTCGACATCCCTCCCGAGCGGACGGACGGGGCGGATTTCTCCGGCGATAGGAGCGCCGAGGCGATACGATTCGAGAACGTGGGCTTCTCCTACGGCGACGGGCCCAAGGTCCTCGACGGGCTCGGCTTCGGCCTCCGCGAGGGGGAGCGGATCGCCATCGTAGGCGCGAGCGGCAGCGGGAAGACGACGATCCTCAAGCTCCTCTCGGGCGACTACGAGAGCCACGAGGGCGTCATCAGGGTGAACGGTCGGGACACGAGGGAGTGGAACCTCTCCGCGCTCCGCGAGCGCTTCTCCGTGATATCCCAGGACGTATTCCTGTTTCCGGCGTCCATCAGGGAGAACATCGGGTTCGGGCGAGCGGGCGCGAGCGCGGAAGACGTCGAGGCGGCGGCGCGGATCGCCAACGCCGACGAATTCGTGGAGCGGATGCCCGATGGATACGAGTCCCAGGTGGGCGAGCGCGGGATCAAGCTCTCCGGCGGACAGAAGCAGCGGCTCGCGATCGCCCGGGCGATCCTCAAGGACGCGCCCGTCCTCCTCCTGGACGAGCCGACCTCCGCCCTGGATACCCATTCCGAGGCCCTCGTCCAGGAGGCCATCGACCGCAGCCTGGAGCGGAAGACCGCGATCATCATCGCCCACAGGCTCTCCACCATAAAAGGAGCCGACAGGATCATCGTGCTGGACAAGGGGGCCGTGGCCGAGGAGGGCAGCCACGAGGAGCTCATCGCGCGGAACGGGCTGTACGCGTCGCTCTACGAGCGGCAGTTCAACTCGGCCGAAGCCGTCGACGCGGAGGAAACCGCGCCCGTCGGGGCGGACCCCGGGCCCGTCGGGGCGGACACCGGGCCCGTTATGGCCGGCGGAGCGGAGGGAGCGAGCCATGACTGAGAAAACCAAGCGGGGGCCGGGCTTCATCCGGACCGTCCTGCACTTCGTCCGTCCCATGCGCGGCCGGTTCGCCCTCGGACTCCTCGTCTCGACGCTCACCGAGATGTCGTTCTTCGTGGGCATACCCTTCGTGGTGAAGCTCCTCATAGACGCGGCGATCCAGAAGGACCTGTCCGGCCTCTGGCGCGGCATCTCGATCATCCTCGCGATCGCCGGGGCCGGCTCCGTCTCCTACCTCTTCTTCCTATACCTGTTCTGCCTCTGCACCTACAGGATCACCGCGATCGTGAGGAAACGCGGCTTCACGCACGCCCTCGGCCTCCCCGCGGCCTACTTCGAGAAGAACCACTCCGGGGACACCGTCTCCCGGCTGACGAACGACGTGGGCACCCTGAGGAACGCCTACGATTGGCCCCTCTGGGGCTTCCTCGCCACCTTCTTCGCCGGGACGGGGGCGATGATCGCCATGCTCATCCTGGATTGGCGGGTGAGCCTCCTCCTCATCGCCTCGAGCTCGGTCTTCACCCTGCTCAACATGCGGTTCTCCGAGTCGATCAAGGGCGTGAGCGGCGAGATCCAGAAATCCCTCGGATCGCTCACCGAATCCACGGGGAACATCCTCGGGGGATTCTCCGTCATCCGGCAGTTCCGCCTCCAGGGACTCATGAGGGACCGCCTCGAAGCGCACAACGCGGCCATCCGCGACCGATCGATCAAGCGGAGCCTGAAGCAGGCCTGGCTGGAATCGTACGGGTCCCTCACCGAGTGGATCAACTTCGGCGGCGTCCTCGCCCTCGGGGCGTACCTCGCGGGAAAGGGCGTCATCGGCTTCGGGACCATGGTCGCCCTCGTCAACTACCTTTGGAACGTCAATCGGATGATCCGCGAGACGGGGCGGAGCATCGCGCATTTCCACGGCTACATGGCGGGAGCGGAGCGCGTGCTCGAGCTCGAGCGCGAGGCGGAGGAGCCCGCCCTCGATCCCGATGGCCGCTACGCGGCCGCGCCGGAGGGCGGGCCCGTCGTGGAGATGAGGGACGTCGATTTCTCCTACGACGGCAAGCGCAAGGCGCTCGACGGTTTCAGCCTCGAGGCCCGCGACGGCCAGACCGTCGCCCTCGTGGGCCCCTCGGGGGGAGGGAAGACCACGGCGCTCAAGATCCTCCTCGGCTTCCACCGGCCCTCGGGCGGCCGGGTCTCGATCCGCCTCCCGAGCGGCGCGGAGGCCGGCTTCGCCGCCATACGCGGGGAGACGGCCTACGTTCCCCAGGATCCCTTCCTCTTCGACGGGACGATCGCCGAGAACATCGGATACGGGAAGCTCGACGCGACGCGGGAGGAGATCGAGCGGGCCGGCAGGAGCGCCCGCGCCGAGGAATTCGTCGTCAGACTCGAGAAGGGCTACGACACCCTTGTCGGAGAGCGGGGGGTCAAGCTCTCGGGCGGGCAGAAGCAGCGGATCGCCATCGCCCGGGCCTTCCTCAAGGACGCTCCGGTGCTCCTCCTGGACGAGGCGACCTCGTCGCTCGATTCGCACAGCGAGCGCGGCATCCAGGAAGCGCTCAAGGAGCTCGGCGGGCGGAAGACCGTCATCGTGATCGCGCATCGGCTCTCGACCGTGGAGAACGCCGACGTCATCTACGTGGTGGACGACGGCAAGGCCGTGGAGCGCGGACGGCACGACGAGCTCCTCGCGAAGGGCGGGCTGTACAAGAAGCTCCACGAGATGCAGTTCGCGCTCTCGGGCGGCGAGGGCGACGCCGAGGAGGCCGAGGCCTGAGGGCGGGCCTCCGCGTCACTCTTCGCGGATCGTCGCGATGGATACGGTTTCGGTCGTCTCGGTCGCGACGATGACGAGGCCGGAATCCCAGCCCGCGGATTTTCCCACTCCATAGGAGTCGGCGAGGCTAGCGTCGTCGAAGACCGTCCAGGCGCCGCCGTCCCAGCAGGCGGCGAAGCATGCCAGAGGATCGGCGAGAGAATCCTCGCTCCGCCATACGCCCAGCCACGCCCGGCTCGCGTCCATGCTCACCGAGAAGGCGACGAAGGAGCCGAGGCATTCGCCCGAGAACTCATCCGGGCGAGGTATCGCGTTCCTGGCCAAGGCGCCGTAGCGATCGATGCGGTCGATCTCGAGCCCCGTTTCCGGCTGCAGGTGAGCGGACCAGACGTAATCCGCCGTGGCGCAGAGGGCGTAGTGCTGGCACTGGTAGCCGTATCCTGACGCGGCGGTCGTCGAAAACGTCGCCACGATGGACGGGGATCCCAAGGACCATGCGTGGTCCCCGGAAGGGACGGCCCGGAGCCTCTGAACCGGGTCCTTGTCGGCGACGCTGTCGTGGAAGGTGTCCAGCGGCCCCCACTCGATCCAGAGATCCTTGGAGAGGGGATGCTGGGCGAGGTGCATGCCCGTGCTGTGCGACGTCTCGGTCGAGCTCGCCGACGCGTAGACGACGGTCGCCCCGGCCGCGGAAGGGTCGTCGAGCCGGACCCAGTCCGAGAGGACCGCGGGCGCGTGGCCCGCGGCGACCGAGCTGGCGCAGGCCTTGATCTGGCCGTAGGGCGTCGCGGCCGGGTAATCCGGGCCGCAGTACGCGGAGAGGAAGAGCCGCGGCGATCCCGCGGCGTCCGATCCGGCGCTGATGTTCCAGCGTCCGAAGTCCATGTTGTCGATCATGGGTAGGGCGATCCTGTACCCGTCGGCGGCGGGGATGTCCGATTCGAAGCCGACGACGCGCCCGCCGCCGTCGCGGATGAGGCTCACGCGCGCGTAGATCGATTCTATATAGGTGGATCCGACGATATGGACCTTCCCGTCCGGGCCCTGGCAGAGGGCGTCGCAGACCGGGATCGGAATGTCGGGCGCGGGACGGATCGTCCTCCAGGTCTTTCCGCTATCGCCCGAGACGACCGCGAGGAGGCCGTGATCGCCTGAAAAGAATCCGACCAGGTCGCTCCCGCCGTTGTCCTTGAATACGACCGTATCGCCGTTGTACCAGTTGTGGCCGTAGACGCGCGGCCCGCCGTCCGCGGCAGGCGGAAGGGAGCGGGCGGTGTAGGTAAGGCCGAGACCCGGATCCGCGGAGGGACTCGCGCCGGGAAAGGATGACGAGCTCGGCGCGGGACTCGGAGAGGAGCCTTCTCCCGGGCCTTCGGTCGCGGGCGCGAAGCCGCAGGAAAACGATCCGATGATGCTGATCAATGCGATAAGCGGGGCGATGCGAACGCGCATGGATCCCTCCGTTCTTCTATTATGGCCGCGTCGACGGATCGCCGATGCCCGGTACATCCGTCGTCGAGGAAGAATGCCTCGGAAAAAGCCAAAAAACCAGCCAAGGACGGAATAATCGAGCGTTCCGGCCCGAGCTTGCCCGCGAGGCGCTCCGGCCGCGCCGCGACGTTGCGGAGGGGCTCTTCCGGGAGGTATAGTCGATCCATCATGAGAACCCCGGTAAAAACGGCATTCGCGTTCTGCTTCGCCTGCGCCGCGCTGGCCGTAGCCCCCGTATTCCCCGACGCGCCCGCGGCCGCGCCGCGGAAGCCGGCGTCGACCGCCGCCGATTGCTACGCCGCAATCCGGGCGGGGGACCTCGCGGGAGTCGAGGCGTACGTCGAGGCGGGAGGAGATCCCGGCGCTTACTCGCCGCGGGGCATCACCTTGTTCGGCGAGGCCTGCTACGAGGGGAAGCCCGAGATCGCCGCCTTCCTCGCCGGCCTCGGGATCGATCCGGCGCGCACGAATTACCGGTCCGCCGAGACCAACTTCCAGATGGCGATCAACCTCGGCGATACGAGGCTGCTCGAGGCCCTCCTAAAGAGAGGCAAGAGCGCCAAGGCCGTACTACTCACGCGCGAAACCGTCGAATACGCGCTCAATCACGGGGACGCGTCGACGCTCGCCTTCCTCCTGGACAAGGGGGCCGATCCGAACGAGCGAGATCCCCTGCGGGGCGATACGCCGCTGCACCGGCTCGCGAATATCAGGACTATCACGGTATTCATGCCCGGACACCTCGAGACGGCGCGGAAGGCGACTGATCTAGCGAGGGTGAAGGCGCTGGTCGAACGCGGGGCCGATCCGGAGCTCCTGAACCGGGCCGGGGAGGCCGTCCTCGAAAAGATGCTGGTCAATGGAGAGTACGAGGTTTTCCTCTACCTCGCCGGCAAGGGGGCCTCGATCAAGCGTACTGTCAAGGACAATCCCTATCTCCTCCGCGCGGTCATCGTCGACGCTCCCGACCGCATGGACCTCGTCGAGAAGCTCGTGGCCGCCGGGATTTCCCTCGAGGGCGAGACCGCGGGCTCGTGGTCGGCCTTGCATGCGGCGTGCTCCGAGGGGCGCGCCGCCATCGTGAAATACCTCCTCGGCAAAGGGGCACGGGTGGACGCGAAGCGGGCGGACGGCGTCACGCCCCTCATGGACGCCTTCGCTTCCGGTAGCGCGGAGATCGTCGATGCGCTCGCCTCGCGCGGCGCGTCATTCTCGGATATGACGCTTTCCGGCCTTTCCTGCGCGCATTACGCGGCGAAGACGGGGAACGTCGCGCTCGCGCGGCTCGCCGTGGAGCGCGGGAGCCCCTACGCGGACCGGGACGCCGAGGGCAAGTCCGTCCTGGGACACTGCGAGGGCGATCTCGCGATGATCCGGTATTTCGAATCGCTCGGCGTCGGGCTCCATAATCGCGAGGACCGCATGGTTTTCAAGGCGGCGGAGAAGGGGCGCGGCGATACCATCCGGTATCTCGCCGAGCGCGGGGTTCCCCTGGACGTCTGGGTGAAAGGGCCGTACGGCGAGACGCCGATCGTGATGGCGATGAAGGCGAAGAGCCCGGACGCCGTGAGGGCGCTCCTCGAGAACGGATACGACCCGAACCTTACGGCTTCCGATTCGTCTTATTCGCGCGCATACGGCATAGCCCTGAACGGAGCGCTCAATAGGGATCCGGGGCCGGAGATGGACGAGATCTGGAAAATGCTCTTCGAATACGGTATCCGGTTCGATCGGGATTCCGAGGAGGGCGCCCGCCTCCGGGCGATGCCCGGGTACGCGGAGCGCGAGAAGCGCGCGAAGCGGCGCGTGGTCGCGGCCGAGCTCCTCAACCTCAGGAAGGCGGGCTCGTCCGACGCGCCGATTCGCGAACGGATCCCGCGCGGGACGCGCGTCGAGATCGTGCGGGAGGGGAAGCGGGAGACGGTGGGCGGGAAGGCGGGCCGATGGGTCTTCGTGACCTGCGGCTACGCGTCCGGATGGTGCCACGACGCGTACCTCGCTCCCGAGAAGCGGGCCGATGACGAGGAGGCGCGGGGATGAACGGGAGGCTCGCCGCGGCGCTCGCGCTCTCGCTCATCGCGCGCGTCGCGTGGTGCTCGGGCGTCGAGGAGCGGCTCTACGCGGCGTGGACGGGGGACGCGGCGACGATCAAGCGGACCGTCACGCGGGAGAACGTGAACGAGGAGGACGGCGACGGGAACACCCTCATCGAATTCGCCGCCGAGGGGGGATGGCCGGAGATGACCGCCTTCCTCCTGGACCAGGGCGCCGACCTCCGGGACCTTAATATCCGGTACCTCGCCGAGTACGCGCTGACCGATGGCCGGAAGGCCGTTCTCAGAATGCTCTTCGATCGGGTCTTCAGGGGATCGGACGATTCCCTGAAGGAGGAGTACGGGATGGCGCTCGCCTTCTGCTCCGACTACCCGACCGTGCGGGCGATCCTCGCGGCGATCGATCTCAGCGGCGTCCGGGATGATGACGGCGACGCCCCGCTTCACCGGGCGGCGTCCATCGGACGTCCCGAATCGACGAAGGCCTTCATCGATTCGGGATTCGACGTGAACGCCCAGAACGAGGACGGCGAGACGCCCCTCATGAACGCGGCGGACGCCGGCATTTCGTTCGGTCGTTTCGACGAGACGATCGCCGTGATCCTCGCGGCCAAGCCGGACCTGGCCCGCCGGGACCGGAAGGGATGGACCGCCCTCGATTACGCGATCGACGACGGGAACGTCAAGCGCGCGCGTTCGCTCGTGGCCGCTGGCGCCGGCGTGAACGTACTGACCGTCAAGGGCGAGACCGCCATCGACCTCGCGCTCGCGATCGTTCCCGCGGCATTCAGGCCCGAGCCGTACAAGTACCCTGAAATGGAAGAGATCCTGCGATTCCTGCTTGAGAGCGGGCAGGATCTCGGCGCGCGGGGCGTCGACGGCTGTTCAGTCCTCCAGCGGCTCGTCCAGTACGGCGGGCTCGATCTCGTCCGCATGGCCCTTGAACGGGGAGCGAGCGCGGAAGCGCCGGCGAAATCGGGACTCCCGGCGCCGATCCTCATCGCCGCGGGCGCGGGGGACCTCGAGATGGTGAAGCTCCTCGAGCGGAGCGGAGCGGACCTCTCCGTCGTCGACAAGGACGGCGAGGGCGTCCTCGATCACGCGCTCGCGCGGAACCGGGCCGTTTTCGATTACCTGATATCCAAGGGCGTCAGGATGGGCCTGCGCACGGCCATCGCCGTCGGGGACTTCGATTATATTGAAAAGAACGGCATGATGCCGGACGCGAAGGCGGCCGGGGAACTCCTCGGCGTGGCCGTTAGGAAGGGGAACGTGGCCGCGATCGCGTACCTCCTCCGCCTGCGGCCCGAACTCAAGACCGCGATCGGTTCGATGGAATCGCCGGTCGCGACGGCCGCGGAATGGGATCGCTACGAATCGATGGAAGCCCTCCTCGAGGCCGGATACGATTCGAACCCGCGTTCAGGCGGATCGCCGCTCATCCGCGCCGTCAAGAACGGCAATCTCGCCATGGTGAAGCTCCTCATGCGGTTCGGCGCGGACCCGCTCAGGACGGACTCCGAGCAGACGACCGCCGAGTATTACGCGCTGAGCCAGGGCAACTTGATGATCGCGAACGCCCTTCTCATCGGGCGGAAGATGCGGACCGTGAAGACCGGACTGCGCGTCCGCGCGTCTCCCGATCTCGGCGCGGCCGTCCTTAAGAGCCTCGGATTCCCCGAGGAGGTGATCCTCGCGGATGCCGGCCCTATCGTGGCGATCGACGGCATCCAGGGATTCTGGGCCAAGGTGAAGACGAAGGACGGCGCCCAGGGTTGGTGCTTCAGCGGCTACCTGGAGTGAGGGAGGGTCAAGGTCGATCCGCCCCGAGGGCTTTCTTCACGTCGTTCAGGCCGCCTCCTCTCCTTAACGCATCCATGACTCGGGAGAGCGCGCCTTCGGCTCCGAGGCCGGCGTTCGCCGCTTTCGAGGCGAGCGAGAGGACTGTCGGTATCTTCCCGGATGGGATCTTCGATGCCGCGAGCGCGACAGCGAGCCCTGACGCCTCCTGCTCCGAACAGCGATGCTCGATCCGGTACGACGCCGCGGTAGCGAGGGAAACGCCCGCGCGCTTCGGATCGATCTTGGCCCGGCGAGAAAGCGAGAAGACCTCCTCGACGGCGCCTTTCCCTATGCCCGTCCTGAGAGCGGCCGAGGCGTCGGAAAAGAACGCCTCCGTCGCCCGGGAGGGCGGCCATCCATAGGCTCGGGAGGTCTCCAGGAGGAACGCGAAGTCATCGGCGTCGCGCTCGAAGGCCTGGATCGCGAGGTCCGCGCCGACCCCCTTGGAAGAGGCTTCCTGGATCCTCCGGCGGATGAGCGCCTGCGGGAATCCGTTCCTTACGAGCGGTAGGAAGATCCGCAGCACGTCGTCAGCGGAGAGGCCCGGGATCGACGCGCGTTTCGCGTCCCGGCACCACGCTTCGAACGCTTCCGCTTCCGCGATCGGCGATCCCCTGGACGCGTCGGGGATCGTCGCCTCATCGGATCCCCCGCGGGCGTCGCCCCCCTGGCTCGATGAACGACCGCCGCCCGTTCCCGACTCTCCGCCTCCCTTCCCGGGTTGAGCCGCGGACGGGACCGCCGCTAGGAGGGCGAGGACGAAGATCGCGGCGCATCGAACGAGCATCGGAAAACGCATGGCGATCACCTCCTATATCGACAACAAGGAGCTCTTGTTGCCGAATCCGTCATCGAGGATGACGTTCGCGGCGGGATCGGGGATCCACGCCTCGCCGTTCACGACGAAATTGTAGAGATAGCTCCGATCGCGCCTCAGCTTCACACGGATCTCCCATATCCCGGGTTCGTCCGTCCGCTTCATCTCGTACGCGCGTTCAGCCCAGGAAGTGAAATCCGCGGCCAAGGACACGCTTCCGGCTTCCGGCGCGTAGAGCGTGAACCGCACCTCCACCGTCGCCCGGTTCCGCGAGAACGCCAATACGCCGATGACGGCGAGCGCGGCGGCGACGGCGAGCGCGACGGCGGGGCGGAAGAACGCGCGTTCGCGGACCAATCCGGGGCGAACGGGGGGCAGCTTGGCCATCACGGCGCGAACGGTGGCGGCGTCTCCTTCCCTCGGCGCGGAGAAGAACTCCCCGCCGGAATCCCGCCTCGCGAAGGGAAGGATCGCGGCGTATTTCCCGGCGCAGGCGCGGCACGATCTGAGATGCTCCTCGAGCGAGCGCGCTTCCGCGGCGTTTATCGATCCCGAGGAAACGGCTTCCACCGCCGCTCGCGCGGCGCCTTCGCATCCCATGCCCATGACTACCTTCCCTCCGGCGTTCCGGTTGCGTCCGGCCGCATGAATCGCGCGATATCCTTGCGCGCCCTGAAAAGCCTCGATTTGACGGCCTCCGCGCCCAGCCCGAGCGATTCCGCGATTTCATCCACGCTGAGGCCGGCGACGTAGTAGAGCTCGGCCGCGGCGCGGTTCGCGGGGCCGAGGAGCGATACCGCGGTCCGCGCCGCCCATGCCTCGAGCGCGTCCACCGCCTCCGATTCCGCGTTCGCGTACGAATCCCCCGAAAGGAAGGCGCCGAGCTCGGCCGAAATCCGGGCGCGGATATCGGCCTCCTTGCCCTTGGCCGCGTAGCGGGATTTGATCCTGTTGGCGGCGATCCCGAAGAGCCATGCCTTGAAGGAAGAACCGAGCCTGAATGAGCGGAGGGATCTGAACGCGCGGAGGAAGACGTCCTGCGCGGCGTCCTCCGCGTCGTCGCGGTTTCCGAGCCGCGTCTCGCAGAATCGCTTCAGGCTCCCCGCGTGGCGCATGACTATCGCGGAAAAAGCGTCCGCGTCTCCCGACAGCACGCGCTGCACGGCGAGGACGTCTTCCGATCCGGCGTCGCCTTCCATGAATAGGAATGTAGCACGGAAAGGGGGAAAAACGGCGAGCGGCGCAACCGATCGGGGGGTAGCCGGGTATTCAAACGCATGGACGGTCGCGGATCGGCTTGAAGCCTCCGCGGACGCGATGGTAAGGAGGAATACATGAGAGCCATCAAAATTCTACGCACCGCGATGGTAGCGCTGGCGGCGTTCGCGGCGCTCGCTTCGTGCGGGCAGAGCCAGGCGGTCATCGCCTTCTCGATCACCGACGCGCCCATCGATCCGTCGATCGTGAAGGAAGTCGACCTGACGGTGAGCTCCATCGGCGTGAACGAGAACGGCGCGGCGATGCCGGCTGAGTCGTCCTGGATCGAAACGGTCGTCGATCCGCCCGTCACACTGAACCTGCTCGATCTCCAGAACGGATTCACCGCGGCGCTCGGGGACCTCGTTCTCCGCGGAGGGACCCAAGTGAACCAGATCAGGCTCGGAGTCGATTCGCTCGTCATCGTCGAGGCCGACGATACGGTGCATGAGGCGGTCCTCCCCTCGGCGACGGGATTCAAGATCGTCAACGCGTTCCAGGTCCCGCTTACCGGGGAGATCGGCGTATCCATCGATTTCGACGTGCGTAAATCGGTGTTCAGCGCGGCAGGAGGCTATTTCGTGAAACCGGCGATGCGCGCCGTGGTGGACGGGGAAGCGGGCAGGATCTCCGGAAGCGTCGGTTCGACGGGCGCCGTCGCGGTCTACGCCTACGCGGACGGGACGTACGCGGACGCCGAAGCCGTCCCCGCGGAGGATGGAACGACTTTCCAGGGAGCCTATTCGGCGACGCTCGTGAAGGATGACGGAACGTACGTGCTCGCGTTCCTGGAACCCGGCGTCTACGATCTCTACGCGGTCGACGTGCCGGGGACCGTGGTCGGATCCATCCAGGACATCGCGGTGATCGCGGACAGGACGACCGAAAACCAGGATTTCTAGAATACGGTACGATCGTTCCGGGCCGCCGCTGGTACTGCCGCGGCGGCTCTCCGTCACCCGCTCGGCCCTTCCCCGTCGCCCTCACTTCTCCGTTTCGTAGGGCCAGGACGCAATGCCTCCCAGGTCACGCACCCGCTCGTAGCCGAGTCCGATCAGCGTCTTCACCGCGATCGCGGATCGCCTTCCCGAACGGCAGTACACGATGACCTCGGTAGACTTCGTGGGGATCGCCTCGGCGGCGCTCTCCGCGGTGATCTCGTCGTACGGAAGGAGCTTGGCCCCGGGGATGCGACCCTCCGCGAATTCGCTTTCGGTTCTGACGTCCAGGAGGACGATGGCCGAGTCCTTCGCGAGCGCGGCCTTCGCTTGCGCCGGTTTGATCGCGGCGCCGTTCTTGAGCTCCGCGTGGGCCTTGCCCTGGGAGCACGAGAAAATCGAGAGAAAAGAGAATGTGGCGATCATGGCGAACCTCTTCATCGTACACCTCCGATGTTTCCCCCGCTTCGCCGGCCGCGGGGTCGAGCGGGTCCGGGGAAATCGTTCAAGCCTTTTTTCCCGTCGATATGCCGAAGGGAAGATAAAGCGGGCAGGTGCCTACCAGGGCGGTCGCTATCGGCACGATCCCGACGAGCCCCCACCAGCTCTTGAATACTATCCCGAGGACGCCGATGGCGGCGCCGAGGAAGATCCTGACGACCCTATCCACTGACCCGATATTCCCTTTCATTATAACCTCCCGGGGCGCGCTGAACCTGCCCGCTGGGCCCGCCGCGCGCCATCCTGTGTTCAAGGTACGGCAACCTCCGCGCCGCGATTGTGACTTCATCACTGAAGGGAGACCCTTCGGCGCCGTACAATACCTGCAGACAGACGCGAGGAGCGAGCAGTGAAGATCAGCGCGAGAAGATGCCCGGCCAATCACCCCTGCCCTGCCGTTCGGGTATGCCCCGTCGGGGCCATCAAGCAGGACGGATACGGCTTGCCGGTCATAGACGAAGGTTCCTGCATCAAGTGCGGAAAGTGCGTGCGGTATTGCCCGATGGGCGCGATCAACGAGTGAAGAAGGAGGAAATTATGGCGAGCTTGACGGTAACGAAGGAGAATTTCACCGATGAAGTCATGAAGTCGGATAAGCCCGTGCTTCTGGATTTCTGGGCTCCCTGGTGCGGCCCCTGCAGGGTCCTCGGGCCCGTGGTGGAGGAAGTGGCTGGAGAGAAGGCCGATTCGGTCAAGGTGGGCAAGGTGAACGTCGACGAGCAGCCCGAGCTCGCGGAGGCCTTCGGCGTGGTCAGCATTCCCACTCTCGTATTCATGCGGGACGGAAAGGCTGAGAAGAGCGCCATTGGCGTCAAGCCGAAGCAGGCGATCCTCTCGATGATTTCCTGAAGCCGCATTCGATGGAAAAGCGATGCCCGCCCGGCCTGCGCCCGGCGGGCATCGTCGCGTTCAGAGCAGGCGTTTCAGGGCTTCCCGGTCCAGCACCCTGACCGATCCCCTCCCGAGGGCCACTATGCCTTGCGTTTCGAACGATTTGAGCATCCTCGACACCACCTCGCGCGCGCTCCCCACCTGCTTCGCGATCTCCTCGTGCGTCTTCCTCACTTCCCCGGCGGCCGATCCCTTCGACTCGTCGAGAAGGGCGATGGCGAGGCGCTTATCGAAGCGCATGAAGAGGATTTGCTCGATGGCCCACATGACGTCGGAGAAGCGCTCGACCGCGCTCTTATAGGCGAAGTTCTCCACCCATACGTTCCGCTTCATCACCGCGTCGAACGCCGGGATGCCGATCTTGATGGCCTCCGTATCCTCGACCGCCCCGATGAGCACGTCGAAGTCGATGCTGTTGAGGATGCACGACGCCGATAGCACGCAGAGCTCCCCCGGCCCGAGGCCGTAGAGCGTGACCTCGCGCCCGTCGTCCGACTGGATATAGATCCTGAGCTCTCCTTCCCGCACGAGGAGGACGCCGAGGCATTCGTCGTCGCCGCTTCGTAGGCTCGAACCCCCGGGGAAGCGCTTCAGGGCGGCGCCGTTCGCGAGCGCGGACGCGTCCTCCGCGGAGAGCTTCTCCCAGAAGTCGAGATGCACCTTCATGTACGCGAGCCCGGCGTCGTCGATCATGGATGAATCCTATTGACCGCGCGTCGCGGCGTCAACGGGCTTCTCGGGAAGCGGGCTGAAAAAAAAGCGGCCTTCCCCGGCGAAGGGAAGGCCGCTCGGATCGGTTCCGGACGTTTGAAGATCAGAGCCCGATGTAGAACCCGATGTATTGGTTATAGCTGATCTCCTGGTCCTCGCCGAAGCCGCTGATCTCGCCATACGCGTAGATGTCGTTCTTGCCGAAGGCGTAATCCGCCCACCAGCGGAGGTACTGGAAGGCCATGGGATCGAGGACCGCCGAGGCGCGGAGCTTGACGGTGAACTGGTTCAGGTGGATCCCCGGCTCCACATAGGCCGTGGGAGTGAATTCCGGCACGACCACGAGGGGCACGCAGAGCTTCACGAAGACGTTCTTGACGTCGAGCTTGAGCGAGGGCTCGACGAGGACGACGTTGAGCATGGGATCGAGCCACATGTAGTCCGAGACGCAGATGGCCGGGTGGAGCGAGACCTTGTTCTTGAGGGCGATGTGGTAGTAGAGGTCGAGCTCGCCGTAAAGCGATCCCGCGACGACCTCGGGCGTGAAAAAGGGCGTCCACAGGAGGTAGGCCTCGAAGTCGAAGTTCTTGTTGATCGCGACGTTGAAATCGATGAGGGGGCCGGCTCCGATCTGGTTGAAATTGTCGGCGAAGGTGGCCTCCGCGCCGATCCGCACGCTGACGTCGTTGTTCTTGGCGGAGAGGGGCGCGAGGACGGCGAGGGCGATCAAGGCGAAAAGCGCGCTTCGTTTCATCATGGTTCCTCCGTGAATTCGTGTATTCCGGGCGATCCCGCGACGCGGCCGGATCGACGCCCGGGTTTCGCCGCCGGCGCCGATCGTGACGGCGATGAAGTGTACCCGTTCGGCGCCGGAACGGCAATTCCCCGAGCCTCGGGCCCGGGCGGGCGGGGGGCGCGGAGAAGCCGGGCGCGCGCGACGTTTCTCCTCCCGCGTGATATCTTTTGGCTCGAACGGCCGCGGAAGGCCGCGTCGCGTCCCCGATGGATTGAATCCCGGGGCGCGCGGGGAGAAGGCATGAAGCATTCCATCGCCTTGGGGATAATCTCGACGGCGTTTTTCTTTTCTTGCGGTTTTTCGAGGTCGAGCGATCCGATCGATTGGAACGTCGATATTCCCGATGACGGCGGGACGGCCAATATCGGCATCAACGTCTCGGAGATGACCTATTACTCCACGGAGTTCGTGTTCAAGGATATCGCCAAGACTATGGTCGCGGTGAGGATCGGGACTGGTTTCACCGAGGGCCAGTTCGACGAGAACGGATATCCGCTCTCCCTTTCGGCGGGGCAGAGCGTCAGCCTCGGGTACGGGATCGATACGGGTTTCGCCTTCCCCGAGGGGGAATACCACGTCTTCTATGACGGAGACGGGACGATCGAGAGCGCCTTCAACACGGCGACGCTCGATAGGACGATCGCGGCCGGGCACCAGGCATGGACGGTGACGCATGGCTCCGACGAGCAGATCGGCTGGCGGATCACGTGGACGAATCCCGCGGACCATCTCAGGAACCTCAGGATCGTCATGCCGGGCTTCGAGAACGACTACGCGACCGACCCCATCCACCCCTCCTTCCGCGCGCACTGGTCCATGATGAAGGCCTTCCGTTTCATGGATTGGCTCCGCATCAACAATTCGCCGGTCGTCGAATGGGAACGGATGAAGCCGAAGGATTACATCACCCAGGTCGGTTACAGCGGCGAATGGGGGAACCAGGTCTTCGATTCGGATCCCGTCGGCTCCTCCGTGGAGCTCGCCGTCGATGTCTGCAACGCCATGGACGCGGATATCTGGCTCTGCATCCCGCATCGGGCTTCGAACGACCTCATCCAGGCGATGGCCTCCCTCGTGCTCACTCGTTTGGAACCCGAGCGGAAGGTTTACGTCGAATTCTCCAACGAGGTCTGGAACGATGGATTCCAGCAGGCAGAGGAGTGCAGGCTTTTAGGAGATGGCTTGGGCCTCGCTGGCGCCCTCGAGTATACCGTCCGTCGGAGCGGCGACGCTTTCGATATCTGGGAAACCGTCTGGGGCGCGGAGAGCGATCGCGTAATCAACGTGTGGTCCTGGCAGAACGTGGACGACTGGTGGATGCTCATCGGCCTCGACGCGTTCTCGGACCCCGTCGTGAATCCCGCGGGCGCCATGCCGGAATTCTACGCGAGCGCTCCGTACTTCACGCACGGGGATGGTAGTCCGCCCGTTTCAATGGACGAGCTCTTCGAAAAGACGCTCTTCGGAGGAGAGGACGAGGAGTACTGCCTCGCGTACCTAGACCGCATGACCAGGCGGCACCTCGAGATCCTTGCGCCCTACGGAGTGGAGCTGGGCTGTTATGAAGCGGGCCAGCATTTCACGAGCTTCAGCGGCAATCCCGCCCTGGACGACCGCGTCTTCATTCCGGCCAACCGGGACGCTAGGATGGGCACCTGCTACCGGAAATTCCTCGCGGATTGGCAGAACGCCAATCCAGGCGGCCTCATGATGCTCTACAACAGTTGCCAGCCTCCGACCATGTGGGGGAGCTGGGGCATCCTCGAGCGTTATGATCAAGACGCCGCCAGCGTACCCAAATACGCCGCGGTTCGCGATTTCATCGAAGCGCATTAGGCCGGCGCGCCGCGTCCAGGGAGGATGAAGCCGTCAGGGCGCGCGGACCGTCTCCCCGTCCGCCGGTATCACGATCCGGCCGCCGAGCCCGGCGGCGTCGGCCGCGGCCCTGAGCGCGGCCCGGGTCACCGTGCAGTGATCCAAGGCCTCCATGTGGACGGCCACGACGGTCGCGCGCGGCGCGAGCTTCGCGAGCTCGACGGTTTCCGCGGCGTCCATGAGGATCCTGTTCGAACCCCCGATCATCGCGCCGCCCGAATTGACGATGATGACGTCGGGGTCGAATGCGGAGACCGCCTTCTTGACGTCCTCGTCGAGGACGCAGTCCCCCGCGATATACACCGTCGGGGCGTTCCGGGCCGAGAGGACGAATCCCGACACCGTTCCCATCGCGATGGCCATGAGCCCCCTTCCGTGCCTTCCGCCCGTGCGGCGGATCGTCATGCCTTCCCATTCGATCGAGCCGTCGACGGGGCGGACGTCCGTGAAACCGGCTTTCTTCGCGTCGCGCAGGCTCGCGCGCTGGATGAAGACCGGAAGGCCTTTCGGCAGCGCGTCCTTGGCCGCGTCGTCGAAGTGATCGGGGTGCGCGTGGGTGATGAGGGCGGCGTCCAGCCCCTCCGTGATCGCGGCTAGGTCCATCGTGAGATCGACGATGGGATTGGGCGCCTTCCTCGCGAAGGAGCGGAAGGCGCCTTTCGCCGATAACATGGGATCGACGATGAAGGTCTTTCCCGCGTAGGTCAGTCTCAGCGTCGCGCTCCGGATGAGCCTGATTTCGATCGTCTCCCGCTTTTCCATGTCTCCAGCATAACCGCGCGTCCCGGGGCCTCGTCAACCGAGGCGCGGCCGCGCGCGGGGAACCGGTCGGGGTAATCTACGTCCGATCGCGCGCTGAGGGCCTGTTCGCTTCGCCGCGGCGCAGGCGGCGGATCGCCTTGGCCGGCAAGATGCACGAGACGGAGGCGGGCTCCACGGATATCTCCGCGGGAAGGGGCCGGGAAAGGTCGCCGTCCAGTTGCGTGAAGACCTTCCCCGCGGATACGAGCCTCAGGCTCTTCACCCGGTACCAGGCCGCGCGCTTGAGCGCGGGGAGGGGCTTCACGACGCCGCTTTGGCCGAAAACCGATCGTATGACGGCGAGCACCAGGCGGATCATCCCGAAGCGGCCGCCCTGGCGGTAGAGGAATACGTCGAGGAGCCCGTCGTTCGGCCTGGCCTTCGGGCTGATTGAGAAGAAGGCGCCGTAGCGGCTCGTGTTGGAAACCAGCGCGAAGCCGCAGCGGACGCGCCTCCCGTCCGGGAACTCCGCGTCCATCTCCGGAAACCGGTAGCGGGCGAAGGCGCGGATTCCGCCGATCACGTAGGCCAGCATGCCGGCCGCGCGCTTCAAGCCGAGGCCCTCGATCTGCTTGAGCGAATACGCGTCGAAGCCCGCGCCGCACATGAGGAGGAAGCGCTTGTCGCCGCACTTCCCCGTATCCAGGCGGAGGCTCCGCCCCCGGGCGATCACGGCGCACTGGCCCTTCAGCCGCTTGGGGAATTCCATCTCGCGCGCGAATACGTTTCCCGTCCCCCAGGGGAGGATGGCGAGCTTCGCGTCCGTTCCCGCGAGCCCGTTAAGGACCTCGTTGATGGTCCCGTCGCCGCCCGCGCCGATGACGACGTCGAAGCCCTTCGCGCTCGCCTCGCGGGCGAGCTCAGTGGCGTGGCCCGGACGCTCGGTGAACCTGATCTCCAGGGGGATTACGCGTTTCCCGAAGTACTGCTCGACGTAGGAGAGGTATTCGCGGTACCTGCCCCGTCCGGATCGGGGATTGACGATGAGGAGGCAGCGTCGAGGCGGAGCCCTCCGGCCGCGCGGTCGTTTTCCCTTGATTTTGGCCATCAGGGGGAATATACCGATAAAACGCGCCCCGAGTCTCCTCGTCCCGCCGGGCGGGCGCCTCGCCTCAGTTCCTGCCTTCCTCGTAGATCTTGGTGATCACCTTCTCCATGGGGAGCTCCTTGATGGAGATGTCGGTGAATTCGCATCGTTCCGAAACGGAGCGCAGGAGGGAGCTGATCGGCGTCTTCGAGACGTCCGCCTCCAGGGTGAGCTCGAGCTCGGATTCCCGCGAGGTGACCTTCGCGTGCGGGATGTCCAGGCCCGGCGCGGGCTTCGCGAGCGTGAGTCGGATGATTTTCTTCTCGCCCAGCGTGCCCCGCAGGTCCGCGAGCCCGCCGTCGAAGACCTTCTTCCCGTGGTTTATGATGATCACCTTGCGCGCCAGGCGCTCCACGTCCTCGAGGTCGTGCGTGGTGAGCACGAAGGTGGTGCCGCGCTCGTTCATCGCGCTGATGAACTCCCTGATGCGCCGCTTGGCTATGACGTCCAGGCCGATGGTCGGCTCGTCCAGGAAGACGACCTTGGGATCGTGGAGCATTGCCATGACGAATTCGCATTTCATCCGCTCGCCCAGGGAGAGGACGCGGGTGGGCTTGTTGACGGTGTCCCCGAGCTCGAGGAGGGCGCTCATCGTCCCCAGGCGCTCCTTGAACGCCGCGTCGGGGATCCCGTAGATCGCCTTGTTCATCATGAAGCTGTCCTGGGGCGGGATGTCCCAGATCAGCTGTGCCTTCTGCCCGAAGACCGCCCCGATGCGTCCGACGTAGCGCGCGCGGTTCCGCGAGGGGACGAATCCCATGACGTCTATCTCGCCTGAGGTGGGGAAGAGGGTGCCCGTCAGCATCTTGACGGTCGTCGACTTCCCCGCGCCGTTGGGTCCGAGGAGGCCGGTGATGCTCCCCGAGGCCACTTCGAAGGAGACTCCGTCCACTGCGTTGACCGTCACCTTCTCTCGCTTGAAAAAGCTTTTCACCGTCTCGCGGAAGGAGCTTCCCCGCTTGTAGGTCACGTAGGTCTTGGTCAGGTCCCTCGCGACGATGCACGCCTCGCCCATGTTCATCCTCCGACTCCCTCGTAGCGGCGTATCATCGCCTGATAGAATGCGATCCCTCCGGCCGTGAAGGCCGCGCAGGGCAGCAGCGCCAGGAAGTGCGCGGGTTCGGCCTTCCCGAGGAGCACGCTCGCGGGGAAGAATCCGATCATGGCCACCGGCAGCACGAAGGCCGCGACCCCGCGCGCGGCCCTGGGGAAGACGCTCTGCGGGTACTTCGCGAACTCGAGCGCGCTGCCGAAAAGCTCCGGGATGCGCGAGTTGCCCACCCACTTGAACGACGTGGCCGCCATCATGAGCGTGATGCCGAGCATCACGCAGACCCCGCCCGAGAAGAGCGCGACGCCGCCCAGTATTCCGCCGATCGAAAGCCCGCCGACCTTCGAGAGGGCGATCGCGGCCATCAGTATTCCGCCCGCCACCGTGCCGACGCTCTCGAGCTGGATGGAAGAGACGAGCATCCAGAACAGGGTGCCGAGCGGCTTCAGGAGCGCCACCTCGAAGGTGCCCTCGCGGATGTTGAAATTGGTCTGCCAGAATATCCCGTTGAAAAAGACTCCCGAGACGCCGGACGAAACGGTGAAGATCGCCTGGATGAGGAGGACCTCGTAGAAGCCCCAGCCGGGGAAGCCCGCTCCCGCGCCGTAGACGAGGATGGTGACGATCGGGAAGAGGAAGTTGCTGAAGAAGACGATGAGCGCGGTCATGACGAAATCCGCTCGGTACGCGAGCGAATTGGAGACGGCGATCCTGAGGCACTCCCGGAACACGCGCATCCTCTTCACGCTCCCACCCCCGTGAACCTGCGCATGGACAGGCGGTAGAGGAGCTCGCTGAAGGCGGCCATGGCCAGGACCGCGAGGGCCTGGACCCCGACGATGCCCGGGATCGGCATCGTGATCCCGCCCAGGGCGTAGGCGCCGGTGAACACCATGGAGGGCACGTAGAGCGTGTACTGGAACGGAAGGAAGAACAGCGCCCTCTGGACTATCTCAGGAAAAAAGACGAGGGGGATGAGGGCGCCCGAGAAGACCGATTGCAGGAGCTTGAAGACGGAGCGGACCCCTTCGGCGCGCGTGAACCAGAAAGCGGAGAGCCCGATCGAGTAGTTCACGTAGAAGGTCATGAGGAAGGAGAGCGCTATCGACGCCGCGGCCCAGAGCGGACGGGCGGGGACGAGGGGGACGCGGAACAGGAGGAGGAAAACGAGGGCGCAGGGAAGGAATTCGAAGAGGAAGCCGAGTAGCCGGTGTCCCAGCTTCTGCGAGAGGGCGAAGAAGCGGTGATGCAGCGGGCGCAGCGCGAAGGTGAGGTACTTGCCCGTGCGCACGAGCATCTGGAGGTTCCAGTCAGCGAAATCCATGGTCAGGTACCCTATCAGCGCGTTCGCCCCGAAGTAGACGAGCATCCGCGTGAGGTCGATCCCGTGGAGCGACGAACCGGCCCCGGCGCGCCCGTATACGGCGCTCCAGATGAAGTACTGGACGATGAAGTACGCGGGGCCGACGATGATCGAGACCATCGAGTGGGTCCGGTATGCCGCCCATTCTTTATAGGTGACGAAGGCGACCGCGCGGAGGACGCGCAGCCGCCGTTTCAGGGCCTCGAGAAGGCCCACTAGCTTCCGCCCTTCGACCGCTTGAGCCCGGACCAGATGACGGCGGAGGTGTTGTAGGTCGCCTCGGCGATCCACGCGCCTTCCTTGGCGAGGGTGAAGAAAGAGGCGACCAGCCGCTCTTCCGGATCGACGATGAGCGCGCAGGGGCCGATGCCCTCGTGGAAGTAGGTCGCGCCGCTATAGAGGGAATCGGCGGTTCGCCGCGTGTCCGGTCCCAGCCCGTAGTCCCGGTGAGGTCCGCCCGCGCCCCAGCACCAGTCCCTGATCTCGGGCGCGGTGTAGTTCTCCGTCATGCGGAGCACCGTCCGCCGGCCCAGGACGCGCTTCCCGTCCAGGGTCCCGAGGTTCAGGAGCATCGTCCCGAAGCGGTTCAGGTCCGCGGCCGTGGACCAGAGCCCGCCGCCCGTGCGCGGCGGGTAGGGACGGCCCGATGCGGCGCCTTTGCCCCACTCCTCTGTAATGGCGTCTATCCACTTCTCGTCGGCCTCGTTCTTGAAGACCATGCGGCTTTTCAGGGCCGAGAGCCTGTCCTTTCCGCCGCGCTCCGGCGGGAAGGGGATGAAATGTGTATCGATCATGCCGCAGGGCTCGAGGATCTCAGTGCGGATGAAGTCGTGGCAGTCCGTGCCCGAGGCGCGGGAGATGACCTCGCCCAGGATCGTGTAGCCGAAGGTGTTGTACATCCATTCCGTGCCCGGTTCCCGCCTCATCCCGACGGAGAGGCCCGCCTCCAGCCAGGGCTTGTCCGGCATCATGCGCATGAAATCGCGCCAGGTCTTGCCGTACGCCGTTTCGAAGCAGCCGGGATCGGGCTGCAGGCCCGAGGTGTGCGAGAGGAGCTGGGCGATGGTGATGCCGTCGAAGGGCTTGGCCTTCATCTCGCTCAGGATGCTCCCCGCGGTCTGATTGAGCCTGATGATCCCGTCCTCCACCAGGCGGAAGAGCGCCGTGGCGGTGAAGAGCTTGGTGATGGACGCCGCCCACTGCACCGCGTCGGGCGCGGTTTCACGGGCGTCGTCCGCGCGGTAGCCGGCCTTCCCGTGCGCGCGCGCGGCGAAGACCTTCCCGTCGCGCGAGAGGCAGTAGTTCGCCGAATGGATGACGCCTTTGTCTATGAGGCGGACGAGGTGCGCGTCGACCGCGTCGAGCCGCGACGGATCGTAGCCGACGTCTTCCGGCCGGTACGGAGAATTTCCCTTGATCATGTTCCGCTCCTCATACGAGCCCGGACCAGATGACGGCCCCCGAGTTGTAGATGGCCGCGGGGTTCCAGACGCCGCCCGTGAACGGCGTGAACCATGCGGCCGTCATCCGTTCCTCCGGATCGACGATGAGATTGCATCCGCCCGAGCCCTCGTGGTAGAAGAAGCTCGGGCTGTATAGGTTGTCCGCGGTGCGCCGCCTATCCGGGCCCAACGCGTACGGACGCTCCACGCCGCCCGCGCCCCAGCAATTGTCGCGGATGCCGGGACCGGTGAAGCGCTCCGTCATGCGCGCCACGGTTCGCCGCCCCAGCACGCGCCTGCCGTCCGCCTCTCCCTCGTTCATGAGCATGTTCCCGAACTTGAGGAGGTCCGCGGTGGTGGAGATGATCCCGTAGCCCGTGTAGGGGATATGGTCGAAGGGCGAAGGCTTATGCTCCTTGCTCCCGAGGATCTCCGCGATGTCCCCCTCGTCCTCCTCGTTGAGGACGGTCCTCCGCTCGATGAGGCCCCGGAGCCTCTTCGCGTCCGCGTCCGTGGCTGGCTTGCGGTATTCGAACATGGTGTCGGACATGCCGCAGGGGGCGAGTATCTCCTTTGCGATGAAGTCGTGGACGTCGACGCCCGAGGCGCGGGACAGCGCCTCCCCCAGGATCAGGTAGCCGAAGGTGCAGTAGCCCCATTCGGCTCCGGGCTTGGTGCGCATGCCTATGGAGAGGCCGGCTTCCAGCCAGGAGACGTCCTTCATGGTGGCGATGTAGTGCCAGAAGGGCTTGTAGTACTGGTTCTCGAAGCAGCCGGGGTCGGGATTGAGCCCGGAGGTGTGCGAGAGGAGCTGGGCGAGGGTGATGTCCTTGAACGGCGCGACGTTCATCTCCTTGAGGATGCTCCCCGCGGTCTGGTTGAGCCTGATGACCCCGTCCTCCACGAGCCTGAAGAGCGCGGCCGCGAAGACGAGCTTGGTGATGGAGGCGATCGGCTGTACGGTATCGGGCCGCATCTCGCGCGGATCGTCCTCGCGGAATGAGAGCCGCCCGAACGAGGCGCTCGCGAAGGTCTTGCCGTCGCGCGAGAGGCTATAGCAGGCGCCGAACAGCTCCTTCGCGTCGATCAGGCGCTGGAAATGCCTGTTGACCGCGTCCAGCCTCGATCCGTCGTACCCCACGTCGGCGGGCGCGTGCTTCGTCTCGCTTATAATCATTTTTTCCCCTTTCCCGCGGCGATGCGCGTATCGCCGAAGCCATTATAGAGCGCCCGCTTTCCGAGTGTAAACGGACTCGGCGCTCCCTCGACGTTGACAGCGCGTAACGCATGGAAGCGCGGCCGCGCGGGAGACGATCGATTCACCTTTACCAATCCGGCGGCCGGCGATATTATTGCCTGCGTCGGAGGCGACATGAAATACAACGATTTCGGCAAGACGGGCGTGAAGATCTCCGCGCTCGGTTTCGGCGCCATGCGGCTGCCTTCCAAGAACGTCGATGGAAAAACCAAGTGGGACGTCGACGAGAGCGTGAGGATCATCCACCGGGCCTTCGAGCTCGGCGTGAACTATATCGACACCGCCCCATACTACTGCGACGGCGAGAGCGAATCTATCGTGGGGAAGGCCCTCAAGGGCTGGCGGGACAAGGTCTACCTCTCCACGAAGAACCCGATAGAGAACGCTTCCGGCGCGGATTGGCGGAAGCGGCTCGAAGCGTCGCTCAAGCGCCTCGACGTCGAGCGCATCGATTTCTACCACATGTGGGGCATCAACTGGGGCGCCTGGGAGAACAACATCGACGTGAAGGACGGCCCCCTCGGCGCCGCGGTCCGCGCCAAGGAGGAGGGCCTCATCAAGCACATCTCCTTCTCCTTCCACGACGCCCCAGAGAACCTCCCCCGCCTCATCGACACAGGCGCCTTCGAGACCATGCTCGTGCAGTACAACCTCCTCGACCGGAGCAACGAGCCGGGCATCGCGCGCGCGAAGGAGAAGGGGCTCGGGGTCGTCATCATGGGGCCCGTGGGCGGCGGACGGCTGGGCGCTCCCTCGCCCGCCATCCAGGCGCTTCTTCCCGGAAAGGTCAATTCATCCGCGGAGCTGGCCCTGCGCTTCGTACTCTCCAATCCGGGCGTGACTTGCGCCCTCTCCGGCATGGGCAGCATGCAGATGGTGGAGGAGAACGTCAGGATCGCTTCGGACGCGCGCCCCCTCTCCGCGGACGAGATAGCCAAGATCAACGAATCCGTGGAGGAGAACAGGCGGCTCTCCGAGCTTTATTGCACTGGCTGCAACTACTGCATGCCCTGCCCGGCGGGCGTGAACATCCCCCTCAACTTCCAGATCATGAACTATCACCGCGTCTACAAGATCACGGACTACGCGCGCGAGCAGTACGCCATGATAGGGAAGGTCGATTGGATGAAGGGCAAACCCGCGAGCGAATGCGTCGAGTGCGGCGAGTGCGAGGGGAAGTGCCCGCAGAAGCTCGAGATCCGGAAACAGCTCAAGGAGACCGCGGCCGCGCTGGGAGGTTGACGGGGCAATGGCGAGCCCGATGTTCCCCCTCTCCGCGACAAGAGACGGTATTCCCCGGGATTCGCATTGATGGAAAAACGGATGCCATACGATCTCATCGTCGTCGGCGCGGGACCCGCGGGGCTGTTCGGAGCGATCCACGCGGGCGGCGCCGGAATGCGCGTCCTCGCGCTGGAGAGGAACGAGTCTCCGGGAAGGAAGCTGCTCGCATCGGGCGCGGGCCGATGCAACCTCACCAACGCCTCGCCCTCGGAGGATTTCCCCCTCCATTACGGAGCGGCGTCCCGTTTCGTCAAGCCGGCGCTCTTCGAATTCACGAACCGCGATCTCGTATCGTTCTTCACGGAACGAGGCCTTCCGCTCGTCGAGATGAACGGCGGGAAGATATTCCCGGCATCCCAGAATTCCCGGGATGTCCTGAGAGTCCTCCTCGACGAGGCGTCCCGCCTCGGGGTCGAGATCGCGTACGCCCGGCGCGCGGAATCCGTCGAGCGGGAGGGCGACGCGTTTCTCGCGCGTTCAGGAGGGAGGGAGTACCGCGCGTCGAATCTGCTCCTGTCGACGGGCGGATTATCGTACCCGGGAACCGGATCGACGGGCGACGGGTACCGCTTCGCGGAGGGCTTCGGGCATTCGATCGCGGAGACGGCGCCCGCGCTCGCGCCGCTCGTCATAGAGGATTACGCCCTCGCCGAGTGCGCGGGCGTGTCCCTCCAGGACGCCGAGTTCCTCATATCCAGGGACGGCAAAGACGTCGCGCGGGCGCGCGGCGACCTCCTCTTCACCCATAAGGGCCTTTCCGGGCCCGGAATACTCGACTCGAGCAGGCTCATCCGCCCGGGCGACGATATCCTGCTGAGGCTCACCGGGGCCATGGACGCGGAAGAAGCCGAGAGGGCCTTGATCGACGCCTCGGGGAAGGCCGGGAGCAGGCAGGTGAAGACCGTCGCGTGCTCGCTCGGGATTCCCGAGCGCCTCGCGCTTTCAGCGCTAACGATCGCCGGCGTCGACGGCGCGATTCCCGTCGCGAAGCTGGATCGCGGATCGAGAAAGCGCCTCGTCCGGGCCCTCGTCGCCATGCCCTTCCGCGTCGCGTCGCTCGGCGGGTACGAGGAAGCCATGGCGACGCGCGGCGGCGTCTCCCTCGCCGAGGTCAACGCGAAGACGATGGAATCGAGAATCGTTCCAGGACTCTACTTCGCGGGGGAAATCCTCGACGTCGACGGAGACACGGGCGGCTACAACCTCCAGTTCGCGTTTTCCTCGGGACGGCTGGCCGCGGAGGCGATGATACGGAAGCGATCGCCCCGCTAGCCGTGGCGCGTTTCGGATCCGTGGGCCGCCTCTATCGCGGCGTTCATCGCGAGCAGGTTCGTCTGCGACGCGATCCCGGAGATGACCGAGTTCGCCTCGTCGAGGGATTCCGACTGCTCCGAGATGGTCTTGTCTATCACGCGGATGGCTTCGTTGCCGTATCGCCCGTTCCGGTGCCTCGCGTCGAAGCCGTCGAGGGCGCCGGGTTCCCATATGACCCACGCCGCGTGGAACTCGGGATAAGCCGCCGTGAGGCTTGGGCACTTTCCTCAATCCGCCGTCGGAAGCTCCACCACGTAGGTGTCCACGGACCTGCCGCCCTCCCAGTCGCTCCCGAAGAGGATACGCGTCCCGCTCGGGCTGATCACGAGGTGCGGTTCCGCCCAGTAGCCCATAGGGCCCTCGTTGTTCGGCGCCTGCGCGCGCGACCGGTGGTGGCAGACCCGGCCGACCGTTCCCGTCCGCGTATCCACGAGGAGGATCTCGTTGTCCAGGAGGGTTTGTCCCGTGGCGTCGTAGCCCACTACAGACACGGCGATCAAGGACGGGTTCTTGTAAGCGATCGCGCAGACGTGCGTCCCCGAAAGCGGGTAGGGGTAGCCCATCGACTCCGTGATGAAGGGATGGCGCGTGCCGTCCTCCATATCGTAGGAGACGAGGGTTCCCGGGTCCGCTCCCTCGAATTCCGTGGCGAAGATCGCGTCGTGCCCGTTCGGCAGCCTGCCGATGGAGGCGTGCTCCTCAGGGTCCGGCATGCCGAGTGTTCGCTGCTGATTCATGGCGAAGTCGTACACGATTCCGCCCAGGAAGAAGCGGAGGCCGCTCGGTCCCGGCATCGGGGCCACGCCGCCCGCTGGATCTCCCGTAACATACGTCACGGCGTTAAGGACCCTGTCATAGGCGCCATAACGGACCGGGACCGCCTCAGCGGCGAAGAAGCCGAAGAAGCGGTTGTCCCAAGAGGAGTACTGAGGATCGCCCCCGAAACCGAAGTGGTATCCCGTGATCCCGTCAGCGGCGAAGTCGTGGAGGGTGCGGCGAGCGCCCGTGCTCACCCGGTACTCCACGAGGTGGTTCACGTAATCCGATCCTTCCATATATGACTCGGGGAAGTAGAGGATATCAGGATCCGTCGTGGACCAGACCACATGCTCCAGGTCCGTCGGATTGATGTCCAGCTCGCGGATGAAAGCGTAACTCCGTCCGTCATAGAGGTCGTGGCCGCTCGATCCCGCGCCCGTTGAAGTCCGGTACAGGATCAAGCGCGTTTCATCGCAGTTCCAGGCTTGGATCGTGGAGTACATCGGCTTGATCACCTGGTCCCGGCCCGCGTTCGTGATCCGCGTGATCCGCGTCCTGAACTCCTTGTCCACGTAGCTCCCGCCCGGCGCCGGTTTATCCTCCTGCGTCATGGGGTGGTCGTCCAAATCGGTGATGAGCTCGTCCAGGGCGACCGGCTGGTCCTGAGCGCCATTCCGGAGACCGGTATGCGAGAATCCGCAGGAGGAGAGGAGCGTGGCGAGCAAGACGATGGCGATCCCGCGCGGTTTCATGATGATCCCTCCGTACTTTTAGAAACGGAATCTACGCAGTCCGGGCAAAATATATCGCGGAGGATGAGGGGACTCCATCGCGGGGACAAAAGTTTTTTCAGGGGAAAAGGGCTCTCGCCCTTCTCCCCAAGGCGGAGTTATTATTTCGCGGACGCAAAGGTTCCCTTCCCATCATCCTAGAAGCGATATGGCGGGGG
>CAYNQK010000026.1:0-32211 GCA_964399285.1 uncultured Spirochaetales bacterium | reverse complement strand
GGTTAAAAACGGAGGGATGGGAATCCAAAGTCGCTTGACAACAATCATAGGAGCGTGGGGGAGCCGCGAGTAAGCACCGTCAAAGAGGAGCCTGTTCAGCCCCTTTGCGCCGGAAGGGATGCTTTCTGGGAGAAGCGCGGGTGGTGGATGAAAACGCGGCCGAAGGAATCGAAGTACTCTTCGCTCGACTGAGCCAAAGGCTTAGCGAAGCGTTAGGACGTGTTTTCATCCACCAGGCCCCGCTGACCAGTAGTGCGCATCCCTTCCGGCGCAAGGAACCAGAGCTGCTCCCCCTTCAGAAAGAACTCACGCGCTCGAGCTTCCTGTCGTAGCGCGGCACGAAGCGCAGCGTGAGGCCCGATTGGAAGCGAACCGTCACCGCGCAGAGGCCGTCGAGGCCGGAGCGGGACTGGGTGACCACGCCGCCGCCGTATTCTTCGTGGAAGACCTCCTGGCCAACGGGCCACTGCGCGTCGGCGGGGGGCGCCCGTCGGGGGAGGGCCGCGACGAGGTCTTCGGGGAGCTCGTAGAGGAAGGAGGAAGGGCGCATGAATTCCATGCGGCCGCGGAGTCGCCGACTAGAGCAGGCGGTGAAGTGGAGCTCGTCCATAGCCCGCGTGATAGCCACGTAGAAGAGGCGGCGCTGCTCCTCGAGGTCGTCCTCGTCGTCGTCGTCGCGGGGAAAGAGGCCCTGCTCGAGTCCGGTGACCAGGACGACGGGGAACTCGAGGCCCTTGGTGTTGTGCATGGTGATGAGGGTGACCGCGCCGCTGGGGCCCGCGTTCTCGCCGTCCTCCTGGCGGGAGCGGTCCAGGGCGATGGCCTCGAGGAAGGCGAGGAGGCCCTCGCGGCCCGGGGGATAGAGCGAGGCCGCGTTGGCGAGCTCCTCGAGGTTGGCCGCGCGCTGGGTGCCGGCGATCTCGTCCTCGGAGCGGTGGAGATCGAGGATGCCGGATTCTTCGATGACGCGGTGGACGAAGTCGTAGAGGCCGCCCTCGGCAGTGGTGAATGGGCCGTCGAGGGCTTTCCCGAAGGATGAGAGGAGCGAGAGGAATTCCTTCACGCCCTTTGAGGCCTTGGCGGGGAGGGCGGGCCCGGCGAGGCGGAGGGCTTCGGACATGGCGCAGCCGTCGCGGTCGGCGAGGGCCATCACCTTGGAGAGGCTCGCCTCGCCGAGGCCGCGGGCAGGCTTGTTGGCGACTCTCTTGAAGGAGACCTCGTCGCGGTCGTTGGCGAGGAGGCAGAGGAGGGCGAGGGCGTCCTTGATCTCTTCGCGCTCGTAGAACTTGAGGGAGCCCACGACGCGGAAGGGGATGCCCCGGTTGGTCATGGCGGTCTCGAAGGCGAGGGACTGGGCGTTGGTGCGGTAGAGCACTGCGACGTCGGACCAGGCCCCGCCCGATCGGACGCGCTTCTCCGCGACTTTGCAGCAGTACAGGGCCTCCTCGTCCTGCCCCGGGAGGAGGGCGAGCTCGGGCTTCTTGCCGCCCTCGCGGACGGCCACGAGCTCCTTGCCCATGCGGCCCTTGTTCTTGGAGACCACGGAGTGCGCGGCCCTGAGGATGTGCGCGGTGGAGCGGTAGTTGCGCACGAGGCGGACGACGGCGGTGCCGGGGAAGGCGTCGGGGAAGCCGAGGATGTTGCGGACTTCGGCGCCGCGGAAGCGGTAGATGGACTGGTCGTCGTCGCCGACCACGCAGAGGTGCGCGCCCTCGCCGTAGAGGAGCTTCAAGAGCTCGTACTGCGCGGCGTTGGAGTCCTGGTACTCGTCCACGAGGATGGCCCTGAAGCGCGAGCGGATCCTGTCGGCGATGTCGGGGAACTCGCGGAGGACGCGGATGGGGAGGGCGATGAGGTCGCCGAAGTCGACGTTGCCGGTCCGCCTGAGGCGCTCCTCGTATTTCGCGTAGACGTCGGGGAAGTCGGCGCCGAGGGCGGCGCAAGCCGGATCGCCGGGGAGGATGAGCCTGTCCTTGGCGCGAGAGATGGATTTGACCGCCTGGGCGGCGTCCGTCCTGCGCCAGTCGGGGAAGGCGCCCTGGAGAAGGGCGGCCTGGTCGTCCTCGTCGTAGATGGTGAACGAGGAGTCGATCCCGAGGCGCGAGCCGTAGCGCCTCAGGAACCAGCAGCCGAATGAATGGAAGGTCCGGATCATGACGTCCGCCGCGCGAGGATCGAGCTTTGCCGCGCGCTCGCGCATCTCGGCGGCGGCCTTGTTGGTGAACGTGACGGCGAGGATGGCTTCGGGCGGCATCCCGAGCTCGCTCACGAGGTAGGCGATCTTGGAGGTGATGACGCGGGTCTTTCCCGAGCCGGCGCCCGCGAGGATGAGGAGGGGCCCCTCCGAATGGAGGACGGCCTCGCGCTGTTCGGGATTGAGGGCCTGGAGGTGCTCAGCGCCCACGCGAACTCTCCGAAGGATGCGAATCCTCCGCGGGACGCGAATCCTCTACGGGGCGGGCGTCGAGGTCGATGCCCGCGGCGCCGAGGATCCTGCAGCGAACCATGCTTCCCGGCGCGGGCACGTCCCCGGTGATGACCGTGAGGCCGTCGACCTCGGGCGCCTGGAGGTAGGCGCGACCCAGGGAGAGGGCCTCCTCGTCCTCGGTCGCCTCGCTCACGCGTTCCTCCACGAGGACGTCGAGCTCGCGCCCGGCGAAGCGCGCCATGCGCTCGCGGGAGATCGAGTCCTGGAGGGCGCGGAAGCGTTCCGCGCGGCGCTCGGACTCGCGCTTGGAGACGCAGCCCTTCATGGAAGCGGCGTCGGTGCCCTCCTCGCGCGAGAACGCGAAGAAGCCCGCCCAATCGAGGCGCGCCTCCGCGATGAAGCGCTCGAGGGCGTCGAGGTCCTCCTCGTCCTCTCCGGGGAAGCCGAGGAGGAAGGTGGACCTGATCACCGCGTCGGGCAGGGCCGCGCGGATGGAGGAGACGAGGGCGAGGTTGCGGTCGGGATCCCCGCGGCGCCCCATCCGTTCGAGGACGCGCGGCGAGGCGTGCTGGAAGGGGACGTCGAAGTAGGGGAGGAGGCGGGGATTCTCGCGGGCGACCTCGAGGATGCGTTCGGGGAAGTGGTCGGGATGCACGTAGAGGACGCGGATCCAGGCGGAGGACGTCGCGCCGAGGACGGCCTCCGCGAGCTCGGGGAGGCGCTTCCCGTCGGCCGCGTCCGCGCCCCAGGCGCCGAGGTCCTGGCCCACGAGGACGATCTCCTTGATCCCGCGGCGCTCGAGGGCCGCGGCCTCCTCCGCGACGGAGGAGGCGCTCCGCGAGCGGAGATCGCCCCTGATGAGGGGAATGGCGCAGTAGCTGCATCGGTTGGAACAGCCCTCGGCGACCTTGAGGAAGGCCGAGCCCGGAAGAGAGAGGAGCTCGCGCCGCGCGGCCCCGGAGGAGGGCGCCGCGCGGGCGGGGCGCAGGGCGGGAACGGGCGAGCCCGGGCGCCTCTTCTTCCCTCCCGCGTCCAGGATTCCGCGGAGGAAGGCGGGGGCCGCGGAGAGGTCGCCGTTCCCGAGGAGGCCGTCCGCCTCCTCGAGGCTCAGCGCGAGGTCGTCGGCGTAGCGCTCGGAGAGGCAGCCCGCCATCACGACGCGCTTATCGGGGAATTCGCGCTTGAGGGAGATGAGGGCCTCGATGGACTCGCGCTTGGCGCTCTCGATGAAGCCGCAGGAGTTGACGATGACGAGGTCGGCGCCCTCGGGGCCCTCCGCCATCGACCAGCCCGAATCCTCGAGGAGGGAGATGAGGACCTCGGCGTCGACCTGGTTCTTCGCGCAGCCGTGCGGGTCGAGCCAGAACGAGGGCCCGGCCATCAATCCACGGGGAGGGAGGTGAGGGCCCAGGTCCCGCCTTCGGTCTGGACCCACTTGATGTTCTTCACCACCACCTCGCCGGGCCTGCCGAGCTCCACGTTGACGGTCTTGCCGCCCGCGACCACCTGCACGACGCAGGCGGAGGCGTTCGAGGCCCAGATCTTGACGCCGTCGTTGGCGCTCGCGGAGATCTGCTCCGTCTTCCGGTAGTAGCGCTCGGTCCGCTCCTTCTTGCGGTCGACCTCGTGCCTGAACATGCAGTACTGACGGAAGGTCACGTTCATGGTGAAGGGGTAGGGGCTTCCGCGGGACTCGACGAGGACCTGGCCCTTGCCCGCGGAGACGGGAGCCTCGGAGAAGGAGGGAGCCGCCGACCCTAACGGACCGGAAGCCGCGGGAGCGGAGGAGCCGGGGACGGGGGAGGCGTCGGCCGCGCCGGCGACGAGGGCCGCCGCGCCCGCGGGCGCGAGCCTGATCATCGCGCCCTTGTCCGGGGAGCCGCGCACGAAGTCGCGGACGGAGCCGGTCACGTCGCTCTCGTTGTCCGAGTCGAGGTCAATGCCGAATTCCTCGCCGAGGGCGAAGCGGAGCTTCCCGGTCGGCGACTGGATGAAGACCGCGTCGCCTATGTCGGTCACCTCGAGCTTGTACTTCTCCCCGGAGTGCTCGACGATGACGCTGTCCCCGCGGTAGAGGCGCTTCTCGAGCGGCTCGGCCTTGAGGTCGTAGGACTTCTTCTCGGGCGGCGCGGTCCCCTCCGCCTGGCCCGAGGGCCCCCTGGCGGCGAGGACGACGGCGAGGACGACGACGGCGACCGCGGCGACGGCGCCGCCCGCGATGCCGAGGATGGCGCCTGGCGAGAGGGCGCGCTTCCTCGAGACGAGCTCCTCGACGGGGACGGGCTGCTCCTGTATGCGCATGTTGCGGTACGCGGCGGCGAGCTCCTCGCCCCTGAGGCCGAGGTACTCCGCGTAGGTCCTGAGGAAGCCCATGAGGTAGGTGTCCCCGGGGAAGGACGCGAAGTCCTCCTCCTCGAGGGCGACGAGGTAGCGCTTGGCGATGTTGGTCTCGCGCGCGACCTGGTCGTGGGTGATGCCGCGCTGCTCGCGCGCTGCCTTCAGCCTATCGCCGATCGATTCCATGACGACCCTTCCGCCTATTCCGGATTGAAGAGGAAGTTGTTGTACTCGTTCGCGGACGCGGGCGACTCGTACGCGAAGCGCTTGTCGGGCAGGCCCTGGTTGAGCCTGATGCCCTGGTAATCGAAGCGGAACGTGGCGTTCGAGATCGTGGTGCCCTCGATGCGCCGGATGAGCTTGGTCGAGGGGTCCACCGAGAGGACGAGCTTCCGGTAGCCCTCTCCCGCCACGCGGGCGGTGAGCGCCAGCTTCACGACGCTTTCGGACGAACCCTCGTCGAGGGGGAGGGCCTGCGGCGTGGAGTCGTAGGCGATCACGAAGTTCTTCCCCATGAGCTCGAGCCCCATGGGGCTGCCCATCGCGCCCGGCGTGTCGACGCCCTTTCCGATGTACTGCCTCAGGATGGCTGAGTACATGGGCACGTAGATGATGAGCTCCTCGCCGTTGTAGCAGATGACCTGGTTGGGGGGATTGTCGAAGTCGATGCGGAGGAGGCCGGGCGTTTTGTATGAGAGGATCCCGTCCATCGAGGTCTTGCCCGTGACTATAGTCACGCGCGCCTCGTAATCCGTCACGGAGGAGTACTTGGACTGCATCTGCTTGAAGAACTCCGCCGCGGTGACCGTTCCCTGCGCGCTCAGGGCCGCGGACGCGGCCGCGAGGACGAGGCTGAGGACTGCGCGGGGTAGTCGGAGCTGGCTTGCCATGGCGGAAGGATACCCTTCCCGGGCCTGATAGCGCAAGCGGTTAGCGGGCGTTCTCGTGTACGAGCGGACTCAGATGAGGCCGGAGATCGTCATGGCGAGCCGCTTGAGCCCCTCGTCGGAGAGGCGGAGGGGCGTTCGGCAATCGGGGCACACGAGCCTGTCGTTCTCGAGGTCGTCCTTGCGGCATCCGACGCAGTAGACCTTGCCGCAGGAGGGGCAGGCCCCCGCGGGCGCCTCGTCGGGGAGCTCTCCCTGGAGCCTGAGGGCGCCCACGGGGGGGGCGTTCCGCGGGCTGAGCCAGGGGCGGCCGCAGGAGGCGCAGGAGATCCTGTCGTGCGTGAGGTCGACGAAGAGTGCGCGGAGCCGCTCCGCGCGCGGGGAGCCCGAGGCCTCGAGCTCGGCGATGAGGGGCTCGGCCTTGGGGAAGCGGAGCGAGGAGAGGTAGACCCTGACGAGGGACTCCTTGAGCCGATCGTCGGCGGGGTTCTCGTCGAGGGCGGCGCGGAAGGCGACCTCGGCCCGGCTGTACTCGCCGTAGGCCTCCGCGATCCTCCCCATGAGGACGTAGGCCCTTCCGCCCGGCCGGATCTCGGCGGCGCGACGGAGGTCCGCCTCGGCGTCGGACCAGCGCTCGAGCTCGATGAGGCAGGCCGCGCGGTTCTCGAGGACGTCGGGATCGGCGGGATCGAGCGCGAGGGAATCGCCGTAGGCGTCGAGGGCCTCCTCGAGCCGCCCCGCGCGGGAGAGGACGTTGCCCGCCTGGTTCCTGGCCCGCGCCGATCCGCTCCAGGGCGCGAGGATCGCGAGCGCGGCCTCGACGGCCTCCGGCGCGGGTTTGCCGTCCTTCGCCGCCGAGAGGAGCTCCGAGCGCGTGATGGCGGGCTCGAGCTCTCCGGGCAGGGCCGCGAGGGCGCGCTCGATCAGCGACGCGGCCTCGTCGCGCCTCCCCTCCTCGAGGGCGGCCTGGGCCGCGAGGTTGAGGATCCAGCCGTCCGCGGGGAAGGCCGCGAGGGCCGCGTCGAGCTCCTCCCGGTAGGGCATGCCCGCGAGGAAGAGGCACTCGGCGAGGCGGAGGCGGTACGGGGCGTAGCCGCCCTCGAGCTCGACGGCTTTCCGGAGGAGGGGGATGGCCTCGGTCCTCCGCCCCTCGCCGACGCGGGCGAGGGCGGCGAGGTAGTGCACGGAGGCGTCGGCCCCGCCCGAGGCGATGAGGGCGTCGAAGGCCGCGGACGCCTCCTCGAGGCGTCCCTCGCGGTAGAGGAGCTTTCCCTCGAGGGCGGCGAGGGCGGGGCTGCCGGGGGCGAGCTCCGCCAGGCGCCGCATCACGAGGGCGATGTCGTCGAGCTGGTCGGCGTCGAGGAGGAGGGAGGCGGCCCGCGCGTAGGCGTCCGCGGTTTCCCCCGATTTGGCCGCGTCGAGGGATCGGGCGGCGTTGAGCGCGAAGATAGGCTGGGCGGGATCCGCGGCGAGCGCGTCCGCGTAGGCCGCCGCCGCGCCGTTGAAATCGCCCAGGCTGTGCCGCGCGTGGCCGAGGAGGTTCAGGGCCATGGCCCCGCGCGGGCAGGAGCCGGAATCGATCCAGTCCCTGAGCTCCGCGAAGCGGCCGGCGAGGTAGAGGACGTTCGCCTTCTCCATGCGCGCCCGCTCGTGCGCGGGATCCGCCGCGATCACGGCGTCGAGATCGGCCTCCGCCTCCTCGAGGAGCCCGAGCCGGAGGCGCGCCTCGGCCCGGATGAAGAGGTCCTCGGGCGCGCTCTCGCGCTCCGCGGCAGCCTTCTCCATCTGCACGGCGGCGGGGAGGGCCTGGCCCGCCGCGAGGAGGGTCTCCGCGAGGGACCTCCTCGCCGCGGGCGTCCTAAAGGACGGGGAGTCGAAGCGCGCGTGGAGCGACTCGACCTCCTCGGACCTGCTCTCGATCACGATGCCCGAGCACTCGACCGACGTGCCTCCCGCGGGCGAGCAGCTCTCCGCCGCGACGGCGATCCAGCCGAGGTCGATAGCGTCGTCCTCCGTCTCGGCGACCCAGCGGTCGTTGACGAGGAAGGCGAAGCGCGTGTCGCGGGCTATGACGCGCAGGTTGAAGCCCCGGGAGCAGTCCGCGCCGGTCTCGGTCCAGGGAATGATTGCGCGCGGGCTCCCGTTGAAGACGGCGTCGAAGCGGAGGTGGCCCGTGTCGCCCACCATGACGAGGTAGAAGTCGCGGTCGTCCGCGTAGCGCACGAGGAAGCCCGCGGCCTCCGCGACCGACGGAGATTTTTCCGCGGCCGACGGCCCCGTCTCGCCGCGGAAGCGGAAATCGGCCTCGAGGACGAGGTCGCGGTAGCGGTGCACGGGGTCGAGGGCCCACGCGAGCAGGCGCGGGCCTGGCACGTCGATCCTGAGAGAGCCCGAACCGACTTCAACCCGATAGCGGCCTCCGTCCTCCGGAGAGAAGCGCGGCTCGGAGGCGTCGAGGGCCGCCTCGTAGAGCTCCTCGACGACGGCATCGTCGGGAGGCTCCGCCTTGGGCTTGAAGAGTCCCTTGAGGAATTTCAGCATCGTCGATCGCGGCTCGGGCCGCCCTCGTGGATTCGCATGGTTTCGGGCTTGCATAGTAGCAAGCGCCGCGGCGCAGGCACAAGTCCTGCGCGGAGCATGGCGCCGCCGAGCTTCGCGAGGCGCCGTCGCGCTTCGCGATACGGCGCAACGCTTAGCGATGCGGCGCGTTTGACAAGGCGGCCGCGATGGAGCATGATTCGATCACTACGGAGCGTAAGGAGTGGCTATGGCTGGAAAGTTCGAGCTGTTCAAGGACAAGAAGGGCGAGTTCCGCTTCAGGCTCAAGTCGGGCAACGGCGAGATCGTCCTCCAGAGCGAGGGCTACGGTGCCGAGCAGGGCGCGCTCGAGGGGATCGAGAGCGTGAGGAAGAACTCCGGCAGGGCGGGCGCCTTCGAGACGAAGGGCGAACCGGGCGGCAAGCCCTACTTCGTCCTCAAGGCCGCCAACGGGCAGGTCGTCGGCATGAGCGAGACGTATTCGAACGAGGCCGCCCTCAAGAACGGCATCGAGAGCGTGAAATCCTGCGCGCCCGCCGCTCCGGTGGCCAAGGCGTACTGAGGAGCGGAAAACGCGGCCGGCCCGGCGCGCCGGCCGCCTGAATCACCATGAAGAGCATCCACGCGCGCATCGCGGCCGCCCTCGCGGCGGCCCTGCTTTCGTTATCCACTATGTCCGCGGCGGCGGAACCCTCCTCCCGGGCGGAGCGCAACCTCGTCGTGAACGGCGATTTCGAGGGGGGCTCCCGCGACGGGATACCCGAGGGGTGGCGGTTCGACGCGTGGAAGGCCGAGGGCGCCGTTCGCGCGCTCGCGCCGCGGCCTGAGGGCGGATCTGCCTTCAACATGTCCAGCGCCGCGGACAACGACCTCAAGCTCATCCAGTCGATCGCGGTGAAGCCCCGCGGCGTCTACCGTATCAGCTGCCTCGCCAAGGGGAAGACGGCGGCGATAGACCGCAAGGGCATCAACCTCAGCGTCGTCTCCCTCGTGGACGGATCCGATTCCCTCTACGACACGGGGGGCGAGTGGAAGGAAATCGTCGTCTACGGGAGGGCGGGGAAGGCGCAGTCGCGGTTCGAGCTGAGCCTCCGCCTGGGCGGATACTTCAGCGTCAACGCGGGAGAGGCGTCCTTCGACGACGTGGTTGTGGCGGAGGTGAAGCGCGTTCCGCCCGGCGCCAAGGTCATCGACCTCGAGCCAGCGAAGTCCAAGGGCGGAGGCGGCGCTCCGCCTGAGCAGGCGGACGTGGGCGTCGTCTTCCTCCTCCTCGTCGGGGCGCTCGCGCTCTGGCTGGTCCTGGACCGCTCGCGGCTCGCTCCCGCCCTCGACGCGGGCAAGGGCGAGCGGATCGCGCTCATCTCCCTCCTCGTTCTCGCCGCCGCCGCGCGCCTCCCCTTCTGCTTCGGCGGCTTCGGGCACGCGACCGATCTCCCCACCTTCAAGTCCTGGGCCGATACCGCCTCGTCGGGCGTATTCTCCTTCTATAAGAACGCGAAGTTCGCCGACTATCCGCCCGGCTACGTCTACGTCCTCGGGCTCCTGGGATCGATCAGGAAGCTCTTCGGAATGGGATTCTCGAGCCCGGCCTTCGAGCTCACGATCAGGCTGCCCGCCCTCGCGGCGGACATGGTCCTCGGGCTCGTGATCTTCAGGCGCGCGAAGGCGCGCTCCGGCGCCGCGCGAGCCCTCCTCTTCGCCGCGCTCTTCCTCCTCAATCCCGTGAGCGCGCAGAATTCGGCCGTCTGGGGACAGATGGACTCCGTCTTCATCCTCCTCCTCTTCCTCTCCCTCGACCGGCTCTCCTCGTCGTCGCCTGCGCTCGCGGGCGTCTTCTACGCGCTCTCGGTCCTCGTGAAGCCGCAGGGGCTCATCTTCGCGCCCGTCTTCCTCTGGTCCTTCGTCGCTTGGCGCCCCCCCAAGCCGAGCCTCGCATGCGGCGGATCGGGTCTGGCCGCGCTCCTCGCCGGCCTTCTCCCCTTCATGATCGTGATGGGGCCGGATTTCCCCTTCAAGCTGTACGCGAACACCCTGGGCTCCTATCCCTACGCGACGGTGAACGCCGCCAACCTCTGGGCCCTCCTCGGGATGAACTACCGCGACATAGGAACGCGCGTCCTGGGCCTGACCGCCGAATCCTGGGGCGTAGCCGCGATCGTCCTCGTCACGGTCGCTTCCTTCGCCGTCTTCTTCCTAAACCGCGGAAAGCGCGAGGAGGGCCGCGAGGAGCGCGGGCTTCCCTGCTTCGAGACCGCGGCCTTCCTCATCCTTTCCGTGTTCGCCCTCGGGACCAAGATGCACGAGCGCTACCTCTATCCCTTCATACCGCTCGCCCTCGGGGCCGCGGCGGGGAGGAAGAGCCTCCGGACCATCGTCCAGGCCCTCGTCGCCTCCGCGGGGCTCTACCTCAACGTCGCCCTCATTTACCGCCTGCACCGCGCGGGAGAGCCCGCCCCCAAGGCGCTCGACGCGCAGTTCATCTCCGCGTCCGTGCTTTCCTGCGTCGCCTTCGTCCTCTGGCCCCTTCTCGCGAAGCGCGAGGAGCCCTTCGTCCGGGGCGAGCCGGGAATGCCACCGCTCCCGGAGGCCTTCCGCGACCGGGCGGGTTGGTCCGCCATCGGGGAGCGCGCCGCGCCGGGCGAGGCGAGGCGGGACGCGATCGGGCTCGGCCTCATCCTCGCCGTCTGCCTCGGGACCGGCCTAGTCTATTTCGCGGACCGCGACGCGCCCTCGAGACCCTGGTCGCCCGGGGCGGGCGCCGAGGCGAGGGTCGACCTGGGCGCCGCGCGCGACGTCGAGCGCGCGAGCTGGTACTGCGGGATCGGGGAGGGCTCGTACGAGCTCTCCTGGTCCGAGGACGGCGAGGCCTACTCGACGCCCGTGGCCTTGAAGCCCGCGCTCTACGAATGGAAAGGGCAAGAAGTCAAGGCGCGCTGCCGCTACCTCAAGGTGCGCGCCGTTTCCCAGGCCGCTCCCATCCTCGAGCTGGCCTTCTGGGACGCCTCGGGCGAAGCGCTCCCCGCGAGCGTCGACGACGCGGCGGCCGCGGGCCTCGTGGACGAGCGGAAGCTCGCCAAGAGCGAGGCGACCTCGCTCGATTCGATGTACTTCGACGAGATCTACCACGGCCGCACCGCCTACGAGAACATCCATCTCATCGATCAATACGAGTGGACGCATCCCCCCCTCGGGAAGCTCATCATATCGCTCGGCATCAGGGCCTTCGGGATGAATCCCTTCGGGTGGCGGATCATGGGCCTCCTCTTCGGCCTCTTCCTCGCGCCCCTCCTCTACGCGGTCGCCCGCGCCGCCATCCCCCGCGGGCCCTGGGCCCTCTGCGCAGCGGGGGCCTACGCCTTCGACTTCATGCGCTTCACGCAGACACGGATCGGGACCGTGGACGTCTACGTTTCCTTCTTCGTGCTCGCGTCCTACGCCCTCATGTACCGCTATTACCTCTCCGCCATCGATCCGGACCGGAAGCGGCCGGACCTCGCATCGCTCTCCCTGAGCGGCCTCGCCTTCTCCCTGGGCGCGGCGACCAAGTGGAACGCCATCTACGCGGGGCTGGGGCTCGCCGCCGTGTTCTTCACCGCTTTCATCATCCGCGCGAGAAGAACGAGGAGGGCGGGGGAGACCTGGGCCGCCTTCGGGCTCTGCTTCGCCTCCTTCATCGTCCTGCCGCTCGCGGTCTACGTCGCTTCCTATATTCCCCTCATCCGCGTGCCCGGCCGCGACTGGCATTCGATCTGGGCCTGGCAGAAGCAGATGCTCTCCTACCATTCGGAGCTCAAGGCGACCCACGCCTTCTCCTCTCCCTGGTGGCAGTGGCCGGTCATGGCGCGGCCCGTGTGGTACTTCAAGGCGGAGGGGCTCCCCGCGGGCATGGCTTCCACCATCGCGGCGATGGGAAATCCCCTCGTGTACTGGCCGAGCTTCGCGGCGGCGGCCTGCGCGCTCTGGCTCTCCCTGTCACGGCGCGATCTCAGGATCCTCCCCGTCATCGCGGGCTACGTTTCCCAATACCTCCCCTGGATCCTCGTGCCCAGGCTCACCTTTCTCTATCATTATTTCCCCATCGTGCCCTTCGGCCTCGTCTGCCTCTTCTACTGCCTCCGGCCCCTCGCCCTCATGGCGACCGGGACTCGGCCCGCGGCGGCGATCGCCGCGAGAGCGGGCATGAACCGCGCCGAGCGGAGGCGGGCGGCGCGCGAGGAGGAGCGGCGGATCGCCGAGGGGCAGGGCGACGCGGGACGGAGCGTCAAGGCGGCGCTCGGGAACGCGGGCCGGTTCATTCTGAGGAACTGGCAATGGATCTACGTAGGGGCATGCGCGGCGCTCTTCATCCTCTTCTTCCCCGCGATTTCGGGCCTGCCCGTTCCCGCGGGATGGATCAAGGCCCTGCGCTGGTTCCCGAGCTGGGTCTTCTAGCGGACCGCCCGGACGCGCCGCGCGTCCCGGCGGTCCGGCGCGCTGCGGTCGCTTTTCAACGGAGGCTTCGATGCGAACGGAACGGGAGATGATGGACCTCATCCTCGGCGAGGCCGAGCGGGACGATCGGATCAGGGCCGTGGTGATGAACGGCTCCCGGGCGAATCCCGCCGCGCCCAAGGACCCCTTCCAGGACTACGACATCGTGTACTTCATGGAAGATCCCGCGCCCTTCACGCGGAACCTCGAATGGATCGCGCGCTTCGGCGAGCTCATGATCCTGCAGACGCCGGACGACATGGGCGATCCCCCTCCGGCGCGGCGCCCCGGCTACGGATACCTCATGCAGTTCATGGACGGGAACCGTATCGACCTCACGGTCGCTCCCTTCTCGATGATCGACGAGATCGTCGCGGACAGCCAGACGATCGTCCTCCTGGACAAGGACGGCCGGATCCCCCCTGTCCCGCCCGCGAGCGACCGCGACTACCGCGCGAAGCGCCCCTCCGCCAAGGTCTTCGACGACCGCTGCAACGAATTCTGGTGGCTCGCCCCCTACGTCGCCAAGGCGCTCTGGCGGCGCGAGATCCTCAACGCCCTCGGATTCCTGAGCCTCCAGCGCGAGGAGCTCATGAAGGCGGCGGAGTGGGCGGCGGGGAAGCGGACCAATTACGAGGCCTGCGTCGGGAAGCTGGGGAAGTACCTGGAGCGGTACCTCGAACCCGATGAGTGGCGAGCCCTCCTCGCGACCTACCCCGAGGCCGAGAGCGAGGCCGTCTGGGAAGCCCTGTTCTCCGAGTGCGAACTCTTCAGGTCGCTCGCGCGGGAAGTCGCCGCGGCGAACGGCTTCCGGTATCCCGAAGGGGACGACGAGCGCGTGAGCGCGCACCTGCGCCGGGTGCGGGCGCTTCCGCCCGACGCCTCCGAGATCTATTAGGAACCGTCAGGGAAGGTCGAGGAGCGTCATCGTCTCCGCGACGCGGCCGTCCTCGTACCGATCCATCACGATGGAGCCGCCCTCGAGCCGCGGATCGCCGAAATCGGCATCCGGCCCCCGCGTTTCGGGCCCTCCGCCGCTCAGGTCCTCCGAGGCGATCGTCATCGGCATGGACGCCACGACTTGGCCGCTCGAAAGCGCGTAGACCCGGAGCTCCTCGTACCAGCCGCTCGAGAATTGGGTGGACGTCATGGAAAAGGCGTTCGCGCCCTTCACGGCCTTCGGGAAGCTGATGGACCCGATGCCCACGGAGACCCGCCATTCGCCCTCGGCGCGCTCAGCCAGGGAGGAACCGTCCTTCGGATCGAAGAAGGCGGCGATGACCGAACGCGACATGCCTTCCAGCCCTATGTCCCCGAAGGGCGTTAAGTCATCGGCGCCATCGGCTTCGCTTCTTCCTTCGAGCGCGGAGATGGCCGCGTCGTCGGCGATGAAGACGTCGTAGGCCGTCCCGCGGACGCCCTCCTCGAGATCGACCGACGACCCTGCGCGCAAGGGGATTACCCCTCGTTTTCCATCGAGCACCGCGCCGATGAGGAAGGAAGTCTCGTTCCGATACATGAACGCCTTCCTGAACCGGAACGAGGCTTCGGGAAAGCGCCGCGAGAGGTAGAGGAATTCCGGCTTTCCGGACCATTCGAGGAGCGCGAGGTAGTCGTCCGCGTCCCTGATCGGCGCGAGGTCCCCGTCCTTCCGGATGTTTTCGGCGTAGAGCGGATTGATCGCCCATGCGCGGTGGAGGGCACCGATGATCTGATCGATGTCGACGGACTTCCCCTCTCCGCGGAGCCGGGAGAGCGCGCAGGCGAGGTTGAAATGGGCCTTCGCGAATCCGGGATCCTTTTCGGATGCCGCGCCGAAGTACCGCGCCGCCGCTTCAAAATCGCCTTTGCCGTGCAGCGCGAAACCAAGCCGTTCGAGCTCCTTCGCGTCCTTTTCCCGATCGGCCTCGTCGAGGAGGGGAAGCCAGAGATCCTTTCGGACCTCATCCGTTGAAGCGCTCGGCGTCTCCGGGGCGGAATCGGGAAACGCGCTCGGAGCCTCGGCCGCCGTGACCCGAACGTCCTTTTTCGGGCAGCCCGCGGCGAGCGCGCAGCAAACCGCTGCGACGAGGACGCCGACGAGATTCGGCCCGGTCCGCTTCATGCGCGCACCACCCTTTCGCCCCGTCACCTCGTCTGCAGACTCTTGTCGGTGTATTCCATGAGCTCGATGTCGTTCCCGTCCGGATCCTTTATCCAGCACTGCTTGGAACCGTCGATTCCCGTGGCCACTTCCGTGACCGCGAGGCCCTTTTCCATGAGGGAGGCGCGGAAGGACTCGATGCCCTCCACCTGGAGGCAGAAGTGCTGGAAGAAGGAATCGGGATGCTGGTTGAGCTTCCGCTCCCCGCCGCCCCACATCTCCGCGGCCCCCGCCTGGTCGAAGAGCTCGAGGAAGGATGAGCCCCCCAGATCGAAGTAATACCCGAAGATTTTCCCGTCAGGCAGATCGAGCGTGAATTTCACGGGCAACCCGAGGGTTCCCTTATAGAACGATATGGCCTCGGCGAAACGATTCGTCTTGACGCAGACATGGGCTAAGCGTTTGATCATGCGACCTCCCGATCATCTCGATTCTACTCCAGCCGCGCCGCGTTGAAAAGCGACGTTTCGACGGAACGCCGGCACGGCCGCGGTTAAAATCGCCCGCACGGCGCCGCTCATATCTACCGGCAACCGCAAAACGCGAGCGCGGCCTCTGGCTACGTCGCCTGAACGGCTACTCGCTTAGGTGCGCGGGTGGCATGAGAAAACGCGGCGGAGACAATCGAAGTACTCTTCGCTCTTGTCGAAGACGCGTTTTCTCATGACAGGCCCAGCGCCTTATCCGTGAACCGCCGTTCTGGCGGAGTCGCCGACCGGGCCGCGCGGCGCGTTCTCCTTGACAGCCCGATTCGCTTCCCGTAACCTTTTCCAGATCCGCGGGCTTTAACGCGATACATTCATCCGAGGAACGGGGAACGCCATGCCGCACAAGCCGCTCACCAAGGCCGAGATAGATTCCTTCTCCGGGACCGCGTCGGTCATCCAGGCCAAGATGGGCTCCATCATCTACGGCCAGGACGAGAAGATCAGGTACATCCTCGCGGCGCTCTTCGCGGGCGGGCACATCCTCCTCGAGGACATGCCGGGCACGGGGAAGACGACGCTCGCCATCCTCCTCTCCCGCCTCATCACGCGGAAGAACGGAGAGGAGAGCTTCAAGCGGATACAGTTCACGCCGGACCTCCTCCCCATGGACATCACCGGCGCCAACGTGTACAACCCGGACAAGAAGGACTTCGTCTTCCGGCCGGGGCCGGTGTTCACCAACTTCCTCCTCGCCGACGAGCTCAACCGCGCCTCGCCCAAGGTCCAGTCGGCCCTCCTCCAGTGCATGGCGGAGCGGCACGTCTCGGTCGAGAACGCCACCTATCCGCTCAAGCCCCCCTTCTTCGTCATGGCCACGCAGAATCCCCTGGAGACCGAGGGCACCTACGCCCTCCCCATCGCCCAGCTGGACCGCTTCTACGCGAAGGTCTCGCTCGCGACGGTGGATCGCGAGGTGAACAGGCGCATCCTCCGCGACTACGCGAAGATCGTCTCCTTCGAGGGCATCGAGCCGGTGGCCACGCTCGACGACGTGCTCGCATACCAGGCCATGACGGACCGGGTCTCCGCCTCGGAGGACCTCATCGACCTCATCGTCGATATAATCGTGGAGACCAGGTCGCGCAAGGACGCGATCAGGCACGGCGCGAGCCCGCGCGCGTCCATCATCTACCTCAAGATGGCGAAGGCCTGGGCCCTCCTCGAGGGGAGGCCCTTCGTGACGGACACGGACGTGAAGCGGATCGGGGTCGCATGCCTCGCCCACCGGCTCCGATACGCGGGCAAGGGAACGGAGGAGGGCGTCCTCGAGGGGATCATCGACCACTGCGTGGAGCGCCACTCCAAGATGAGGGACTGAGCGTGGACGCGGCCGCCGTCCGGCCCGGCCCCGCCCGCCTCGGGCGCGCGGGGACCTGGATCGTCGCGTACCTCCTCTGGCTCGTCCTCGGCCCGCTCGGCGTCCATCGCTTCTTCCTGGGGCGGCGCTCCTCGGGGAAGCTCTGGCTCGGCACCCTCGGCCTGTTCGGATTCGGCTGGCTCGCGGACGCTTTCCTCACGGCCTTCATGGTCCGCGACCGGCTCCGCTCAGGGGCGGCGAGCGCCGTCCCGCCGACCGCCGCCGACGGGAGCGGCGCCGCGCGGGAAGACTCAGGCGGAGAGGAGGCCGGCGCTTCCGCCTTCCACGCGCTCGATTCCTTCCTATCCGTGATCGCCCTCCTCGCCGCGGGGGCCGCGCTCATGGCCGTCCTCGTCCATTTCGACTTCGTCGTCCTCGCGCTCCCGATCGGGGCGCTCTGGATATCCCTCCTCCTCGGCCCTCGCCGCGCCTCGGGGCTCGCCTCGGTCCTCTTCCCGGCGCCGCTCCTTCCCGCGACCGCGGTACGGGACGAGTTCGAGCGCTTCCAGCTCGGAAAGGCCTTCAGGCTCAGCGCGGCCAAGTACTTCGTCTATCCGCTCTACGCGCTCGCCTATCCCTTCCTCGGACGACGGCTCGACAAGCGCCGCGCGGAGCCGCGCGAGCTCGCGCTCTTCATCTCCCTCCACGCGGGCGTCCTCCTCCTCTGGCTCGTCATCGCCGCGTCCCGGCACGTTTCCGAGTCGATGGCGGCTGGCGCGGGCGCGCTCGAATCGTTCCTCCGCCTCCATCCCGCGGGATTCGCCGCGGCCCTCGCGCTCGGCCGGCCGGGCGTCGGCTCCGTCGCGCGCTTCGCCCTGTCGTCGGTCGCGTTCATCGCCCTGGCCGGCTACCTCGCGCAGGCCTGCTCGGGGCTCGTCATGCGCTCGAGGAGGGACGCCGCGCGCTCGCCCGGAAGCGGGTCCGCCGGAGCGCCGGCCGCCGCCGGCTGGCTTCTCGCGGCGGCTTTCGCGACGGCGGGTTTCGTCGCCGCCGCGAGCCCTGACCTCCGCGAGCGGATATCGTCGGCCTCAGGCTCCCGGTTCGCCGCCGCCGCCGAGTACGCGTACCGGGACGCCGCGATCGATTCCCTTATCGAGCGCCACCTCGCCGCGCCGGAGAACGGCGTCGAGGTCTACGGAATACTCGAAGCCTCCGTCTCCCTCGCAGGCGAGGCGGGGAGGGACTTCGCGCGGTCGGCGCGATGGAAGGCCATCAAGGGATCGTACGACAAGGTCCTGGCCGCCGATCTCGCGCGCTTCGTCCCGAGCCGCTACCGCTCCTACTACCGCTTCTATCCCGTGACCTTCACGGACAAGGGCGGCGCGCGGCACTGCTACCTCGTGTACGCGGTGGACGATTCGCGCGCCGCGCGTTTCCTCTCGCCCAAGCGGGAGATCTTCCCCCTCCTCATCCTCGAGGCCTCCATCACCGGGATCGACGAGGAGGGCAGACCGCTCGAGGGCGCCATCGAGCTCGGAGCCCTTTTCCCGGCGGCCTACCGATCGCGGAAGTCCGCGGCTGAGGGAGAAGAGGGCGGGGAGGGCGCGTCGGAAGGCGCGGCGCCGACGGAAGGCGGGGCGACGACGCACGGCGAGGCCGCCCCGGCGAGCGACGGCGACGCGCGGGCCGTTCCGGGCGAAGCCCCGTCGCGGCTCGAGGCGTCGAAGCGCCTCGAGGAGGCCATCGGGGACAAGCTCTTCCGCGAGGAGCTCGCGGAGGGCTTCAGGCGCTACTTCATCGACAACGGCATGGACGCCAAGGGCTTCGAGCTCAGGCTCGAGCGCTTCCTTGAACGGGGGAAGGGTCGGTGAGGGCCTGGAGGGCGGGCGCTCCCGTCTCCGGAATCGCAGCGACCTTTCCCCTGAGGGCCCGCGGCATCGCGGCCTGCGCCCTCTCAGGTGCCCTCATCGCGATCGGCCTCGCGGGGGGCGGGGAGAAGCGCTACGCCCCCGCCTTCCTCGCGGGGATGGCGCTCGCGGCCCTCGTCGTCTTCCTCTTCGTCTCGCTCCTCGCTTCCTACCTCGCGTTCATCGCCCGGTCGCGCGCGCGCGACGGCGGCCGCGCCCTCAGGCTCTCGACCGCCGCCGCCGTCTACTCGGGCGAGGCGCCCCGCGTCTTCTCCGGCGTCCCCGCCGCGCCCGCGGGCTTCCTCTCCGTGGCGAGCGTCCGCATGGCCTTCGCCGACGGGACGCTGTCACCCGGCGCGACGCTGACGCGCCGGAGCCGCGACGGACTTCTCCTCTCGGGACAGGCGGACGTGCCCGACCACCTGCCGGGAGGCGCGTTCGACCTCTCCTCCCTGCGCTCGGGACGCTACGAGGCTTCTCGCGTCGTCCTCCGCCTCGAGGATCCCCTCGGGCTCTTCAGGCTCACCTATTCCGAGGACGGCGGAGGCTTCGCCTTCACCGTGTTCTCCCCGCGCGAGCGGAGCGCCGAGGCCCTGGGGAGGCCCGACGCGACCGAGACGGAGACCCTCTCGCGCGAGCGCGCCCGCGCGGAGGGGGAGCTCCTCGAGATCCGCAAGTACGTGCCGGGCTCGGACCCCTCGCGGCGCATCGTCTGGAAGCTCTTCGCGCGCACGGGGCGCCTCATGATCCGCGACGCGGAGAAGGAGAGCGTGAACGCCTCGCGCCTCCCCCTCTTCGTGTCCTTCTGCTCGGACGGCAGGCCCCGTTTCGGCGGCGACGCGGCTGAGGGGCTCCTCGAATCGTACAAGTCGATAGCGCTCGCGGCGATGCGGTCGCTCAAGGAGGCCGGCTTCCATCCCGTCTATTGCGCGGAGCGCCGCGTTTCCTGCCTCGAGGCCGGGGACGACGAGGGCTTCCGCGCCTTCGACCGCGAGCTCGAGCCGGTCGAGCCCGCGCGCAGGGACGAGGTCGAGATGGCCGCGCACCCATGGAGTTCCGCCATGGGCGTAGAGCGCCAGCTCAAGGCCTGGGCGGACAGGCTCCGGTCGATGGACGCGCCGCGATCGCGCGCGATCCTCGTGACCCAGGGCCTCGACGCTCCCTGGGCCGCTTCCCTCGCCGCGGAGGGCGGCGGGGGTTCGGTCTACCTGGTCCGCCTCTCCCGGGAGTTCTTCACGAGGAAGGACCCGCGCTCCCCGGCCGAACGCCTCCTCAGGGAGCTCCGCGACGATAGGCCCTGGGAGATCGATTCGCCCGCGTCCCGCGTCCGCTGGGGCGCGCTCCGCGATTGGCTCGCGCGGCGCGAGGAGGAGGCCCTCGCCGACGCGAAGGCCCGCTCCGTCGAGGTCGTCGAGCTATGAGGAAGCCCGCGTTCGACGATGCCGCGGCGAGCCGCTGGTACCTCGCGCTCAGGATCGTCCCTTCGCTCGCCGCGGTCTCCTTCCTCGCGGCCATGGCCGTCCGCGCCTGGAAGCCCGCGGCCCAGATCGGCGCGGGCATGCCCTTCCTCCTGCCGGCGCTCTTCGCGTGCTGGGCCGTCCCCCTCGTCGCCTCCTTCCTCCTCTTCTCGCGCGACTTCCGCCCGGCCTTCCTCGTTCCCGCGCTCTCCGCCGCCGCCGCCGCCGTCGCCCTCCTCGTGGCCGTCACGCCGGGCTCCGGGCCGGGCGCGGAGTTCGACAGGATCACGAGGACCTTCGGCGCGACCGCTTGCGCCGCGGCATTCATCGGATCCCTCGGGCTCGGGACCCTCTTCGCGCGCGGAAGGACGGCCTCCTCGATTGAGGCCTTCCTCGTCGAGGGCTTCGGCCTCCTCGCGCTCGCGGCCCTCCAGGGAGAGCGGAATCCCGCCGCCCTCCCCGCTGTCGCGGCCGTCATGTGCTGGTACGCGGTCCACGCCTTCCTCGTCGACCACGCCTTCGCGTCCCTCCCGCCCGCGGGCGCGGGCCGCCGCCGATTCGCGGCCGCCTCGGCAGCGCGCTACGCCCTCATCGCCGCGCTCCTCTTCGCGTCGTTCTTCGTCTTCAGCGCGGTCTTCGCGGGCTGCGAGCGGCGCGAGGCCGCGGGCGGCGCTGCCTCGCCCTACGAGAACAAGGGCCGACCCCGCGACGAGGAGGACTCCGCGAACGACAAGGAGCTCGAGCGCCTCTCCGGCGCGGGCTCCTACATCCACTCGCTCAAGCCCGAGGTGAAGCTCGACGAGAAGTACAATCCGGGCGAGAAGACCCTCCTCTACAACGTCTACGTGAAGGCCTTCGACGGGAAGCCGGTGGAGGAGTACTACCGGAGCCGGGAGTGGCGCGACTTCAAGGCCCTCTACCTCGGCCGCTTCGTGCTCAGCGCCTACGATCCCGAGAAGGACGTCTTCAGCCTCGACTCCAAGGAGAGCGAGCGCGCGAGCTTCTTCGGCGAGCCCATGCCCTTCGACCGCGTCAAGCTCTCCCCGAACGCCGTCGTCCCCCTCGGGAAGGGAGGCGACGGAAAGGGCCCGCGGAAGAGCATGAGCCTCGTCGTCTCGCTCACGCCCTTCATCGACGGGGACGAGGCGATCAGCCCCGATTATCCCGTGGCCCTATCCGTCCTCCTCCGCATGTCGGACGCGGAGGCGCGGCGGGCGCTCGCGGAGAGCATCCGGCGCTACGGTCCCTCCTCGCTCGAGGCGGAACGGGTCTACGTCTCCGCCTACGCCCTCGAGGCCCGCGCCCTCCCCAACGGCTTCGCGGGGCTCGACTCCCTCCTCGCCGCGGGGGAGGCCGCCCGGAATAAGGGGCCGCGCCTCTCCGCCGAGGACCGCGAGTACTACACCCTCGCGGGCGGCGACGCGGACGCGATCCGCCTCCGCGAGCTCGCGCGCGAGGTGACGGGAGGGAAAACGGACCCCATCGAGGCCGCGCGCTCGATCAGGGACTTCTTCGTCCTCCCTGGCGAGGAGCGCCCGGCGGAGTGGGGGAAGCCCTTCACCTACGACTTCGAGCCCGGCAAGGCCGCCGCGGGGGGCAGCGATCTCCAGGCCTTCGTCTTCGATCACCGGAGGGGCTACTGCCAGTACTACGCCCTCGCCTCGGCGGTGATGCTGCGCTCCCTCGGGATACCCGCCCGCGTCATCGCGGGCTACCTCGGGATCGACCGCTCGGCGCGCAATCCCGGCTACTACTACATCTACTCGAACCAGGCGCACGCCTGGACAGAGGTCTTCGCGGACGGCCTCGGCTGGGTCCAGTTCGACGCGACCCCGTCGCCGCCTCCGAGCCTCGAGGGCCTCCTCGGCCCGCCCGGACCCGACGGCACGCCGCCCGAATTCCCCGACGCCCCCGAGTGGAGCGTCGTCACTTACTTCGGTAAGGCGGCCTCCGCCGAAGGGAAGCGGCTCGCCTTCCTACCCGAGTACTTCCACATCGGCTCGCCCGCGGATTTCTCCAAGCTCGAGCCCGAGGCGAGGGCGAAGATCCCCGAGCTCTACGCGAAGAGCTTCCCGCCCGGGCCGCGCGTGGAGGCGGGCCGCGCCGGCATGGTCGTGGAGTTCGAGGACGCGGTCGCGTTCTTCCGCGTCGAGGGCTCCGCCAAGGGGAAGGCCGGCATGTCGGTGGAGGGCGGGGTGCGGCCCGCGGACGCCGCGGCCCGGATCGCCCGCCTCGCCGAGGCCGAGGTTTCGGGCGGACAATCCGCGAGCGTCGCCCTCGTGGGCAAATTCAGGACGAAGGACGTGATGAGCGGCCGCTCGGGGCTCTCCGGCCTCGAGCCCGAGTTCGAGCTCGTCGGCGTCTATCCCGAGGGCGCGCCGAGCGCCGCCGACGCCGCGGCCTCGCGGAAGGCGCCGCTCTGGCCCTGGCTCATCGTCGCGGCCGCCTTAGCCGTCGTCGCCGCCCTTTTCCCGCTCTCGGTCTATCTCCTCGTTCGGAGCGCGGTGGACGCCGCGCCCGCGGGGGAGGGGAGGGCGCGCGCCCTCCTCGAGTACATGCGCTACCGCCTCGCCCTCGTCGGAGTCAGGCCCTACGGCCTCAGCCTCTCGGAATGGGGGCGCTGGCTCGGCGAGCGGTTCTCGATCGACCTCTCGGGCCCGGTCGCGGCCATAGAGGAGGCGCGCTACGGGGGCGCGGAGGCCTTCCTGGACGCTGCGAGGGCGAGGGCCCTGCGGAGGGCCTTCGAGGCCGCCTTCCACGCGGCGGTCCCCATGGAGAAGACCCTCCTTTCGATCTTCGATCCCATAGCCGCCGCCTCATATATCCGCGGGCGCGGCCTCGCGGCGCTCGCGCGCGCCTCGCGGAGGAGGGCCTCGTGAAACGGATCGCCGCCATCGCCCTCGCCCTCGCCGCGGCCGCGTCCCTCGCCGGACAGGGCTCGGCCGCTTCGCGCATCGACGCCCTCTTCGTCAAGGAGTTCTTCGAGAACGGCATGGAGGGCTTCCAATCCAAGGAAGGGATCCGCGGCCTCTACGACGAATGCGCCGCGATCGATCCCGGCTACTGGCGGACCGCCTATCTCCGCATGCTCTACGAGGACGCCGTGGCCGAGGACCGCGGCGGCATCCTGAGCGCGCTCGAGGCCGCCGACGCCGCCTGGGCCGCCTACTCCGCGGATCCCCGGAACCTCGAGGCCTTCGATACGGACCTCAAGCCCTCCATGTCCGACCTCTCGAGCGAGGCCGCCTACCGCGCCTACTTCGATAGGCTCCTCAAGCAGCTCAACGCCGTGCGGATCCTCGGCCTCAAGGGCAACCTCCTCGAGGCCATGGACGAGCGCGCGGAGGCCGAGGCGGCCTTCGCCCCCCTCATCGAATCGGGAAGCTCCCTCGCGCGCTACGAGGGGCTCGAGCGGCTCTACTGGCTCAGGATAAAGTTCCTCTCGCTCGCGGAGGCGGAGGGGCTCCTCGCGGAGGCGGAGGCGGCGAGGAACGAGGCGGAGCGGGACCTCGCCGCGAACCTCGGGATCGACGACTTCTACACCTCGAGCTACAAGCGCTACTACGCGAACGGCTTCGGGAACGAGGTCGCCATCCTCCACGGCTACGCCTACGACCTGGAACGGTCCATGGAAGAGTACCGCTCCATCATCGAGCGCGACCGGGCCTGGTCGTACGCGATGGGCTACTCCTACCGGCCGGACCTCACCCTCCTCTCCAACGTCCAGCTCCTCCGCCTCTCGACCTTCGACTTCGACGGCCTGGACGAGAACCACGTGGAGGACGATTCCTTCTACGGATTCCTCCAGGCGCGCTTCGAGGCCCTCCTCTCGCGCGGAAGGCCCCTCGAGGCCCGCGCGGCCATCAGGGCCTCGAGGGCGGATCCCCGCTACCTCACGGAGGGCATGAAGCGGCTCTTCCGCGGGCAGGCCTCCCTCCTCGCGGGGGACGCGCGCTCCGCGATCTCCCACCTCGAGTACGCCGCCGGCTACCGCGAGGTCTTCAGGGACATTTCCTACACCCTAAGCAACTACCAGGCGCGCGTCTGGTCGGAGCTCGCCTCGGCCTGCGGCGCCGAGCGCCGCCTCATCGGGCTCGAGGGGAGGCCCGCCCTCGGCGCCCTCCCGCTCCGCGCCAAGGAGTTCTACTACCGCTTCCTCCTCGCGGCCAACCTCCGCGCCCACCCCGACTACGCCTCGCTCTTCTCGCCCTTCATGAACGTGCGCGACATGAGCATGAGCCCCTACGCCTCCGCCGAGACGCTCGCGAGCCTCGACAGGCGCGGCGCCTCGCGGAGGCTCGCCGAGATCGAGGCCATGGACCGTAGGAGGGACGCGGAGAAGTACTACCGGCTCTTCGAGGCCGAGATGGCGCTCTCCTCGCCGGGAGGGCTCCAGCGGGCGGCCGAGCTCCTCGAGGGAGACCCCGAGTCCGGCCCCGGCGTCGAGCGCGACGAACGCCTCTACCTGGCCATGGCCTGGTCCGCCCGCGCCCGCCTCGCGGGCCGCCGCCGCGACCGCGATCGCGCCGCCGAGGCCTCCCTCGCCGCGTACCGGATCTTCCCGAGCTGGGCCGCGACCCGGGGCCTCCGCTTCGAATTCGCCGAGCTAAGGATCGATGACGGCGTCGGGGGGAGGGAGGGCGAGCTCATCTCGAGGCGCGTGAGGAAGGCGGCGGGGAAGTGGCGCGTTTCATGGCGGAAGGGGCGTGACGACCTCCCCGCGCCGATCGTGTCAATCGCCGCGGAGGGAACGGGGGAGGGGAGGCGCTTCGTCCTGGGCGTCCGCGTGGAGGATCCCGCTTCGCCCTATCCGCCCGCCGAGGGCGGCGAAGGGTCGATGACGGTCGTCTACGCGCAGGACCTCAAGCGGGGGTCCTACCCCTCATGGGTATTCAGGTCGATCTTCGGAATCAGGTCGGAGGACGATGAGGCCGCAGCCCCCCCGGACTCGGCCGATCCCGATCCCTCCATCGAGGACATTCTAGGGCGCTGAGGCGCGCGCGTTTCCAGTTTCAGATACCGGCTCGTTTTCCGCTTCCGGCCCCGGAGGCGGCGTCAATCCCCGGGCGGCCTGATGCCGGGCTGGTTAAGGTCGCGCTGGGCCTTGAGCCAGGCCTCCTCGTCGCTCAGGGGCTTCCGGGGTTCCTTCTGGCCGCCCCGCTGGTCGCGCTGGCGATCGTAGCCGCCGCGCTGGCCGTCCGGTCGGCGCCCGTCGCGTCCCCGGTCCGGGCGCTGCTCGCGGTCGAACCTGGACGGACGCGGCCCCTGGCCCGCGGGCTTGGGCCCCCTGCCACGGTCCTTCGGTCCCTGGTCCCCGCGCGGTCGATCGGCGTCGCGGCGCTTCTCATCATTTCGGGTGTTGCCCTTGCGCTGGCCATCGACGGGCTTCCGTCCATCCTGGGCCTGCTTCTTAGGCCCGCGTTCCGCGACGGGAGCGTCGGCCGCGTTTTTCCGCGGTTCGCCCTCCTGCGCGGCTGAGCGGCCCTCGGCCGAGCCTTGGCCTCCGGCCGCGTTTTGGCCTCCGTCCGCTTCCTGCGCGCGCTTCTTCGCCCTGCGGCGCCTGCTGGAACGAGACTTGCCGCCCTCGCGCTGGCCATCGCCGGCGGCTCCCTCGGGAGTTCCGGGACCGGCCGCCGAGGACGGGCCCTCCGCGGCCGTCCGGCCGTCGGCCTCTCCGTCCGCGTCGTCCTCGCGCTCCTGCCGCGCTTCGCGCGCCGGCGGGAAGGGCAGTCCCTCCGGTACCGGGAGTTCCTCGACCTTTCGGCCCAGGAGCCGCTCGATGTCCGCCATGAAGGTCCTTTCCTCGGGCGAGCAGAATGAGAGCGCGGTGCCGCTCGCTCCGGCGCGGGCCGTCCGCCCTATCCGATGGACGTAGGTCTCGGGCTCGTTGGGGACGTCCAGGTTCACCACGTGCGGGAGCTCGTCGATGTCCAGGCCGCGGGCGGCGAGGTCCGTGGCCACGAGGACGCGGAGCTTGCCATCCTTGAAAGCCGCGAGCGAGCGCAGGCGGTGCGACTGCGATTTATCCGAATGGAGGGCCTCCGAAGGGAAGCCCGCCGCGTTGAGGTGGCGGGAGAGGCGGTTCGCGAGGTGCCTCGTCCGCGTGAAGACGAGCGCGCGGTCCAGGTCGCCCTCGGCGAGGAGGCGGATGAGGAGCCCGCGCTTCCGCTCCTTCTCCACGTAGTAGACGCGCTGCTCGATCCCGTCCGCGGGAGCCGCGGGCGGATCGACCGCGATCGATTCGGGCGAGCGGAGGATGCCCGAGGCGATGTCCTTGATCTCGTCGGTCATGGTCGCGGAGAAGAGGAGGGTCTGGCGCTCCTCGGGGATGAGCTTGAAGACCCTGCGCATGTCCGGGAGGAATCCCATGTCGAGCATGCGGTCGGCCTCGTCCAGGACGAAGAAGCGGACGCGGCCCAAGTCCACGGCCCCGTCCGCGGCGAGGTCGAGGAGGCGGCCGGGCGTCGCGACGAGCACCTCCGCGCCCTCGGCGAGCGCCGCGACTTGGGGCGCCTTGCCCACGCCCCCGTAGGCCACCGCCGCGCGCAGGTCCGTGCGCGCGCCGTAGGCATTGAAGCTCTCGCCGACCTGGGCGGCGAGCTCCCGGGTGGGGACCAGGACCAGGGCGAGGGGTTTCCCCGCTTCGGCCCGCTCTCCCCGCTCCGCGATGGTCTGGATGATCGGGAGGGCGAAGGCGGCGGTCTTGCCCGTGCCGGTCTTGGCGCTCGCCTTGAGGTCCTTGCCCGCGAGCACGATGGGGATCGCCAGCGCCTGGACGGGCGTGGGCGTTTCGTAGCCCTCGGCCTTCACGGCTTCGAGGACGGGAGCGGAAAGCCCCAGGGATGAGAAGCTCGGTTGAGATTGCATGCGCATCCTTCGGCCTTTTCTCCGCCGGCCGTGGCGAGTCGCCGCTGGGCCGCCGCCCGCGAACGGGGGGACCGCGGCGCGCCGGTCCGGGCTCGAGCCTCGGCGTCCGGCGCGTGGGGAGCGCTTCGTCCGTCCTCCGCGGGTCGCCTCGGCACCCTGGCTGCCCGGTTCATGGACGGAGCCGCCGCGATGGGCGGCGTCGCGCTCGGGGGCCACTATACCTGATGGAGACATCAGCATCTAGTGCCGTCTCGCTTCACCCGGATCCTTAGGCGATACGGACTCGCGCGTCGCGGCGGGGGCTTGAAATAATTTTATATAAAACTATAATGTCGTATATAAAACTATTTTCCGGATACGGAACGGACCGCCGCCCGAGGGGAAGGCGAGTTCGCGCGAGTCGTACGAAGGAGGGCATGATGACCGACAAGAACGAGACGGAGGGGGCGATGGCGGAGGCGCGGGAGCTCATGCGGCGGACCGAATTCGTCTACCTCTCGAGCCTGGACGACGAGGGCCTTCCGGAGACGAGGGTCCTCTTCAACCTCCTCAAGCACCGGGCGGAGGCCTGCGCGCGCGGACCCGCCGCCCTCGACCCGGCGGGCTTCGCGAGCTACATCGGAACCAACGCGTCCAGCAGGAAAGCCGCACAGCTCAGGGAGGACGGGCGCTGCCACCTCTACTTCTCGGACAACGCCTCCTACCAGGGTTTCGGGCTCAAGGGAAAGGCCGTGGAGGTCCTCGATCCCGCGATCCGCGCGGCCGTGTACGCGGAATCCTGGGACATGTACTACCCCGGAGGCAGGGACGGAGGCGATTTCCTCCTCCTCCGCTTCGAGCCCGAGGCGGGGCGGTATTATCACGGCCTCCGCGTCGTGGAATTCGGCGCGCGGCCGGAGAAGCGCGCTTGATGGGCGGGGAAGGGGCGCGCCGGGCGACGCGGGAGGGGGGCCGGCTCCTTTCCCAGGCGCACCAGCTCGGCCAACGCGTCTTCGCGCGCGGCCTCAAGCGCCACGGCATCGATGAGCTCAACCCCGCCCAGGGGCGCATCCTCTACGCCCTCTGGGGGACCGAGGGGCTGGGGCAGACGGAGCTCGCGCGGAGAACCAAGCTCGACAAGTCCACCCTGACCCTCATGCTGAGGCGCCTCGAGCGGGCGGGGCTCGTCTCGCGGGAGCCCGATCCGGCGGACCGAAGGGCCGCCATCGTCCGGCCGACCGAGCGGAACAAGGCCCTCTATGGCGCCTACGAGGCCGCTTCCCGGGAGATGACGGAGGCCTATTACGCGGGATTCAAGGAAGCGGAGATCGACGCCTTCGAGGCCGCCCTCGGTCGGATCATCGTTAACCTGGAGAAGCTCGACGGCTGAGGGGGATCGTGCCGGGAACGGGTCTCGAACCCGTACGGGCCGTGAGGCCCAAGGGATTTTAAGTCCCTGGTGTCTACCAATTCCACCACCCCGGCGGGGGAGCCCATGATAGCCTCCGCGGCATCCGCGGTCAAGGATCGTGAATTCCATCCTTTTCCGTGATAGGGTGGCCGGCACAGGCTATTTACCTTCAGATTGACAGGAAAATTGCCGACCTTATAATGACGTAACCCTATGGAATCCTTATCGGCCCTGAGGGAATTCATCAGCTCCCTCCCAAAAACCGAAATCCACATCCACGCCGAGGCGACCATCTCGTTCGAGTCGTACTACGAGCTCAACAAGAAGCACGGCGTCGACCCCCACCTCAAGTCGGTGACCGATTTCCAGAAGCTGCTCAAGATCGACAGCCTCAACGAGATGATCAAGAATTTCTTCTTCCTCCAGAGCCTCTTCCGGAGCCCCGAGGATTTCTCCTACGTCGTCTCGGATGTCGCCCATTACGCGAAACGCAACAACATCTGGTATATGGAGCTCTACATCGCGCCCTCGATGGTGGTGCGCCAGGGCTTCGTCTCCTTCAACGACATGCTCGACCCGATCGTGGAGGGCTTCGAGGCCCTCGCCTCCTCGGGCGGCCCGGACGTCAGGATCATCGTGGACGTCTCCCGCTCCTTCGGCTTCGACAACGCCAAGCGGAACCTGGACTTCCTCCTCGCCTACCTCAAGAACCGGCCCACGGACCGGGTCCTCGGGATCGGCCTCGGTGGACAGGAGATCGGGAATCCCTGCGGGATCTACAAAGACGTCTTCAGGGAGGCGAGCGCCGCCGGCCTCCGCACTGTCGCCCACGCGGGCGAGGAGGTCGGGCCCGAATCGATCCGGAGCGCCATCGACGACCTGGGGGCGGAGCGCATCGGCCACGGGACGAGCGCCATCCTGGATTCCTCCCTCATGGACCTCCTCAAGGAGCGCGCCATCCCCCTCGAGATCTGTCCCGCCTCCAACGTCGCCACCAAGAAGTATGTGAAGCGCTACGAGGACCACCCCATCCGCCCCTACTTCGACCGGGGCATCAAGACCACCCTCAACACCGACGACCCCATCCTCTTCAACGTGGAACTCAACGACGAATACGAGCGGATGGCCAAGCATCTCGCCTTCAAGCGCGAGGAGCTCCTCGCCCTGGCCCGGAACGGCCTCGAGGCCACCTTCATGTCCGCCGAGCGCAAGGCCGAAGCCCTCGCCCGGCTCGAGGAAGGCGCCAAGACCCCCAGAACCCGGCGCTGAGTACAGCGAACCCGGCGCTGAGTACAGCGAACCCGGCGCTGAGTACAGCGAACCCGGCGCTCTACCTCCTGGTCAGGCCGCGCCTTTTCTTTTTCCCTTGACTCTTTAACCCCTTTCTGACAGAATTCCCCGCTGTTCCGCCGTCGAGCGGGAGCGACGGGAAACCGTCGCGCGGAGCGACGACCGCGGGCCAGGGGCCCGGGAGGTATTGAGCGTATGGTAGCGATTATTGTCGGACTCCTCTTCATAGCGTTCGCCGTGTTCGCCGTCCTTCCCTTCGGCCCCCTCAACTGGTGGACCGAGGTCATCGATTTCCTCAAGGGCTCCGTGCCCGTCCTCGCCCTGTTCGTCGGGCTCATCGCGGTCTTCATCGGCATCGCCGACATGAAGGACCGGATCGAGGCCAAGAAGGAGGAGGAGGAGGAACGGAAGGAAGCGGAGAAGGAATCGTCGGAAAAACGGGAATAGGGACGTTCCGGGGCCCCTCGGGAAGGCGGCCCGGCCGGCGGCCCGTCGCGGCCGCCTTGACACTAACGCCCATATATAGGACTATTGCGTCCTGTATTTTTCACATTAGGCACGTAGCAGAGGTATAGGTAGCCCCATGAAGACCATTTTCGTCAAACCCGAGAACGCCGCCCGCGCCTGGTATCTCATCGACGCGAAGGGCAAGCCCCTCGGGCGCATCGCCGCCAAGGCGGCCGCCATGGCCCGCGGCAAGGAAAAGCCCCAGTTCACTCCGCTCTGGGAGACCGGGGACCACGTCGTCATCATCAACGCCGCCGAGGTAGCCATCTCCGGCCGGAAGCGGACCGACAAGCTCTATTACCGCCACTCGGGCTACGTGGGCGGCCTCAAGTCCTTCACCTTCGATAAGCTCATCGCCAAGCACGGCTCCATGCCCCTCGAGCTCGCCGTCAAGGGCATGCTCCCCAAGGGGCCCCTGGGCAGGAAGATGTGCAAGAACGTGAAAATCTACGCCGGCCCGGACCATCCCCACGCCGCGCAGAATCCCATTCCCGTCGAGATATAGAAGGAGCGATCCCGTGGTCAAGAACCTTGGTACCGGCCTCGGCCGGAGGAAGTGCTCGGTCGCGCGCGTCTACCTGCGCGAGGGATCCGGCAAGATCGTCATCAACGACAAGGACGTCGCCGAGTATTTCCCCCAGGCGGAGCACGTCATCACCATCCGCCAGCCCCTCATGGTCACCTCGGCCGAGGGCAAGTACGACGTCCTCATCAACGTGAAGGGCGGCGGTCCCTGCGGTCAGGCCGGAGCCTGCCGCCACGGCATCGCCCGCGCCCTCTGCGTCGCGGACGAGGCCAACCAGACCTCGCTCAAGGCCAACGGCTTCCTCACCCGCGATCCCCGCATGGTGGAGCGCAAGAAGTACGGCCAGGCGGGAGCCCGCAGGCGCTTCCAGTTCTCCAAGCGTTAATCGAGGGCGGTGGCGCCCGTGCGCGTCGTATCCGTCGAGAAAGGAACCCGGGGGGCCGTCAAGATCGGCCTGGACTCGGGTTCCTTTTTTTTATGCCGCCTCGCGTACTTCCCCGAAGGCGCCCTCCGCGACGCGGCCGTTTGGGAGGCCCTCGCCGCCGATCCTGAGTCCGTCCTCGGCGAGGGGGACCTCGCTTTTCTCGCCGCCGCCGCCGAGGCCTTCGCCGCGGAGCGCGACGCTCTCAAGAAGCTCGCCCTCAGGGAGCGTTCCCGCCTCGAGCTCGAGCTCGCCCTCAAGCGGAAGAAGCACGGCGCCGCGGCGATCAAGGCCGCCCTCGACCTCCTCGAGGCCGAGAGCCTCCTCTCCGAACGCCGTTTCGCCGACGCCTACCTCCGTTCCCGGCTCCGCTCCCGCCCCGAGGGCGAGATCCTCCTCCGCGCCCGCCTTTCCTCGAAGGGGCTCTCCCGCGACGCCGCGTCGGAGGCCGTGAAGGAACGGGCGGAGGACATCGCCTCCGGCCTGGAACGGGCCGCGGATAAGGCCCTGAGGAGGGAGGAGGCGAGGATCGCCCGGAAGGGAAGGGCGGCCGCATCCCCCGCGATCGCCGATCCCCGATCGGAGATCCTCTCCGCGGTATATAAACGGCTCCGCTCCCTCGGATACGGGAGGAACGACGTCCTCGCGGCGCTCCAAAAATTGGGCCAGCAAACCGGGGGAATCGATGAAAGCGATGATTCTACTTGACATATTGTGGCTTATACTGCAAAAATATGACCGTAGTTCACCCCGAATATCGCCGAAGAGAGGACCATCCGGATGGAAGACGATATCCTGACGATCGAAGAAGTCGCCAAGTACCTCAGGGTGTCCGAGCGCACCGTCTATGACTGGGCCCAGAAGGGCGAGATCCCCTCGGGCAAGATCGGGACGGTCTGGCGCTTCAAGAAGAGCGAGATCGAGCGCTGGGTCAACGATCGCCTCTCCTCCAACCGGAACGTCTCCGCCTTCTCCAGCATCCAGGTCCGGAACATCCTCTCGCCCGACCGCATCGTCTTTCTCCAGCACTCCTCCAAGCGCGACACCCTTCTCGCCCTCGCCGAGGTCCTCGGGACCGCGCCCCAGATCAAGAACAAGCAGGAGCTCTCCGCGGAGATCGTGAAGCGCGAGGAGCTCATGAGCACGGCCATCGGCCGCGGCATCGCCATACCCCACGTCCGCCTCTCCTCCGTGACCGACCTCGTCATGGCCGTGGGCATCTCCCAGGTCGACATCATCGACTTCCCCTCCCTGGACG
>CAYNQK010000025.1:10309-32655 GCA_964399285.1 uncultured Spirochaetales bacterium | reverse complement strand
TGAGGATGTCGTCAGGGGTGCCTATCTTGCCCACGTCGTGCATGGCCGCCAGGAAGCCGATGTCGTCGAGGAAGTCCTGGTCCACGGTGGGGAAGCGCGGATCGTTGAAGATGGCGCTCGAGATCATCCGCGAGTAGGAGTTCACGCGCTGGATGTGCGCTCCCGTGTCGTTGTCCTTGAGCTTGGACGCCTCGAGAAGGGAGAGGAACATGGTGCGGAGCGTCCGCTGGGTCTCCTCGGTCACGTCGTCGAGGTAGACCGAGTAGAAGGGCGGCTTCCCGTTCGACGGGCCGGGGGGGTAGAGGGGATAGATGTGGACGGTGGTGATCTCCGTGGACGCGTGCTTCACCTTGTGAGAGAAGCGCCCCCTCCAGGAATAGGAGCGATCGGGCGAATCGAGGCCGTCCCTGAGGGCCTTGACGCCGGAGGCGCCCAGGTTGTCGTAGAAGAGGCTCGTGAAGAGGGGGCGCCGCGGGTACTCGAAGCGGTCGAGGAGATCGGCGAAGGCCTTGTTGCGGAACGCGAAGGCGAGACTCGAGTCGAGGATGGCGACCGGCACGTCGAGGCGCGAGAAGCTCAGCGCGACGTCGCGGATGAAAGGGGGCTGGGCGCCGGGCGGCGGCGCGGCGGCGGCCGCGTTCTCGTCCGGCGCCTCCTCGGCGTCGAGGATCTCGAGGACCTCGGGGACGTCCTCTTCCCCAAGGTCCTTCATTTCTTTCTCCCGGGGAAGGTGATGCCGATGTCCTCTTCGTCGTTCCTCACGTAGAAGGGGCCCTCTCCCGGGCCGGCCGTCTCGCCTGAGCGGTAGCGCGCGACTCCGAGGGCGAGGAGGGCCTCGGGCCGCGGACGGGAATGCCAGGGATCGATGGACCAGGCGGGACGTTCGGCGGCGAAATCCGCCATGAGGTCCGCGTCGGGGCCGGTGAAGGATATCTCCTCCTCCGCGGGGAGGCGGCTCGCGATCTCCTGGGCGGGCAGGTCGAGCACCGGGCCGTCCATTACGCCCGCGCGGTAGAGCGCTGCGTAGATCCGCCCCTTCTTGCCGTCGATGACCGGCATGACGGCCGAACGAGAAGGATGGCCCGAGGCGAGGTAGTCCAGGGTGGGCACGAGGACCAGTGCCGCGCCCGTGGCCGCGCAGATGCCCTTGGCGGTGGAGAGGGCGATGCGGAGGCCCGTGAAGGACCCGGGGCCGGAGGCGCAGACGACGAGGCCGAGCGAGGAGGGCGCGACGCCCGCCCCGGACAGGAGCGCGTCGATCATGGGCATGAGGCGTTCGGCGTGGCCGACCGCCGAGCGGGAAGAGGACTGCGACCAGCCGCCCTCCCACGATAGTGAACAGGAGACGATCGAGGTGGAGGCGTCCATGGCGAGCGCGTTCACGGAAGGGCCTCGCCGGAGGCGGCGCGGGCGGCCCGGAAGGCCGAGAGGGCGCCGCTTTCCGCGAGCGCGGCCTCGATCGGGCCATCGATCTCCACGACGCGCTCCTCCTCGCCGACGATGCGGATCGATATCCTCGTGCGGCCGCGAGGAAGGGCGGGCTCGATCCGCTCGCTCCATTCGATGACGGAAACGCCGCCGTCGGCCATGATCTCCTCGGCGCCGATGGCGATGAAGTCCTCCGGCCCCGCGAGGCGGTAAGCGTCCATGTGGTGAAGGGCGACGGTCCCGGAATAATCGTTGACGAGGGTGAAGGTCGGCGAGAGAACGGGCTCCGTGACGCCGAGGGCGCGGGCGACGCCCTGCGAGAAGGTCGTCTTTCCGGCGGCTAACGGTCCGTAGAGGGCCAGGACCGAGCCGGGATGGCAGGCCGCGCCCACCGCCTCCCCTAGGCGGATAGTCTCTCCGGCTGAACGGGTGAGGACCGAGATCAAGGCAGGCCGCCCTTCTTCTCCAGGTCCATGATGTAGCTTTTCAAGGATTCGACGAGCGGGACGACCGGGTAATCCACCTCGTCTATGAGGGAAACGTGGACCGAGGTACCCCCGAGCGGGGTCTTCTCGACCGTGAAATCGATTCGTTTCTCGTGACGGTCCTTGAAGACCTCTATGACGGCCTTGCCGAAAAACTCCCTGCGGTAGTAGAGGGGTATGTCCTTTCTCAGCAAATCCTTAATCTCCAAGACTTTCATCACCGTAATCCTAATCCGCGGGGAGAAGGGCGGTCAAGTCCGGAGTATGGATCGGCTGCGGAATTCCGGGCGGACGAGTGCCTGCTATTCGCCGTAGCCGTAGACCATGGACAGGACCTTGTTGAGGTCCTGCCGGGAGATCTTGGCGAACTGGATGTGCATGTCGCCGCCCTGGCTACGGATGCGCTCGAGCTTCACTACCTTGCCGATGGCGGAGAGTCGGCCGGATTTCCCCGCGAAGTCGATTTTCAGGTACTCGCCCTCCTCGAGGGGATTGGCGGTCCTGATCGAGCAGCCTCCAGCGGAGATGTCCGTGATCTGGCCGGGGAAGGCGCGCTGGCCCAGGACCGCCTTCTTGCCGGTCCGTCCGCCTTGCTTCACCACGACGATGGTCACGGGGATGAATTCGCAGGGCTTGTTCATCGACTTGCGCTTGTGCTCCCGGACGGGAAGGGGCTTCACGCGGTCGGAGTGCCTGAGGATCATGGCGGTCCCGTCGCGGAAGCGGGCGTATCCGTCGACCTTGGTCTCGAAGCTATGACCGCTCTGGTTGCCGGAATAGAAGAAGGCCGTGAAGCGGGTGCCGCGGCGGAAGTGGAGCTCCTGCCCGAGGCCGTCCAGGGGCACGGCGCAGGCCATTCCCTCGGGGCTCATGGCCTCGATGCGCGACGTGTAGTGCTCGCCGTCCGCCGTGATGCAGGTGAGGACCGTGCCCGACTTGAGGGACTTGGTGCTCGAGACCTGCTTTCCCGCGGCCCGCGAGAGCTCGATCCGCTCGCGGATCTGGAAGAGGACGGCGGTGCGCTGCTCGGCCGCTGGCTGGGAGTCCGATTTCGTCTCGATGTCCTGGAAAATGGAGCGGAGGAATGCCTCCATGGCCTCCGGATTCCTGATGACGTAGTCCGGATTGGAGAGGCTCAGTTTCCGCGCGTAGGATTCCAGGAAGGACACCTGCTCGCCCGTGAGCCCCATGTCCTGCCCCGCGCGCCTGAAGGCGGACGCGCGGAAGGAGGGCGCCTTGACGGCGGCCTTGGCCTTGGGGGGCGCGTAGGCGGTCCCGAATCGCTCGGCTCGGTTCTTCACGGAGTTGTAGATGACGAGGGCGACGATGACCAAGGCGACGATCACGATGGCGACTACGGCGCCCCCCGAGAAGGATTGCGCGCTTCGATCGAAGTTCGATTGGAGGAGAGGAAGGACTGCGAAGGGGCCCATGTGCCCTCCTAGGCCCCCGAGCGCGACGCGATGCCCTTGAAGAGGACGTCGAGCTGGGGGAGTATCTCGTACTCGCAGAGGTCGCCGACGAGGACGGTGTCCTGCGAGGAGTACGCGTCGATGAATTCTCCGAGGACGCGGTTGAGGCCCGAGTAGAACTCGGCGGGATCGCGGCCGTCGAGCTCAGGAGAGCCGAGGCCGATGCCGGAGGCGGAGAGGATGGGTATGAGGCGGACCGCCCGAGTGAAGAACTCGGAGAAGTCCGCGAGGACGGATACCGCCTCGCGGTCCCGGGCGGTCTGGAGGAGGACGGGGAGGTCGACGAGGCGCGGACGGAGGGAATCGTACTCGGCCATGGCGCGCCGGACGGCGGCGACGGGATCGCGGAGGTCCGCGGCGCGCGACTTGAGCGCGGCGGAGGCGGCGAGCGCCCTGCCCGGGGAGGCGGGGTCGGCGGGGGCCGCGCCCGAGAGGGCCGCGAGGGTCCACTCGAGGAGGGAGAGTTCGTCCGGATCGAGGAAGCCCGAGCGCGCGTCGATGAGCTCGCGGCCCTCGGCGGAGAGGCCGGCCGCCTGGGCTCCGTCGGCGGCATCGCCCGCGGAGAGGCAGGCCGCTGCGCGCTCCTCCCACGCGGCGGCGCGCTCGAGCGCCGAGGCGCGGTATCCCGCGAGGGGCGCCACCCCTATGTCGATGCGGCCAACGTTCCCGACGGGGAGGTCCTTCACGGGGCCGATGTCGCCGGAGCGGTCCTGGCCGTCCACGGAGAGCGAGCTCATCACGTAGCCCCGCTCCTCGAGCCACGAGTCCAGGGACGAGAGGAGGTCTCCGACGTCGCGCTCGCCCTCCAGGGAGAAGTCTATCTCGGAGCCGTTCATGGTGATGGTCATCGTTCCCCGCCTTTCCTAGTCGCCGCTCTTGTTGAAGTTGTCCAGGGAATTCGAGGTCTTCTCCATCTCGTTCAGGGCGCCCTCCATCATCCCGTATTTCCTCTTGAGCTCGGCCTCCTTGCGGGCGAGCTGCTCCTGCATGGTCTGGATGGTCTTTTTCTGCCTGTCGATCTGCGAGGCGATGGTCTGGCGCTTCTGCGCGTTGATGCCGCCGAGCTCGACGTAGGGCTTCATGAGGGCGTCCATCGCGAAGCCCGCTCCCGCGTCTATGATGAGGTCGCCGTCGACGTCGTTACCGAAGAGCTGCTTCACGGCGGCCATCTTCCCGGCGAGGGCGGCGTCGAGCTTGCGTTCGTCGACCTCGAGGTAGCCGCGGAGGCGGGCGGGATCGTATCCGGCGCCGCCCGAGCTCGCGTTCGTCGAGATGCCCATCTGGTGGAGGAGGCTGAGCTCGTTGCCCGCGGAGGTGGGATAGGGGTTCATGGAGATGCGCTGGAGCTGGGATTTCACGTTATTGAGCGTGAAGTCCCCCTGGAGGAGCCCGAGCCGCTTGCGCGCCGCTTCCTTCTCCGCGTCCGTGAGGCCCTCCATCTCGGAGATCACGGATTCGTTGTTGCTCGTGAGCACGTTGATGTCGCGCATGAGCTGGTTGTAGTTGAAGATCCAATTGACGATGGCTTCCTTGGAGGCCTCGCGGTCCGGCTCGATGGAGAGCTTGACCGCCTTCTCCGACTTCTCGTGGAGGCTCAAGGTGACGCCGGGGATGAGGTCGGAGATGTCGTTCGACTCCCTCCGCACCTCGACGCCGTCAAGGACGATGACCGCGTCGCGTCCCGTGGAGAGCGCGTTCGAGGGCTTGAAGCCGCCCGTCTCGGCGGGATCGTAGACGCGGGCGTTCCGCACGAGGATGTCGCGGTGGGTGTTCTTGTTGCGGATGTCGAAGGAGGAAAGGTCGGAGCCGAGACCGGAGAGCGGCACGGTGACGCGCGCGTAGTCGGCGTTATCCGCCTGCGGGGCCAGGGCCTTCTCCGTACCGTTCCGGAGCCCGAGGGAGAGCATCGAGAGGTCGTCCACGCGCTTGGGGACGGGAGGCGGAATCCATGGGGGGAGGGGTCCGTCCAGGGGGGCGCTGAAAATCCGGATTCCCTTGTAATCGATCTTGCCCGTGGGCGGGATGTCCGGCCCGGGAGGCGCCTTGGGAGCCGCGTAATCGTCCGGATGGACGATCGTCTTGTACTCGAATTCGAGGATAAGGCCCTTACCGTCCTTGGCTGCGGGGGAGAGCGGTATGGAGAGCTCCGTGCCCGCGGGCACGGAGAGCGCCCCTTCGGATAGCTTGGCGGTGGAGGGGCCGGGAGCCTTCCCGATGGAATGGGCCGATGCGGGGTCGAGGGGTAGGGCGCGTTCCGAGGCGGGAACGCGCTCGAGCATGCCGGAGGAGAGGGCGAAGGATTCGGCCGCTCCCTTGAACGAGAGGCGGTTGGAGGAGCCCGTGAGGAGGGACTCGACGAGGATGGAGTTCTTGCCCTTTTCCACGGCTATGACCTGGGCGCGGATCACGTCCTTTCCGCTCCGGTTCAGGGCCTCGACGAAGTCCTTGGCGCTCCCGCCCTGGAAGCGGAAATTAACGTTCTTCTTCCCGACGGAGAAGGAGTATTCCCCGGCGGGGACCTTGTAGTCCGGAGAAAGGGGCTTGGAGAGGAAGCGGTCGGCCAGCGCGATCTCCTTCACGAGGATCGATCGCGTTTCCTCTATGGCCTCGCGCGTGGCGGTGGCCGTGAGGACGTCGTCGTTCGAGGATTTGCCGATACGCTCGGAGAAGGGGTTGTTGTAGGAGAAGAGGGTCCGGGAAACGTCCCGGAGCTTCGTCATCTTGACGTTGACGTCCTGCCAGACCGCGGAGCGCTGCTCCATGGCCTTGAGCTCCGCCTCGGCCCTGACCTTGGGCCTTGCCTCGAGCTCCATGAGCTTCTTGATCGTATCCTCGGTGCCGTACTTGCTCTTGACGCCGGGAACGCTTACGTCGGACATGGTCGCTCACCCGCCTCTCGGCCCGGCCGGCGTCGCTTCGCGGCGCTCGGCGCCGCCCGGCCCGCGGGGCCGAACGGTGTCAGATCTGCACGTCGAAGAGGATGCCGAGCGCTTCCCGGATCTTCTCGTGCACGATTTGGAGCTCCCTCGGGGGGATCTCCTTTATCACGGTATCGGTCTCGCGATCTATCACCTTGACGACGATCTGGTCGAGCTTCTTGTTGAAGCTGAACTGGAGCCTGCGGTTGAAGGCGAGGCTCACCTGCTCGAGCTTCGCGAGGGTAGCCTGGATGTCCACCTCCGCCTCCTTGGCGGGCGCGGGCTGGGGCTGGACCCTCGTTCCCATGACCGTGTTCATCGGCGGGGACATCGAGGAGACGCTCTGTATTTCCATTGCCATGCCGTTACCTCCAAAAAAAAGGGGAAGGGAGGAGGGCGCGACTCCCCCCTTCCCCCGCTTCGCGAATGAAAAGACGACGTCCAGAAGCCTCTTCACCCGCATTCGTTCAGGAACGGTTCATCAACGGTTAGCCGAGGAGCTGCAGCGTACCCTGGGTGCTGACGTTCGCCTGCGCGAGCATCGCGGTGCCGGCCTGCTGGAGGATCTGGTTCTTGGTGTACTGAACCATCTCGCTCGCCATGTCGACGTCCCTGATGCGGCTCTCGGAAGCCTGCAGGTTCTCGGCGGCGATCGCGACGCCCTTGGCCGCCATTTCGAAGCGGTTCTGGTAGGCGCCGAGGTCGGCACGCTGCTTGGAAACGATCTTGAGCGCGGAGTCGAGCATTCCGATCGTCCTGTTCGCCGCGTCGGCGGTGGAGATCGAAACGGAATCGCTGCCGTTGCCCTGGGCTCCCTTGAGCCCGAGGGCGGCGACGGTCATGGTGCCGATGTAGATCCTCTCGTTCTGATCCATATTGGCGCCGACCTGGAGCTGCATGGTGCCTCTCTCGCCGAGCACGGAATTCCGGGCGAACCTTCCGGTGAGCATGTTCATGCCGTTGAACTGGGCATGGGAGGCGATCCGGTCGATCTCGTCGATCAGCTGGGATACCTCCACCTGGATCTGCATGCGGTCCTCGTCGGAGTAGATTCCGTTCGCGCTCTGCACGGCGAGTTCCCTGATCCGGTGCATGATGTCCTGCGTCTCCTGCAGGTACCCTTCCGACGTCTGGATGAACGAGACGCCGTTCTGGATGTTCCGCTCGGCCTGGTTGAGGCCGCGGATCTGGCTGCGGAGCTTCTCGGAGACCGCGAGCCCGGAGGCGTCGTCGCCGGCGCGGTTGATGCGCATGCCGGAGGACAGTTTCTCGATGTTCTTGGTCAGATCGATACCCGTCACCCCGAGCGTCCGGTTGGCGTACATCGCGCTCATGTTGTGGTTGATGATCATGTGACCCTCCTTGAGTCTTCTTCGCGGGCAATCCATGCCCGCGTTTCCGCGCGCGAGGGGACGTTGCCGGGAGTAATCGCGCCGCTCCCGTCCGTTCCTGCCCCGACTCGCGGAAAAGCCGCCCCTCCGGAATCGGAGGAACGCCATTCCCGCGGGCGCGCGGTACCCTCAAGGTGGGTTCGTTTTCAAAGAACGCGGCATTATCCGCGGTAAACCGCATCAAACGCCAGGTAAGGCAATGGTTTCCGTCGGGGCTCTCCTTGCGAAGGACCCCGACGGATAACCTTTAATGTACTACGTTACTGGAGAAGCTGCAATACTAACTGATTCTTCTGGTTCGCCTGCGCCAGCATGGCGTTGGCGGACTGGAGGAGAATCTGGTTCTTGGTGTACTCCACCATCTGGGTGGCCATGTCGGCGTCCCTGATGCGGCTCTCGGAGGCCTGGAGGTTCTCGGCGCCCACGTCGATGCCGCGGATCGCGTGCTCCATCCTGTTCTGGTAGGCTCCGAGGTCGGCGCGCTGCTTGTTGACCTTCTGCAGCGCGGCGGCGAGGACTCCGATGCCGCGGTGGGCGGAAGCGGCGTTCTCGAGCGTGATGAACTCCTGGGTGCCGGCGGTCCGGATCCCGAGGCCCGTCGTGGTCATGGTGCCGATGTAGGCGCGCTCGCGCTGGTCCATGTTGGCGCCGATGTGGAACCACATGGAGCCGGTGATGACGTTCTCGCCGGTCTCGCGGGCGAAGCGGCCCGTGAGGAGGTTCATCCCGTTGAACTGCGCGTGGGAGGCGATGCGGTCCACCTCGTCCACGAGCTGGGAGACCTCGACCTGGATTTGCATCCTGTCCTCGTCGGAGTAGATGCCGTTCGAGGCCTGCACCGAGAGCTCGCGCATGCGCTGGATGATGTCCTGGGTCTCCTGGAGATAGCCTTCGGCGGTCTGGATGAAGGAGATGCCGTTGAGCGCGTTCTTCGAGGCCTGGTTGAGGCCGCGGATCTGGCTCCGCATCTTCTCGGAAACGGCGAGGCCGGAAGCGTCGTCGCCGGCGCGGTTGATCCTGAGGCCGGACGAGAGCTTTTCCTGGTCTTTCTCGAGGTTGAGCGCGTTGATGCCGAGGTTGCGGTTCGCGAACATGGCGCTCATGTTGTGGTTGATGATCATAGGTATTCCTCCTTGGAATGCGTACGCGGAGCATCCTTGCCCCGCGGTTCGGCTATCGAATCGAACGATAGTCCCCTCTTGTCTTCCGTTCGCCTCCTTTCGCTTGCGCCGGACCCGCGAGGGGCGTCGCCGCCTTCCCGAAGGGGAGGGCGCGCGGTCATCCCGTACAGGTCCGCAGTCCCTTCGCCGATACTGGCGAAGGGGAGCGAGGATCGCTTGAGGGGAGGGAACGCCCTTCCCGCTTTTGACCCTTCTCCGATACTGAATATCGGCGGATCGGAGATCGGACTTGAGGAAGAAATCGGAGCGCGAGGAAAAGAAATCCTCTGGGGGTGTCGGTGGCGCCAATTATGGTATAGCCACGGAACCGGGGATTGGGGTCTACGCGGAATCGAGCCTGCATGCATCCCTCAAACTCTTTCTGGCCGAACCAGGCGATTCCTTTGAAGTCAAGGTCAGGGGCAAGGTCGCGGATATCCTTAAGGCGTCCGGAGAAATCGTGGAAATTCAAACAGGCGCTTTCGCGAAACTCAAACCTAAGATGGCCGCCTTTTCCCCGCATCACCCCGTAAAAGTTGTATATCCTATTGCTAAAGAACGAATTATTATCACTCTCGATCCGGATACCGGGGATGAACTATCACGGCGAAAAAGTCCCAAGCGAGGGAAGGTAGAGGATATTTTTAACGAGCTCGTTCATTTTCCCGAACTCCTCGCGTATCCGGGCTTAAGCCTGGAGATCGTATTCGTTACGCTCGAGGAAATCAGAGTCAGGGATGGACAAGGAAGTTGGCGGCGCCGGGGCGTCAGCATTCATGACCGCAGGCTGATTGGCGTGACAGAACGGCAATCGCTGGATAGACCAAGAGATATCTTAAAGCTCCTTCCCGGACCGCTCCCGGAGGAATTCACGAGCGCCGATATCGCGCGGGTCTCCGGCAAGACGAGCCGCTTCGGCGGTGTCGTCGCCTACGTCCTCTCGCGAGCCGGCTTATCGGAACCGATCGGAAAGCGTGGACGATCGTTCCTGTACCGGTTGAAGGATCGTCCGGCGGCGAAGCGGCGCGGGAAGCCGGGGAAAAAACCCTGAATCGACGCGCATCCCCTTGCAGCGCGCGCGAAATACGGCGTACAATGCGTTTCACGCAATCCCATTGGAGGACCGCACGGCATGGCATTCCCCCTGGAACAGCTGATCGGCTACAACGATAACGTCTACGAGATCACGAGCGCCGTGATCAAGCGCTCGTACCAGCTCGCCCTCATCCGCGAGCCCGGGAGCCAGGAGGACGACAAGATCGTCTCCCACGCGGCCGACGAGGTTTTCGACAAGGACGTGACGTATCGGATCGAGGAATAGGCTCCCGGTCCTCGTCCTCTCGGGGCCCACGGCCTCAGGCAAATCCGACATCCTATTCTCCCTCTTCGCGCCCCAGGAAGGAAGGCCCGCGCTCGTCCCGGACGTCGAGGCGGAGGTCGTCTCAGCCGACTCCATGCAGGCCTACCGCGGCATGGACATCGGGACGGCCAAGCCCACTCCCGCCGAGCGCGCCCTCCTTCCCCATCACCTGGTCGACATCCTCTCCCCCGGCGAGCAGTTCACCGCGGGTGACTTCTCGCGCCTCGCAGACGAGGCCGTCGCGGGCATCGCCGGGCGCGGACGCCTTCCCGTCGTCGCGGGGGGAACGGCCTTCTATCTCAAGGCCTTCATCGAGGGCGCCCCTCCCGCGCCGCCCTCGGACCCGCTGATCCGCGAGGCCGTGAGGCGCGACCTCGCGGACAAGGGCGCGGGAGCGCTCAGGGAGGAACTCTCCGCGGGCGATCCCGAATCCGCCTCTCGCATCCACGAGAACGATATCTACCGGCTCACGCGCGCCGTGGAGGTGCTCCGCGCCTCCGGGAAGCCCCTCGCGTCCTTCGCTCCGTCGGGCGAGCCGCGGGACCGCTACGACTTCCTCCTCATCGCGCTCGAGCGGGAACGCGCGGAGCTCTACGCGCGCATCGAGCGGAGGGTGGACGCGATGATGGCGCGGGGGCTCGCTGGGGAGGTCCGCTCCCTCGTCGAGTCGGGCTTCGGCGCCGACGCTCCGGGCATGAAGGCGATAGGCTACGCGGAATTCCTCGAGGCCGGGGAGGGCGCGGGAATCGACGCCGTCGCGGACAGGATCAAGCAGGATACGAGGCGCTACGCGAAGCGGCAGCTCTCCTTCCTCCGGAGCATGAAGGGCTTCGAGTGGTTCGGCGCCGACGACGAAGCGGGCGTGGCGCGCCGCGTCCGGGAATGGCTCGCTTTCCTCAGGGCCTGAAGCGGGCTATCGCGTAGAGGCCGAGGAGGACGTCGAGCTCGATCTCCTCGAGGTCGCCCTTCCTGAGCGCGGGCGAGCGTTCGAGCTCCTCCATGAACCATCCCATGAGCGCGAGGCTTCCCCGGGATTCGGGACCGCGGCCGGAGGACGCCGCCGCGGACGAGCAGGCGGACGCGAGGAGCCTTCCCGCCTCGGCGACGGCGGCGAGGACCGCGGCGGAGTCGTCCGAGGCCGATGCGCGCTCCGCGCGGGCGAGAGCGGCTTCCACGGACGCGCGATCCTCGGGCCGCATGCGGTATTCCCGCGCGAGGCCGCGGACGTTCCGGGAAGCGTCGGCGAGGAGGCGCGACCGCCGCTTCTTGGCCCCCGAGGCTCCGCCCGTCACGTACCGGTAGAATTCCCCGGGAAGGCCCATGAGGTTCGCGAGCGCGCCGGCGAAGCGCTTCTTGAGCCGCTCTCCCGCGGCGGCGCGGTAGCGGGGATAGATGTCGGCGGCGGACCCCACGTCCCCGAGGCGGCTCACCGCCTCCGCGGCGCTCGCTCCGAGATCGTCCTGGCGGGCCGAGACGAGGAGGTCGAAGAGGCGCTTGGCGTCGGGCGACTCGAGGCGTTCGGCCGACGCGTCCCCCTCGGAGCCGCGGACGAGGCCGATCGCCCGCGCGCAGGCGTCCTGGTAGTCCGCCGAGGGCGAGGCGAGGCCCTCCGCGAGGCGCTCGAGGGCCCGCCCGTCGCCTATCTTCCCGAGGGAGAGGGCGGCCTCGCAGCGCACGATCGAGGGTTCGTCGAGGAGGGAGAGGAGGGCCGGCACCGTGTCCCGGGCGCGGATCCTCCCCAGCGCGCGTATGGCCTCGATCCTCACGTCGATGTCGGGATCGGAGACCCGCGCGAGGACCTCGGAGAGGGCGATGTCCGAGACGGGACCGTCCATGAGGCGGAGGGCCCGGAGGGTCCGCTGGGCGGCCACGGAGCCGGATATGATGTTGAGGTTGAGGACCGTCCTGAAGAACTCGGGATTGGCGAGGCGCGAGAGGACGTAGCCGAGGGGTCGCCCGCGCCCCTCGCTCACCCGCGAGAGCGCCAGGGCCGAGAGGAAGCAGAGCCCGAGGGAGGCGAGCATCACGACCTGGAAAGGCCCGAGGCGCAGGCCGGCGGCGGAGGGTAGGTCCGCGCCGCGGAGGAGGTCGTGGAGGAATCCGCCCGCGTAGGGGCCCGCTGAGGCGATCATCCCCGTGAGGGCGAGGTACCAGGACACGTAGGCGCTCCGGTTCCGTTCCGGGGTGAGGCTGAGCATCATCTGGTTCTGCCCCTCCCAGAAGCCCGAGGCGAGGAAGCCCGAGAAGAGGGACATGGCGGGGAGGAGGAACACGTAGTTGGCCCGGGAGACGAAGAGGTAGCCGATCCAGTTGAGGACGGAGAGGAGGCCGATGACGACGACGGGCCGCCGCCCGTAGCGGTCCATCATGATGCCCATGAGGGGAGAGGCGACGACCCAGGCGAGCTGGGAGAGGGCGTAGGTGATGCCGAGCCAGGTGTTGGGCGCCCCGAGGCCCTCAGCGCCCGTGACGTAGGGGCCGGTGAAGGGCGCGAAGACGTTGATGGAGAAGAGGGCGAGGCCCACGGCCAGCATGAAGCCCAGGTAGTTGCGGTCCCGGAGGGGCGCGAAGAAGTCCGCGGCGGACATGGGCTCTCGGGCGGCCGCGCGCGGCTCCGGGATGAAGAGGTGGAGGACCATGTCGACGACGCCGACCGTGCCCGCGATGGCGAAGACCCCGGCGTAGACGAGGAAGGTCGCGGAGTCCGGGACCCAGTCCAGGGCCAGGGTCACGGAGAAGAACCATGCGACGTTGACGACGTTGATGATCGCGGAGCGGCGCCCGAAGAAGCTCCCGCGGATGTTGTCCGGGAAGATGTCCGCGACCCAGGACCACCAGCCCGCGGAGCAGACGTTCCAGGCTATCCAGGCGAGCGTCATCGAGATGAATACGACGGGGAAGGCGCCGTCGGCGACGGCGGCGGACCCGCCCGAGAAGTGCGCCCAGAGGGAGACGCCCATGAGGGCGAAGGCGTAGCAGCGCTGGACGACGTGGGCGGCGATGACGAAGGGCTTCCTCCGCTTGAGGGCGCCGAAGATCATGATGGAGACGAGCTGGAACGCGGCCATGAACTGCGTGACGGAGAGGATGAGGCCGAGGGAGGACGACGAGAGCCCGACCGCGTTCTTGAGGAAGACGTTGAAGATAGGCTGGTTCGAGCACACGACGAACCACATCGAGCCCATGGCGCCGGCGGCGATGTTGAGCGACATGGAACGGGAGAGCTCCCTCTGGCTGAGCATGGCTTCATTTTAACCTCCGCGGGGGAGGGATTGTATAGCCGGGGGGAGGCACATATAATCCCGCCTTATGGATTTCGCGAGCTTCCTGAGGGCGGGCATCCTTTCCATACTGCCGATATCCGAGCTGCGGGGGGGCATCCCCTACGCGATGACCGTGGGCGGGGCTCCGTGGTGGCTCGCCTTCTTGTTCTGCACGGGCATGAACTGCCTCATCGCGCCCCTCGCGTACCTCTTCCTGAACACGGCGCACAGGCTGCTCTATAAGTGGAAATTCTACGCCGGCCTCTTCGACAAGCTCGTCGAGCGGGCGCGGAAGAAGGTCCACGCGGGAGTGGAGAAGTTCGGATACTGGGGCCTCATGATCTTCGTGGCCATACCCTTTCCCCTCACGGGGGCGCTGACCGGGACCCTCGGTGCCTGGATCCTCGGGATGGGTAAGCGCAAGTCCATCCTCTTCATAAGCATGGGCGTCGTGATCGCCGGGATCGTCGTCACGGCCATCATGGCCCTCGGGCTCCAGGGCTTCGAGCTCTTCATCAAGCGCGTATAGCTGCGAATGACCCAGCTGGACAAGGAAATCGAGGCCGAGCTCAACCCCGAGCAGCTCAGGGCCGTGAGGAAGATCGAGGGCCCCGTCCTCATCATCGCGGGAGCGGGATCGGGGAAGACCCGGGTGATCACCTACCGGATCGCCAGGATGCTGGACAAGGGGATCCCGCAATCCGCCATCCTGGCGCTCACCTTCACCAACAAGGCCGCCCGGGAGATGTCCGTCCGCGTCAGGCAGCTCCTCAAGCGGAAGCTCCCCCAACTCACGGTGTCCACCTTCCACGCCTTCGGGGTGCAGGTCCTCCGGAAGGACATAACCGCGATCGGCTACCGGCAGCATTTCTCCATCTACGACGAGGGGGATAGGCGCGAGCTCATCAAGGAGACGGGGCGGGACCTCGGCCTCCGAGCGGAGAACATGGACCTTTTCGAGATCGGGAAGCTCTTCTCCGACGTGAAGACGGGGAGGGCGGGATTCCAGGGAGAGGCCGCCCAATGGGAGCGCCTCTACCGGGAGTACCAGCGCTCCCTCAAGGCCTACAACGCGGTCGACTTCGACGACCTCATCTCCCTCCCCATCCAGATCCTCGAATCCGATCCCGCCCTGCGCGATTCCTACCGGGAGCGCTTCCGCTACGTGATGGTGGACGAGTTCCAGGACACCTCGCGCCTCCAGTACCGCTTCCTGAGGCTCATCGCGGGGGACAACGTCTGCGTGGTCGGGGACGACGACCAGTCCATCTACTCCTGGCGCGGCGCAGACTACGAGAATATCCGGTCCTTCGAGCGGGACTACCCGGCCCGCGAGGAGATCAAGCTCGAGCAGAACTACCGCTCCACGGGGACCATCCTCGAGGCGGCCAACGGCGTCATCTCCCACAACACCGACCGCAAGGAGAAGGCCCTCTGGTCCGGTCACTCCGAGGGCCGGCCAATCGACCTCTGCGTCTGCGGGGACGAGGCCGAGGAGGCTTCCTACATCGCCGACAGGATCAGGAAGATCAAGATCCAGGAGTCGGTGAAGTACGAGGAGTTCGGCGTCCTCTTGAGGACCAATTCCCTCATCAGGCACATAGAGGAGGCCTTCCTCGCGGACGGCCTTCCCTACCGCGTCTCGGGCGGCACGAGCTTCTTCCAGCGCAAGGAGGTGAAGGACGTCCTCGCCTACCTCCGCGTGATAGCCAATCCCGACGACGACGTGAATTTCCTCAGGATCGTGAACACGCCCCGGCGCGGCATCGGGCGGAAGACCGTGGAGGACCTCTCCGCCGCGGCCGGGAAGAGGAATTCTTCCCTGTACCGCGCGATCACGGCCATACGGAACGGCGAGGAGGAGGGGATCGCCGAGCGCGAGCGGGCGGACCTCGCGTCCTTCCAGGACCTCGTCGAGGCCCAGCGCGAGGAGATGCTCGGGAAGAAGGCCGTCTCCGCCAAGGTGCGCGCCCTCGTGGAGGAGATCGACTACTGGGGCTACCTCGTCGCCGACAATCCCAAGAACGACAAGGCCGCCAAGTGGAAGTTCATGAACGTCGAGGGCCTCATCGACTCGATCGACCGCTTCGAGAAGGACCCGGACAACCTCGACCCCGGCCTCTACTCCTACCTGAACCGCGTGAGCCTCGTGTCGCGGGACGACCTCGAGGACGCCGAGGACGGAGGCAAGATCAACCTCATGACCGTCCACGCCGCCAAGGGGCTCGAGTTCGAAGTGGTCTTCATCGCGGGCTGCGAGGACGGGATCATCCCGCACGCGAGATCCCTCGAGGACGGCGGCGGGAACATAGAAGAGGAGCGGCGGCTCTTCTACGTGGCCATCACGAGAGCCAAGAAGAAACTCATCATCACTCAGGCGTCCAAGCGGCGCAGGCTGCGCGAGTCCGTGGACACCTCGCCGAGCCCCTTCCTCGCGGAGATTCCGCCCAAGCTCATGCAGGTCGTGGAGGCGGAAAAGTCCGCTGACGAGGGCGAGATGAAGGACGCCTTCGCGCGGATGAAGGCCCGTTTCAAGGCGCCCATCTAGGGCGGGACGCGCGCGCCGAGGCTGAAGCCGCTCAGGACGCCGTCGTCCCCGGGGCGGGCCGGCGCGCGAAATCGTCGCGGCGCGCGGGTTCGAGGCGCATCCAAGTGAGCTCGTGCTTGTTGTTCGAGAGGTGGAGGAGCCTGCTTCCGTCGATCGAGCGCAGTTCCGACATGGTCCGCCAATCCGGCTCACCCTGCATCTTCACCGTGCACGCGAAATTGCCGCACAGCCCCGAATCGAGCCAGCCGCGCACCCACTCGAGGAGCTTATCCGGGTAGCAGATGAGGTCCGAGAATACCCAGTCCATCCTGCCGAGCTCCTCCGGCTTCAGGGTGAAGGCGGAGTGCTTGACGAAGCGGACCTCCGGGTCGGACATGAGGGAGGGGGAGAGCTCCGAGCGGTCGATGGCGGTCACGCGGGCGCCGAGCCGCCTCAGGACCCAGGTCCAGCCGCCGGGCGACGCTCCGGCGTCGAGGCAGGATTCCCCCGGAGCGGGCGCGGTTCCGAGGATGGTGAGGGCCTCCTCGAGCTTGAGGTAGGCCCGGCTCGGGGGATTCACCCTGTCCTCCTCGAGGTTGATCTCGCCGTGGGCGAAGGGGCTCGAGGTCCGCGGGCTCATGAGAAGCCGGCGCTCGTCCAGGAGGGCGAAGCCGCCCATGGGCGCGGTCGGAAGCGCCGAAGGGAACGGGCGGGGCTTGGAGGGGAGCGGGGGCAGCGCCTCCGCGACGAGGGCCGTCCTCCGGTGGAGCGCGAAGGAATAGGGCGCCCAGTTGCGCTGGACGGCGCGGAGCTTCCGCGCGGCGTCCTTCACCGAAGAGTACTCGACGATCTCGGGATCGAGCCAGGAATTCTGAGCCCAGGCCGCCTCGCGCGCGGGACCGGCCTTCACGACGAGGCGCCCGAGGACGGCGTCGGCACCGCCGAGCTCGGAGACCACGTGGCCCTCGAGGCCGCGCGGGGCGCGGTAGCAGGCGAAGGGCTCGGCCGGGAGCGCGGGGGAATCGCGGACGGGGACGACTCCGCCCTCGTCGAAGGCGCCGTCGGGCTCGAGGCCGGTCATATGAACTTGAATCCGCGCGCCGTCTCGGTGAGTTCGCGGTTCAGGCGATTGCCCAGCATGAAGTCGTTCTTGTCCTCCGCGGTGTCGATCCTGCTCGCGCGGAGCTGGAGGTACTTGAAGGCGCGGGAGAGCACCGTGCCGCGGTCGCTCAGGCGCTCGTCGCGCGGGCCGGCGGAGAAGCCGTCGGGCAGGGCGAGGAAGTAGCGGTACAGGTACTCGTGGATGGCGGGATCGCATTCGCGGAGCGCGGGATCGCGGGTGGCGGCGTGGAAGGCCTCGGCGGACTCCTGGGCGCGGCCGAGCCGCCTCAGCGCCTCGGCCTCCGCGGCGAGCGCGGCGAGGCGGAAGGGGCTCGAGCCCCCGGGAGGAGGCGCGACGCAGTCCTCGACGAGCTCGGCGCCCGAACCGAAGCCGGGAGCGTCCGTGAAATAGGGCGTCCGATCCGGGGCAGCGGCGGAAGCCGCCCGGGCCGCGGCGAGGGCTCCCTCGGCGTCGCCGGCGGCGAGTAGGGCCTCCGAACGGAAGAACGAGGCCTCGGGATCGGAGCCGAGCCGATCGAGGAGGGCGAGCGCCCCGGCGGGAGAGCCGGCGCGGGCCATCATCCGAGCCATCCATGCGCGGACGCGTCGCTCCGCGGGGTCCCAGGGCGAGAGCCGGAGGACGGCGAGGCAGGCCTCGAGGGCGTCGAGTGCTCGGTCCGCGCGGCCGAAGTCGGATTCGATGCGCGCGGCGAGCAGGCTCGCCTGGACCTCCCAATCGGTCCTGAAAGCCTTGGCGGCGTGAGCGAGCGCGCGGTGCGACAGCCTGAGGGCGCGCGAGAGGTTTCCGAAGAGGTAAAAGGTCACGCCCTCGTAGTACGACGAGAGGAGGCATTCGAGCTCGTCGCCGGCCGAGACGGCGACGAGGTAGGCGTTGGCGAAGTAGTCCATCGCGTCGAGGAAGAGGCCCTCCCTGAGCGAATGGAGGCCGAGGAGGCGGTTGGCCCTCGCTTCGCCCCGCGAACCGCCGGATTGGAAGGCGATCAGGGCCTCCTTGGCCCTGGCGAGGGCGTCGCGGTCGCGGCCCTCGGCGAGCGCGAGCGAGCACTTGAGGATGGCCCGATGGCCGCGGAAGGCGCAGCGGGCGTCCTCGTGGGCGGCGTCCAGCGCGGAGACGGCGGCGGAGGCCTCCTGGAGCGAGCGCCTTAAGCCCGCGCGCTCGAAAAGCGCCCAGGCCTCGAGGCAGCGGGCTTCGTCCGCGAGCGGCGAGGAGGGGGGGAGGGCGCGCACGGCCTTTATGAAATCAGAGGCGGCGCGCTCGTCGGAGGCCATGGAGGGCCCGAGGGCGTTCGCGAGGGCCTCCTCGGCCGCGAGGACGGGAGACGAGGCGGGCGTCTTGGTCGTGGGGAGCGAGTGCCTGATCTGGCCCTTCTGGGCGCGGGATTCCATGAAGGCGGAGAGCCTCGAACGCGCTTCCTTCGCCCGGTCGCCGAGGATGATCTCTATGTCCGCCATCGTCTCCGCCGATGACGGCTCGCGATCGTCCTCGGAGAGGACGAGGCCCATCCTGAAGAGCTGGTGGTAGGCCATGCCCTGGGTCTGCGGGCGTATCCCGGACTCGGAGAAGAAGTCGTCGAGGAGCTTGCGCTCGAGGACGCCCGAGGCGAGGTGCGAGACGTAGAGGATCTCGAGTAGCTCGGGCGGCTGGTCGGAGAGGAATGCCCGCGTGGGATTGCGCGACGCCCTCCCGGAGAGGAGCGCGTGGTACATCGCGAGGGGGCGCGATCCGAGTTCGGCGGCTATCGCGCGGGCGCCCTCGCGCGGTCCGTCTCCCGGGTCCAGGGATGCGGCGTAGGCCTCGGCGTCACCGGCCATCGCGGCCTCGATACCGGCGGGCAGGGCGACGATCCGCGGGGCGGGGAAGGGGAGGACGGATGGGTCCTCGCAGGTGGCGACGACGATGGGGGCGTTCTCGCCCTGGAGCGGCGAGAGGGCGCGCGCGATGGCCTGCATGCAGGAAGCGGGGACGCGATCGGCGTCCTCGACGAGGAGGAAGGCCTCGTGGCCCCGCGCCCTCCGGTCGCGAGCGAGCCCGGCCAGGAAGAGCTCGAGATAGGCCGCGAGCCTGCGCGTCACCTCGGAGGGGAAGGTCTTCTGGCGCGGGGAGGCCGACACGAGCTCGAAGGCGGCGCGGGCGGAGTCCATGGCCGCCTGCTCCCCGAGGGAGAGGCGGCCGAAGGCCACGGCGGCGTCAGCCCTGGAATGGGCCGATACCGCGGGGGCGAAGGGGTTCTGCGCCTCGGGCCGCGGCCTGACGAGCGGAACCGCGAAGGGGCCGGAGAAGGGCCTGATGGCGCGCTCCACGCAGCGCATAGGGGCGGATTCGCGCTTGAACGGCAGGACGAGCACGCGCTCGCCCGTTTCTCCGGATAGGAGCGGGTCGATCGCGCGCATGACGGCGTCGACGAGGGAGCGGCGTTCCCAGAAGGCCTGGTTCTCGTCCGAGGAGACCGGGCGGGAGAAGGTGAAGTCGACGACCTCCCCCGGCGTGCGGGAATCGGCCACCGAGAAGTATTCCGAGAAGGGGCCGCGCGCGCGCGGCCCGACGATCATCGTATCCACCGTCTCGGGCGGGAAGCGCATCGACTTGAAGGCCCGCGTCGCCTCGTCCGGCCCCGCTTCGTCCATCTTCTCGATGAGCACGGTGCAGCCCGAGAGCCGTTCGGAGGCCGAACGCAGGCACTCGAAGGCGGCGAAGGCGGCCTGGGACACCTGGAGCCCGGAACCCGCAGCGGAATCGTCGAAAGCGTAGAGGAGGGGAGGCAGCGCGGAAAGGGCCCTCCCGTTCGCGCTGGCGAGGGCGCGGTCCACCCCGGCGAGGATCCCCTCCATGCGGGCCTGGTCCACCCTCGCGAGTTGCGGATAGTAGCGGATATCGACGTATATGTAGACCATCGCGCCCAGGAACCCCCGTGCCCCTTCTTCCACAGCCTATCACGCCCGCGCCTCGGGGTGAAGGCCTCGGTGCGTTATTATTTTCGCCATACAAAAATACCTTGACGCCTCAATCGCCCGAGTGCTAGACTTTTCGACACCGCGCGCGGGCGGCGGCCGACGCAGCGGAACTGGAGATTCCGCGTCCTCGTGCCGATAATCTCGATAAGGGTATATATGGATCTCGACGCCGTCGTCACCTTCGTCTCCTCGCCCCTCATCGCCAAGCTCGTCGCGCTCGGAGCGGCCTTGGCGCTCCTCCTCTATTGCAGGAAGCGGGAACTCGAGAACGCCGCGAGCCCCTTCATCGGGATCGTGGTCCTCCTCGCGCTCCGCGACGCGCTGTTCCAGGTTTTCGCCCTCGACGAGATCTTCTTCGTCTCGGAGGTCCTCTCCCTGGCGATCATCATCTTCTCCCTCTCCTGGTTCGCCGGCAGGAAGCTGAACGCCGTCCTGGCCGCCGCGGTGAACCTCGCCTTCCTCGTCGCCTTCGCGGCCAACCTCGCATTCTCCTTCCTCCCCTGGATCGACATGAGGATCCTCATGGCCTTCCTCGGGGCGGACATCCTGTGGCTCGTCGTATCGGGGGCAGTCGCCTACAAGCGGGCCGACTCGGTGGGCGAGCGCCACCCCCGAGGCGCCTGGATCCCCTTCGCCGCCGCGGCGGCGCTCGTCGCCGTCCCCGCGGCCTTCCTCGGATACGGGAGCGAATGGACGCAGCGCCTCGCCGTCCCGGCGAGCTACGCCGCGTTCCTCGTGTTCGGCTTCACCCACCTCTCGCTCATCGAGTCCCAGGGACAGCGCGAGCGCGAATACCTCACCAGCACGATCGACTCGATCTACTCCTTCATGGAGCGGTCGGGCGAGGCCTTCAAGACCGCCGTCCACATGGACCAGCTCCTCGCCCTCATCCTCAAGTCGATGAAGGACGAGACGAGGGCCTCGGGCGGGGTGATCGCCATGATCGACGAGTTCGACGATCTCCTCGCGGTGAAGGCCTACGAGGGGCAGTTCCCGCCCTGCTTCAAGCTTCCCCAGGACCTGCCGAGGAAGCAGGCCCGCGTGGAGGCCTTCATGAAGCACGCCCAGTTCAAGATCGGCGAGTCCATCCTGGGCGAGGTGGCCAAATCGGGGCAGAGCGTCCTCATCGACGAGCCGCTCCGCGATTCCCGCGTCCACGTCAACGGAGAGGACGATTTCCTCGCGTACTCCTCGCTCATCGTCGTCCCCTTCTCGCTCGGGGAGCGCGTGATCGGCGTCATGGCCGTGTCCAGGAAGGCGACGGAACCGGCCTTCGGGGAGCTCGAATTCGAGCGGGCGAGGATGCTGGCCGACTTCGGCGCCATCGTCATCAGGAACCTGCAGTCCGCCCTCGAGGCGGCGGAGAAGTCGACGATAGAGAAGGAGGCCGGGATCGCGCACGACATCCAGCGCATCCTCCTCCCCAAGAAGATGGTCGAGATCGGGAAACTGGCCTTCGGGGCCTTCTCGAGCCCGGCCCGAGGCGTCTATTCGGACTACTACGACATCATCCAGTCGAGGAAGGACCGCATGACCGCGGTCATGGTCGACGTAGCCGGAAAGGGCGTGCAGGCGTCCCTCATCATGGTGATGGTGCGCGCGATCCTGCACCTCATCACCAACACCCAGAAGGACATGGGAACGGTGCTGAGCTGGATTAACAAGGGAATAACGGGCAAGATCGAGGTCGACCACTTCGCGACCGTCGGCATCCTGTCGGCGGACATGGAAACGGGCGAGGTGGAGTACTCGAGCGCCAACCAGCAGCCGGTCATCATCGTGCGCAAGGGCAAGGGCGTCGCCGAGGCCGTGGAGATGAAGAGCGTCCCCATCGGCGTCGAGCGGAAGACCGAATACGAGACCAGGAAGTTCAGGCTCGGGCCGGACGACGTCATCGCGCTCTACACGGACGGCATCATCGAGGCCATGAACGTGCAAGGCAAGCAGTACGGCCGGAAGCGCCTCGGGGAGCTCCTCGTTAAGCTGTCCGGCATGGGGGCGAAGGACATCGCCATGGCGGTTCGGCAGGATCTCCAGGACTTCATGGGCCAGGCCAGGCAGCACGACGATCAGTCCCTGTTGATCATGAAGATGAGGTCGTGAGGGAGGAGGGGCGGACAGCATGGAACTGAAGATCAGGAAGAACGGCGAGAACTACATCATAGACGTCAACGGGGAGATGGACCTATACAACTCCTATAAGCTCAAGGAACTCGTGCTGAAGATGCTGGAGAAGCTGCGCGAGGCCTTGCCCGACACCGCTCTGAT
>CAYNQK010000025.1:9966-10299 GCA_964399285.1 uncultured Spirochaetales bacterium | reverse complement strand
GTGATGAAGATGCTCGAGAAGAAGGTGGGGAAGTTCATCATCAACCTCGAGAACGTCGATTACATCGACTCGTCCGGCATCGGCGCGCTCATCTACATCTGCTCGACGATCAAGAAAATGAACCTCCGGCTCAGCATCACCAACATCCACGGCTCGGTGAAGAAGGTGATAGAGCTCACGAAGCTGATGGGATACTTCCCCATAACCAACAGCATCGAAGAAGCCATTCAGCAGATGGAAGAGTAAGCCATGGAGAACAACACCTACCTGAACGAGATAAAGGAAATCAAGGTCAACGAGAACAGCCCGCTGTTCGACAAGACGAACCTCCTT
>CAYNQK010000025.1:0-9956 GCA_964399285.1 uncultured Spirochaetales bacterium | reverse complement strand
CAGATATCCGAGATCATCAAGAACGCCGTGAAGCACGGGAACAAGTGCAATCCCGAGAAGAAGGTGCGCGTCTGGTACTCCTTCTCGCCGACCCACGCTCACCTCATCGTCCAGGACGAGGGAGACGGTTTCAACGACCTCGAGTCCTGGAACGAGTTCAACAAGAAGCGCCTCCAATGCCTCGCCGAGTCCAACTTCGAGGAGCTCGGCAATTTCGTTTCCTTCAGGACGACGAAATCGGACGACACGGACGGCGGCAACGCCCTCTTCGCGGCGCTCGAGTACTGGAACGGCGGATTCGTCTACAACACGGCGCGGAACTGCGTGGCCATGCTCAAGAACTTCCCTCAGAAACGGCACGGCATCAACCTGGAGTGAGCGGATCAGGCGCGGTAGGGCTTTTCGCGAGGCTCGAGACGCGCCGATCCGCTCGCAGGACGCTTCTCATATAGCGTAGCGCGAGCCGGTCAGTACGCGAAAATCTCGTATTCCCCGGGATCGAAGGACGAGCGAGGCGCGGGACTGGCGCCGGCGATCGAGGCAAGGTCGCCCGCGACGCCGTCGACGCCCCATTGGCCCTGCGCCCTCGTGAAATAGAATTCCGCCACGACCCTTCCTCCGGACTCGTTGAAGAAGAAGGCCCTGCACTCGGCGGAATCGGCGTCCCTCCTCAGCTTCCCGATGCGGTACCCTGAAACGGCGGCCTTCGACGCGAGATAGGGCCTGAGCGATTGAGCGATAACCGTTCCCCTCCCGGGAGCGGCGAGCGCGTCGACGCCGGCCTTCTTGACGAGGGCCTCGGCGAGCGCGTACGCGAGGACCCCGGGATCGGTCGAGGCGGCCGCGCGGGCGGGACGGGGCTCGAGCGGTCCGAGCGAGAAATCCTCCGGATACCGGTAATCCGAGACGCCTATCGGCAGGAGGGCGAAGGGGCCTGAAGCCGGGAGCCGGGCGGACGGGGCCTGGGAGGCCCTGGGGCTCTTCGGTGGGACGAGGTCGCCGGGCTCGGGAAGCGTCGGCGGAGAACCGGCCGGACGCATCGAGGCCGCCGGAGCCCCGCGGCCGCCGGGAAGGGGTGACGCGCTTCCGCCTGCCGCGGATGAAGCGGCCGGAGAGTATTTCGGACGCTTGCGCGACGAAGAGGAAGGCGAGGCCTTGACGACGGGAGCGCCGTCGGGGACGGGAGCGCCGTCGGAGACGGGTGCGCCGTCGGAGACGGGTGCGCCGTCCGGGACGGGCGAGCCCATCGACATCTCGATCGGCGCCGAGGAGGGCCGTTCCCTCCTCACGACGGCCGGCGAAGGGCCGACGCGGCCCTTTCCGCAGGACGGGAGCGAGAGGACGACGAGGAGGGGCGCGATCAGTGCCATTCCCTTCATGGTCGTTATTATGTACCATCGGAGCCGAGACGGGAAAGGGGGAACGAATGGGAAGGCATTCCGATCTCTTGGACGCGCTCGAGCGGGGCTACGACGAACCGGTGCGCGATCCCCTCTGGGGCCACGTCTACCTCACGCCGGGTCTCCGCGCGATCATAGGATCGGCTCCCTTCGCGCGGCTCTCGAGGATCAGGCAGCTCGGTCCCGCATGCAACGTCTACCCGGGGGCGACCCATACGCGCTACGTCCACTCGCTCGGCGTCTACCACGTGGCGCGGAGCATGATGGTCTCCCTCGTCCGCCGGGAAGGAAGCGGCCCCTTCACCGAGGAGGGGATCCGTTCCTTCCTCGCCGCCGCGCTGATCCACGACCTCGGACATTTTCCGTACACGCACTCGCTCAAGGAGCTCGCCCTCGAGGATCACGAGGCGCTCACCGCCCGGATCGCGCTGGACGATCCCGTTCGGGGCCTCCTCGCGGGAGCGGGGGCCGACCCAGAGCGGACGGCAGCGATCGTGGACGAGGGGCTCGAGGCCGACGCCGAGACGATCGCCTACCGGAACGTCCTCTCGGGCGTCCTCGATCCCGACAAGCTCGACTACCTGAACCGCGACGCCTACTTCTGCGGCGTGCCCTACGGCACGCAGGACCTCGATTTCGCGCTCTCGAGGATCAGGTTCGACGGGAAGAGGGGCATCGGCATCGATTCCAAGGGCGTGCCATCCATCGAGCACATCCTCTTCGCGAAGTACCTCATGTACCGGAGCGTCTACTGGCATCGGGACGTGCGCGCGGCCACCTCCGCGGCGAAGAAGGCGCTTTCGTCGTCGCTCAGGGCCGGACGATTCGCGCCCGAGGAGCTCTACTCGCTCGACGACGATTCTTTCGGCTCCCTCGTGAGGCGCATGGGGGAGCGCGACCGGACTCTCGCGGAAACAGCGCTCGCCGGGCGCCTCCTCTCCTGCAGGGCCGAGATCCCCTTCGAGCGGGGGCGGAGCGGGCACGCAGTCCTCGAGGACCTCGGGAAACGGACGGAGCTCGAGGACGAGATGGAGCGGGCGACGGGGCGCGGCCACGAGGCCGTCGTCGTGATCGATCTCCCCGAGGCCGTGTCCTTCGAATCGGACGTGCGGGTCGTGGACTTGGACGAGGCCTTCTGCGACGTGTCGTCCCTCTTCACCCGCGGCGCCGTGGAGAGCTTCACGCGATCGCTCAGGGTGATCCGCGTCTACTCGTCGGAACCGCTCGCGCCCGAGGCGCGACGCGTCCTGGACGCCGCTCTCGGCGGCGCCGCGTGATCCGGAGAATATAGGAGCGAGGGGGGAATGGGGAACTCTTCGCCGGCGGAGGGGAAGGGGATCGGCCCGGAGTTCCCCCGGAATGCCCGAGCCGGTCACGAGGATCGTATTCTCTCTCGCGTCCGCCGTACGATCATCGGATACTCGCTCGTCGGGGACGGAGACCGCGTCCTCGTGGGCCTCTCAGGAGGGAAGGACTCGCTCTCCCTCGCCTATCTCCTTTCGCGCATCGCCGCGTCCGGAACGCCGCGCTTCTCGGTCCTCGCCGCGACCGTCGTATGGCGCCAGCACCCTCTTCCCGCGGAAGCGCTCTCGAGGCTCGCGGCCTTCACGGGCGGGCTCGGGATCGGCTTCAGCGTGATCGAGGCCGACTTCCCCGAGAAGGGGAGGGAGGCCCGTTCATGCTATTCCTGCGCGCGAGAGCGCAAGCGGCTCCTCTTCGAGGAGGCGAAGCGGCTGGGCGCGGCCTCGGTGGCGATCGGGCATACCAGGGACGACGCGGCCGCGACGGCGCTCATGGCCCTCCTCGGAAGGGGGCGGATCGAGGCCCTCGAGCCGTCGCGGGAATTCTTCGGAGGCGCCGCGCGGATCATCCGCCCCCTCATCGACGTGCCCGGGAAGAGCGTCGCGAACCTCGCCGAGCGTGGACGCTTCCCGGTCGCCGACAATCCCTGCCCCGAGTCGGGGAGGGACGCCCGGAGCCTCCTCATGCCCGAGCTAAAGCGCCTCGAAGCGCTCTATCCGGGCGCCAAGGCCCGGCTCGCCCGCTCGGGAAGGGGCGGGAAAGGCGCGGGCGGTCCTTGATAGTCGCGGCTTTAGGCGCTAGAGTGTGATCCGGACGGGAGTTGAATGAAGATATCGCGCATAATGAAGGAGCGGATCCGCAGGGTCCGGGTCCTTTTCAAGGAATTAGGATACACGAGCGAGGGGAAGACCGAGGAGGACGAGGTCTTTTCGGGGGCCTTCCGCTCGGACGACGGCTTCGAGGGCGGGTACATCATCGACGAGCAGTGCCGCTTCCTCGAACTCGCCTTCTCCTTCCGCTTCGCCGAGGACGCCGACCACCTCATCCGGGACAAGCTCGAGGAGATGATGGCCATCTGCTACGACTACGGCTGCTACATATCGCTCGAGAAGCCCGGCGAGGACATGGCCTTCACCGTCTACTCCAAGGTCTACTACGCCGGCCTCAACTATTACTCGCTCCGGGAGACCCTCCTGGACTTCATGGATTGCGTCGACACGCTCGCCGAGCTCGTCATGCCCGGCGAGGCCGGAGGCGGGAGCAAGGCGGAGCCCGCGAAGCCCTGAGGGGCGGGAGGCGACGGTGGAGATCCACAACATCATCGAGGACCTCGTGAAGTCCATCGTCGAGGACATCTTCGACGCCGAGGAGCGAACGAAGTCCCTGGGATTCTGTACCTGCCGCCAATGCCGCCAGGACGTCGCCTGCTACGTGCTGAACCGGATGCAGCCCGAGTACGTGTTCTCCGGGAGGGGCGTCGCTTATTCCTCCAAGGACTACCAGGAGAAGATCCAGAAGCAGGCGGACGCCATCACCCTGGCCAACGAGGGCTGGAGGAAGATCGAGCAGACCAAGCGGCCGCATTTCGAGCACGGCCCCGAGCGGGGGAAGCCGGATTACCCCCATGGGCCCGTGTTCAACTACCCGACGATCATCGGGCGCCTCTTCAACGGGGCGACCTTCGAGCCGATGGACGGCATGCGCGTCACCCTGCTCAGGGAGGGCATCGAGGCGCGGATGATCGATCCGAACTGGCAGAATCCCTGTTCGCTCTTCGCGAGCACGGGCGGCACCTTCATTTACTGGCCCTATCCCGAGGAGGCCCACGCCGAGGGCGAGTCCAAGGTCGTGGAGTTCGAGCTCCGGGCGTCCCGGGAGGGATTCGAGGACTTCGAGCACTTCTTCACGGTGAGGGTCGGGTCCGAGGCCGCCGTCCAGGACCAGTTCTCCCTGCAGCGGCAGTTCGTCCTCCCCGACCTCACGATCTTCCCGCGCTGAGGGTCCGTCGACCGGCACGGAGCGGATCGGCGAAGGGCGCTGATTGGGGATCCCCGGCGGGCGGAAAACCCTAGCGCGCGAACTCGCGGAGCTCGGCGGCGCTCATGAGCTCGAGATAATGCCTCACCTCGGTCTCCCCCTTGCTTTCGGTCCTCCGGATGGCGCTCACGCGGTAGGCGATCATCCTGTTCGTCGGGAGTGGGAGGGCGAGCGGTTCGGCGTTGATGCCCACGAGCTCCCCCGGCCTGAGGAGGCGGCCGATCTCCTGCTCCTCGCCCTCGGGATAGACGATGTACGAGCTCACTACGTGCATGCGGACATGGTATCCGCGGACGGCGGCGATGGCAAGGAGACCGGCGCCGCGCGCGGTCTTTGACGAAGCCCGCCCTTCGCGATATACTGCGCGCGCCATGGCGAAAGAACGGAAACCCTCTTACGACGAATCGAAGATCAAGACCCTGTCCAGCCTCGAGCACATCCGCCTCAGGACCGGCATGTACATCGGCCGGCTCGGCGACGGCTCCAACCAGGACGACGGCATCTACGTCCTCCTCAAGGAGGTCATGGACAACTCGATCGACGAATACATCATGGGCTACGGAAAGCGGATCGACGTCCAGATCAAGGACAAGACCGTCATCGTGCGCGACTACGGGCGCGGCATCCCGCCGGGGAAACTCATCGACTGCGTTTCGGTCATCAACACGGGGGCGAAGTACAACGACGAGGTCTTCCAGTTCTCCGTCGGACTGAACGGCGTGGGCACCAAGGCCGTGAACGCCCTCTCCTCGCGCTTCAGGATCGTTACCGCGCGGAGCGGGGAATTCCGCGAGGCGATCTTCGAGCGGGGCGTCCTCAAGTCGGACAGGAAGGGGACCAAGCAGGGCCTCAAGACCGGGACCTACGTCGAGTTCGTCCCCGATCCCGAGATCTTCAAGGACTACGAGTTCAACCTCGAGTACGTCGAGCAGAGGATGTGGAACTACGCGTACCTCAACGCGGGGCTCGCACTCGTCTTCAACGGAAGACAGTACCAGTCCGAGAAGGGCCTCTACGACCTCCTCTCCCACGAGGTCGGGGAATCGACGCTGTACGACATGGCCTACTACCGGGGCGAGAGGATCGAGTTCGCCTTCACGCACACGGGCAACTACGGCGAGGAGTGCTTCTCCTTCGTGAACGGGCAATACACCTCGGACGGCGGCACGCACCTCTCGGCCTTCCGCGAGGGCGTCTGCCGCGCCGTCAACGAATTCTTCCAGGCGCAGTACAAGAGCGAGGACGTCCGCGAGGGCTTCGCCGGCGCCATCGCCATCAAGCTCAAGGATCCCGTCTTCGAGAGCCAGACCAAGAACAAGCTCGGGAACACGGAGATCAAGGGCTGGATCATCCAGGAGGCCAAGCGCGGGATCGACGACTTCCTCCGGAAGAACCCGAAGGCGGCGCGAGTCCTCCAGGACAAGATCGTCGCCAACGAGAAGCTCAGGACCGAGCTCAACGTGGTGAAGAAGGAGGCCAAGGAGGCCGCCAAGAAGATCGCCCTCAAGATCCCCAAGCTCAAAGACTGCAAGTACCACGTGGAGGACGGCGAGGAGGGCGGGAGGTCGACAATCTTCATCACCGAGGGAGACTCGGCATCGGGCTCGATGGTCTCCTCGCGCGACGTGATGACCCAGGCCATCTTCTCCCTGCGCGGAAAGCCCGAGAACATGCAGGGCAAGAAGCGCACGGCCATATACAAGAACGAGGAGCTCTACAACATGATGATGGCCCTCGGCATCGAGAACGACGTCGACGGCCTCCGGTACGCCCGCATCGTGATCGCCACGGACGCGGATTACGACGGCTTCCACATCAGGAACATCCTCCTCACCTTCTTCCTCAACTTCTTCGAGGAGCTCGTGACCTCCGGCAAGGTCTTCATCCTCGAGACGCCCCTCTTCCGCGTCAGGAACAAAAAGGAGACGCGGTACTGCTATTCCGCCAAGGAGCGGGACGCTGCGGTCGAGGCCCTGGGCGCGAGCGCGGAGGTGACCCGGTTCAAGGGCTTAGGCGAGATCAGCCCCAAGGAGTTCGGGCAATTCATCGGCGAGGACATGCGCCTCGTGGAGGTGGGCGTCCAGACGCTGAAGGCCGTGCCGGAGATCCTCGAGTTCTATATGGGCAAGAACACGCCCGAGCGCAAGGAATTCATCATGCAGAACCTCGTGAACGATCTGTGAGGGAGCGATGGCGTACGTAAAGAAGATCTTCAACGACAATTTCCTCCAATACGCGTCCTACGTGATCAAGGACAGGGCCATTCCGGACATCGAGGACGGCCTCAAGCCCGTCCAGCGGCGCATCCTCCATTCGCTCTTCGAGATGGACGACGGGAAGTTCGATAAAGTGGCCAACGTGGTCGGCCACTGCAAGAAGTACCAGCCCCACGGCGACGCTTCCATTTACTCCGCCCTCGTGGTCCTCGCCAACAAGGAACTCTTCATAGACAAGCAGGGCAACTTCGGGAACCTCTACACGGGCGACGAGGCCTCGGCGGCCCGCTACATCGAGTGCCGCGCCAACGCCCTGGCCAAGGACATCCTCTACAAGCCCGAGATGACGGAGTACGCGCCCTCCTACGACGGACGCAACAAGGAACCGGTGACCTTTCCGGCAAAGATCCCCCTCCTCCTTTGCATAGGAGCCGAGGGCATCGCGGTGGGCATGTCGACGCGGATCCTTCCGCACAACGCGGTAGAGGTCCTCAGGGCGGAGATCGCATGCCTACGCGGGAAGAAGTTCCAGCTCTACCCTGATTTCCAGACGGGCGGCCTCATGGACGTCTCGGGCTACGAGGACGGGAACGGAAAGGTCCTCGTGCGGGCCAGGATCGACGCGAGCGATCCCAAGCGGATCCTCATCAAGGAGATCCCCGCGGGCTCCACCACGGAGAGCATCATCGCGAGCGTGGAGAACGCCGCCCGCCAGGGCCGCATCAAGATAGCCTCCATCCAGGACTTCACCACGGAGAACGTGGAGATCGAGATAAAGATGGCGCGCGGCGCCTACGCCCAGGAGACCATCGACGCCCTCTACGCCTTCACCGAGTGCGAGCAATCCATATCCTGCAACTTCCTCGTCATCAAGGACGGCCAGCCCGTCCAGATGACCGTGACCGAGGCGCTCCGCTACCACGCGGGAGCGCTCGTCGATATCCTCAAGAAGGAGCTCAAGCTCGAGCGTAAGGACCTGGAGGATAGATTGCACGCGCGTACCCTCGAGCGGATCTTCGTCGAGGAGCGGATCTACAAGTCCATCGAGCAGATGAAGACCGAGGCCACCGTCAAGAGCGCCGTCCAGCGCGGCCTCAAGCCCTTCCAGGCGGAGATCAAGCGCGAGGTCACGGAAGAGGACATCGAGCGCCTCCTCAAGATCCCGATTCGGCGCATATCGCTCTACGACATCAACCGCGCCAGGGCGGAGATGGAGGAGATCCGCGCGCGCATGAAGGAGATCGACAAGCACCTCAAGGCCATCGTCGATTACGCGGTCTCCTACCTCGAGGCGACCATCAAGCGCACCGAGGGCGCGAACGCCAGGCGGACCGAGATCATCGGCTTCACCAAGGTGGACGTCAAGGGCGCCGCGCTCAGGAACCTCTCCCTGCGCTACGATCCGTCCTCCGGGTACCTCGGGACCGCCGTCTCGGGCGGGCAGGAGATGCTCGAGGTGTCGAGCTTCGACCGTCTCCTCATCGTGAGGCGCACCGGGGTCTACACCGTGCAGGACGCGCCCGAGAAGCTTTTCGTGGACAAGGGGCTCAAGTACGTCGGCTTCGCGGACAAGGAAGCGCTCTCCGGGATCGTCTTCACCATCGTGTACCGCGATCCCGAGACGGGTTATCCCTGCATCAAGCGCTGCAAGATCGAGGCCTTCATCCTCAACAAGGACTACCTCCTCATCCCGGACGGAGGCGAGATCCTCGCGCTCGGCATCGGGGACAAATACCGATTCGTCGTCAACTACGTCGAGAAGCCGCGCATCAAGAAGAAGGCCGAGGAATTCAAGGCTTCCGATTTCCTCGTGAAGGGGCTCAAGGCGAACGGCGTGAGGCTCGCTCCGCGCGAGGTCGAGTCCGCGGAATCGGCCGACGAGGCGGGACAGCGGAGCCTCCCCCTCGAGGGGCAGCCGGCGAAGGGGAGAAATCCGGAGAAGGCCGAACCCGCCGCCGCCAAGGCCTCGGCCGCGAAGCCTAAGGGAAAGCCCGCTGCGAAATCGGCTTCCAAATCCAAGTCCACGGCCAAGAAGGCCTCGGGCGGCGGACGCGGACGGCCTAAATCCTGAGCGACGGGCGCGAGGCCCCGTCCCGAGGCCGGGGCGGCGACGGAACCGATCGCGTATTCTTCGATTTTCCCGGGGGCGGGGGAGGGCTCCGCGCCTGCCTGAGCCTCAGGACCGCGGGTTCCATGCGCTACGAGATCGGCGTCCTGAATCCCGCGAGGGACGCGTTCGTATCCTCGCTCGGCCTCGATCCGGGAAAGCACGCGGCCTGCAAGCAGGTCCACTCGAAGCGCGTCGTCTTCGCCGGGGCGAGAGAGGGCGTCGCGGGAATGATGGCCGACGGGATTCTCATGCGCGATAGGGGGCTCTCGGCGTCCGTCACCGTGGCCGACTGCATGCCCATCTGGCTCCTCGAGCGGAGCGCCGGTATCTTCGGCGTCCTCCATTCCGGTTGGACCGGAACCGGCATCCTGGATACCGCCCTACGCCTCATCGAGACTATCGGCGGAGAGGCGAAGAAGGTATCGGCCATCCTCGGCCCGCGAATCGGCCCCTGCTGCTACGGAGTCCCGCCCGAACGCGCCGTCGCCTTCATGGACGAGTTCGGGCCCGACGCGGCCGTGGAGCGGAACGGGAGCTGGCGTCTCGATCTCGTCGCCGCCAATGCCGGAATCCTCGAGCGAGCCGGAGTCGAAGCATGGTCGGCGGAGGGCGGCTGCACCGCTTGCGGGGAGGAATACGGTTCCTCGCGGAGGGAGGGCCGCCTCGCCTTCACGAGAATGATGGCAGTCGTGGGCGAATTCTAGCCCTATCGTTCCGGACGCGTCCCATCCCTTGACAAGGCCTTTTTTTTTGGATATTTTTCGATCGCTCGATAAAGAGCGTTCCCCTGTAGCTCAGTTGGCAGAGCAAGTGGCTGTTAACCACTGGGTCCGTGGTTCGAACCCGCGCGGGGGAGGATTGAAGCCGTCCGAAAGGACGGCTCTTTTTTTG
>CAYNQK010000024.1:0-33979 GCA_964399285.1 uncultured Spirochaetales bacterium | reverse complement strand
CAGCCGTTGAGATAAAACTCCTGCCCTCTGGGTATTGCGCTTTTGTCGTACGGCTGGCCGAACATGCGAAGAATCCGCGCCTTCAGCCCCGGGTCCACCGGCCGGTACACCGTCCGCAACGGCAGCGCTTCGCGTCTCCTCTCCTCCTCATCCATCTTGGACAATTCCCACTCGATGTCCTCGTCGTCCATCCCACCCTTAGTCCTTCAGCCGCTTTCAACAAAGCCGTTGATAAGCGCCCATCTGCGGCGTTACTCCTCGGCTGCCATCCTCAGCGTACGTCCGTGTACGCCTCCGGTGTCATCCTCCGGTGCGCCTTGCATCTGGGCGCTTCTGAACGGCTCCGGCAGTTCATCGTACACCTCCTTACCCCAGCGCCCTCTTCCTCCGTAAATACTCTTCCGCTCTCGACACTTTGGACCCCTCCCTTTCCGCCGGTATCCCGGCCAATAAATCGAAGACCGCCCCCCGGCGGTCTTCTTCACGCTACCATCATACCACATCTTTTTACCCAAACAGTCTACTAAAAGTCCAATTTTCGTCCAAAACGCCATTTCCACAAATATTTTTTCTCCCCGCCGAAAATCTCCCCCTGTTCATGCCTCTCCCGCCCCGCCCCGGGCGGTTCACCCACCGAGCCGGGCCAGGTGGTAGGCCACCGCCTCCCTGACGCGGCCGTATACGGCCCCGGTTGCCTCAAGGGGGTCCATCCCCTCCTCTTCGCCCTGGCCGGCCAGGGCGAACATGAAGGAAACGACCTCTTTAGCGGGGTTCCCGATCATCTCGGCGTCGCAAGCGTCGAGTTTCCCGAGCCAGCGATCCATCGGCTCCCCCCGTTTCCTGGCCTCGGATGCCTTCCGGGCGGCCTCCATGGCGTCGCGGGCGGTCTTTTCCATGGAATCGAGGCGGGAGAGGAGACCGGCCTTGGCTTCGCGGGCGATCCCGGGATCGGGGGGCTTCGCCGCCGCTATGAGGGCTTCCAAGCGTTCCCTGATCTCAGGACGCCGGATGGGAAGATCGAGGAGCTCCTGAACGCTCCGGAGGGGCATGCCGGGGATGGCCGCCCCCGCCCTTGAAAGGGTGTAGGTCGGGCATTCGGGATAACGGGCGAGGCGGGACTCGAACCACCAGCGGTACAGGAGCATTCGCTTGTCGCTCAGGACCCTCCCCCCCGCGTTATCCGGCACGAGGCAGGGGCCGGCGGACATGAGCGCCGAGAAGGAATCGGACTCCGCCGGCTTGAGGCGGGCCGCGCCGTGGAGGGAGCGCCGCTCGAAGAGCGATCCCGACGCGTGGGTGGCCTTCGCCGGGAATCCCAGGTCCAGCCCGGCGAACCACAGGGGCGATGCGCCCGCGACGCGGGCGAAGTCCCAGGCGGTGGTGGACACGGAACCGCCCGCGCCCAGCTTTCCCCGCCCACCGAGGCGCTCCTCCATGTACTGCCCGAGCGGGAAGAGGCTCGAGCAAAGGAGGGCCGCGCGCCAGGGCTTTCGGAGGGCGGAGGGATGGGCCGCCGATTCGGCGACGAGGATCGAGGGCCGGGGATCCACGCCGTCGAGGTGGCGGGAGTTCCAGTACTGCGGATCGACGAGGAGGACGAAGTCCCCGTTCGCCCCGGCCCGCTGGGCCGCGAGGGCGGCGGTGTCCACGGCCACGACGACGGCGCGGAGGGCGAGCTCGGGGAGGAGGGGCAGGACCTCGTCGAGCGAGGGCCCGGCGGCGAGGATGAGGGCGGGGAGGCCCTCGAGCGCGCCGATCGAGGACGCGAGGCCGGGCATGCCCGCGGCCCTGTCCCAATTGCGCGCGAGGTTCCGCACCCAGAGGGGGCCGAAGCGCTTCAGGGTGTTCTCGTTGATCTTGGACTTCTCGACGGCGCGGCGCCTGAGCTCCTCGCAGGCGGAGAAGTAGGCGGGATCGCGCGCGGTCTCCGCCTGGAGCGGAAGGGACGACGTCTCGACCGCCCCGATCTCGTCGAGTACGTGAACGAGGGTCTCGGGGGGCGCCGCCACCACGAGGGAGAGCCGCTCGTCCGAGAGGAGGGCCGCCATCGGGCGCGACGCGAGCGCGGCGCGGAGGAGGGCCGCGTCCGGCTCCACGACGACGGCGAGGCCCTCGCGACCGCGGCCGAGGTAGGCCTCGGGCAGGTAGCCGAGGCCGAATCCCAGGAAGACGCAGGCGTCGCCCGGGGGAAGCGCGCCGGCGATCTTGGCGGCCTCGGCGGCGGGATCGTAGGCGGAGTGGAGCCGGCGGCCGTCGAGGAGGGCGGTCGGCGCGTCGCGCCGGGACGCGGCCACTTCGAGGCCGGCGCAGGCGCCGGCTCCGCGGATTTCCTCCGCGAGCGCGGGAAAGCGGCGCGCGACCGCGGCGAGGTTCTCGGCGAGGAAGCCGTCGTCTCCCGCGTCGGGCCGCGGAGAAGGCCCGGAAATCATTCCAGCTCCAGCAGGATCGAATCTCCTTCGCGCACGGGCGTTCCCGGCGCGGGGCTCTGGCGGACCACCCACCCCGAGCCGCGGACGGTGACCGCGATGTCGGTGCGCGCGAGGAGGGGAAGAAGGAGGCGCTTGGGGTACCCCGCGAGGTCGGGCATGGTATCGCCGATCTCCGCGGGCTTCCCGCTCCTCAAGGCGAGCTTGCCGGGGTGCCGCACCGTCTCCTGCCCGCTCCGCGGGATGCCCAGGTAGTCGATGAGCTCCTCCGCGGTCTGCCCGATGACGGGCGCGGCGATCCGCCCGCCGTGTATGGACTCCCCGCGCGGCTTCACGATGACCATGTAGAGGATGAGCCGCGGATCGTCCGCGGGCAGGATCACGAGGGTGGAGGCGATGAAGTCCTTCTTGGAATAGGTCCGGCCGCCCTTCTCCACCATTTGGGCCGTGCCCGTCTTCACTCCCACGCGCATGCCCTTCACGCGGGCGCGGATGCCCGTACCGCCCTCCTCCGCCCCCGTGGCCATGAACTCGAGCACGTCCCGCGCCACCTTCTCGTCGAGGACGCGGCGCACGGGCACGACCGGGTTCTCCCAGACCACCGAGCCCGAGGGGCTCACCACGCGCGACACGATCCGCGGCTTGAGGAGGACGCCGCCATCGGCCACGGCGGTGGCGGCCTGGACCATCTGGAGGGCCGTCACGAGGATCTCCTGCCCCATGGCCAGGGTGGGCTTGGTGCGGAGTGACCAATCCTCCACGGGGCGGAGGATGCCGTCCTCCTCGCCCCGGAATCCCGCGCCCGTCCTCGAACCGAATCCGAAGAAGCGGAGGGCCCGGTCGAAATCCGGCGCGCTCGCGGAATCGGACGCGTAGCCGGCGCCCGCGTTGCAGGAGAGGCTCAGGATGAGCTGCGGCGTCACGGGACCGTGCACGCCCATGCAGCGGATGGTGAAGGGATCGGCGGCGTCGGGCGCGCTATGGTAGGCCCCGTCGCACATGAAGACCGAGGAAGGCCCGATGCCGCCGAGCTGGTAGAGGCTCGCCATCGTGAACACCTTGAAGACCGAGCCCGGTTCGTAGCTGTAGTTGGCGGGGAGGTTGAGGAGGCTCTCGGGATCGGCGTTCTTGATGTCGCCCGGCGAGTACCCCGGATACGCGGCGTAGCCGAGGATGTCGCCGTTCCTGGGATCGGCGGCGATGTACATGATCGATTCCGCGCCGTTCTTGCTCATCGCCTCGCGAGCGTTGCGCTCCATGATGGCCTGGACGCCCGCGTCGAGCGCGAGGATCACCTGGTTCCCGAAGACCTCGCGGGCGCCCTCGGGGGGCGGCGGGGAGAGCTCCTCGTCGAAGGCGAATTCGATGCCGCCGAGGCCGCGGTTGTCCTCGCCCACGTAACCGAGGACGTGGCAGGCGGAGTCGCCCAGGGGATAGACCCGGCCGGGGCGCTGCTCGACCATGAAGCCGCGGAATTTCCCCGCTTCCCGCCCCTCCCTGATCCGCTTGGCCGCGTCGTGTCCGATCTGCTTGCGGACGTAGAGGAAGTCCGATCCCGACGCGGCGAGGGCCTCCTCGATGGCCGAGGGCGCCATGGAGATGATGGCGGCGAGCTCGGCCACCTCGGCGGAGCGGTCGGCGGGGACGTCGGGCTTCCAGGCCGCGAGGTGGTACTGCGGCGAGGCGGCCGCCATGAGCCGCCCCTCCCGGTCCAGGATGGGGCCTCGCTCGACCGCCGCGGGCGGCGCGGGCAGGACGTCCCGCGGAGAGAGCATGAGGACCATGTACCGGACGAGGATGACGAGGGCGAAGGCGGCGAAGCCCCCGATCGCCAGCCAGAATCGTCTCTTGAACCGAAGCTGGTTATCCAAATTCCCTCACCGCCTGCGAATCGAGCCTACCACCTTCCCGAGCACGGCCGCAACCGGGACGCATCCGTATTCGCGGGAATCCTCGGAAGCCGAGGGATTATCCCCGAGGAGGAGGAGCTCCCCGTCGGGCACCGCCCCGAGTCCCATGAAATGGAAGGCCTGCGCGGGCGTGAGGGTCGCCGAACCGCCGGGATACGAGAGTACGGGCCCGGAGAGCGCGAGGGGATCGCCGCCCGTCGCCGCCACCCGCTTCAAAGCGGTCCCGCCGATCGAGGGCGGCCTGAGGACCACGAGATCGCCGCGACGGGGTTCCGACCAGGAGAGGACGAGCCTTCCCCCCGCCCGGAGCCCGTAGGCGAGGCGGAAGAGGAGGATGAGGTCGCCCTGCTCGAACGCGGGGGACATGGATGGCCCCTCGACGACGAGGGGATTGAGGATCGAGAGGGCCAGGGCGATCGCCGCGGCCGCGAGGAGAAGCGCCGTCGCGCCGCGACGCGTTCTCTTTCCCGGTCCGCGTCCTTCCCGGCCCCTGCCGGCCGCCATACCCCCGCCTTCGCCCGCCCCCCCGGGCACGCGGGATTCCGCGGCCAACTATAAATGAGGAGCCTCTTTATGTCGATAAACGGGATGCCATGACTTTCACCATGAAACGAGCGACTTCAGGCTATGCCCGGACCTCGGGCGGCATCGGTCCCCTCATCCTCAGCCCGGGAGGCCAGAAGCCCGTCCGCCGCGCCCTCCCCCCCGGCAAGGAGAGAAGCGCGCGGTCCCTCTTCCGCGGATCGGCCGATCGCTCCGCCGCGCCCGCCGCCCGGGCCTCGCGGCGCCTCTCCCGCGCGGGATCAGGCCGCCGGCTCTCGGGCGCCCTCGCCTCGCTCCGGGCCTCCCTCAGGATGAAGCCGCTCCTGGACGCCGCCGCCGCCAAGCCCGGCAAGATAGCCATGCTCGCCGCCGTCTCGGGCGGGATCGCGCTCTTCCTCGGCCTCGCCGCCGGCATCATCGTCATGAGCGAGCGCGCCTTCCCCCGCATGGAAGGCGCTGGAGATCCCTTAGGCGGCCTCGCCGGCGCGGACCTCCTCATGCTGCTCGACGCGGGCCGCCCGGACCTGGGCGCCGAAGCCGAGGCGGGCATGGTCGCTCCGGACATCTCCCCCGCCCTCTCGGTCCAGGAGTACGTCCTCAAGAAGGGCGACACCATCGATTCCATCGCCAAGCGCTTCGGGCTGAGCCGCGACAGCGTCATCTCCATGAACGGGATCACGAACGCCAAGTACATCGTCGCCGGCACCGCCCTCAAGCTCCCCAACCAGGACGGAATCCTCCACAGGGTCTCCTCGGGAGAATCCCTGGCCGCCATCGCCAAGCGCTACAAGGTGGAGGTGAACGCCCTCCTGGACGCCAACAACCTCGAGAGCTACGCGCTCAAATCCGGCCAGAACCTCTTCATCCCGGGAGCCAAGTTGGACAAAATGAAGCTCCGCGAGGCCCTGGGCGACCTTTTCGCCTGGCCGGTCAGGGGGAGGGTGAGCTCTCCCTTCGGCTACCGGATCGATCCCATCGCCAAGGTGCGCCGCTTCCATTACGGGATCGACCTCGCGGGTTGGGAGGGGATGCGCGTCAACTCCGCCATGGAAGGCCGGATCATCGATACCGGGTACAACGGCAATTTCGGGAACTACGTCATCATCGCGCACTCGGGCGGATTCCAGACCGCCTACGCCCACCTGAGCGTCGTCTCGGTGAGCGCCGGTACCGCGGTCGTCCGGGGGCAGAAAATCGGCGAGGTAGGGAACACCGGCTATTCGACCGGCTCGCACCTCCATTTCAGCATGTACCGTTACGGGAAAGCCGTGAATCCGGTCAATTTTCTATCGAAGTGAACGCGTCCCGGAGCGATTTCCGCTTGATCAAACGGCGCTCCGGGTTTAGTATGATGGACATCCCTTCGGAGGCGAACCCGTGAGAAAAATCGTCATCGGCCTTATCTTCCTGCTCGCTCTCTTTTCATTTATCAGCGCGTATTCCGGCGTGCCGCGTGAGGATTCTCAGGATACCCAGCGTACGGAAGCCGCTCTCGTTACTGTCCCCCACGTTGAATAAAAAACCATACAGTAAAAAATATCGATTTGTATAGAAAATCATAATTTATAAATCCATCGACGAAAGTTATCGGTAGTTTCTCGCGATTATCTCATTAACTCACAACAAGTAAAAAATCCTCACCGGGCAAACGCCCCTCTTGGCACTGATCCTGCAGTAATAGACGACGTACGGCTTGGTCGACGAGATCGTCGATCGAAGGACGGGAAACCGTAAAGCCCTCCGGGGAGCGGGCCCGGTCCGGTCAATACTGACGGGAGCATGCTATGAGAAGAGAACGAGAGAATTCGGGCGACAAGGACGACATCCTCAAGTCCTACTTCGACCAGATACGGCGCACCCCCCTCCTCACCTTCGAGGAGGAACTCGAGCTTTCGCGACGGGTCCAGGCGGGCGACGACAAGGCCCGCGACAAGCTCGTCGAATCGAACCTCCGGCTCGTCGTGAAGATCGCCAGGCAGTTCGTCACCCCGGACGTCGCCCTCATCGACCTCATCCAGGAGGGCAACCTCGGCCTCATCAGGGCCGCGCAGAAATACGACTACAACAGGAACGTGCGCTTCTCGACCTACGCCTCCTGGTGGATCAAGCAGTCCATCACACGCTCGCTCGCGAACAAGCGCCGCGCCATCCGCATCCCCCACCGGAAGGAAGAGGCCCTCAAGAAGATCCAGCGCGCGTACACCATGCTGTCGCAGGTCCTCATGCGGAGCCCCACGACCGCGGAGATTTCGAAGGAAACGGGGATCCAGCCCGCCGAGGTGGACTCCATCCTCGAGATGTCGAACGCCACGGTCTCGCTGGACATGGAGACCTCCATCGAAAACGGGAGCCTCATGGACGTGTTCGAGGACAGGACCTACGCGCCCGACCGCGAGGTCATCGACGCGAGCGTCAGGGAGAACACCCTGGACTTCCTCGCGCGCCTCATGGAGAAGGAAAAGAAGATCCTCATGTACCGCTTCGAGTTCTTCGGCGGCAAGAAGTACACGCTGAAGCGCATCGGCGAGGAGATGGGGATATCGCCGGAAACCGTCCGGCAGATCGAGATCCGCGCCCTCGCCAAGCTCAGGGAGAACGCCGAGGAGCTCAGGGACTACGTATACGGCTAAACCGGACGGGCGTGACGCCGGGCGCGGGCCGAACCCGCGGACCCGGCTCGCTTGTTCCCCGTTCGCGGGCCGTGTTATCCTCGGCCCATGCCCCGCCAAGCCAAGCGCTCGTCCCCGAGGAGGAAGGCCTCTGGCAGGGGCGGCGGAAAACGATCGGCGTTCGCGCTTTTCGCGCTCTCCACGCTCGTCTTCATCCTCTTCTCGCTCATCGTGCTCCTCATCCTGATCCAGAAGCCCCCGGTCGACGAGGACGCCTTCGCGCCCAGCGACGGGCCGTGGGAAGCGCCGGCCCCGACGGCCGCGGCGGAAACCGAACCGCCCCCGGAGGAGGCCCCGTCCGAGGAGCCCGTTCCCGCCGATACCGTCGAACCGAGAGCCAGCATCGAGCCCGAGCCGGCCTCCCCCGTCCCGGCGGAGACTCCCGCGAGGAGTCCGAAACCGTCGCGTAGCCCTAAGCGCTCTCCGGCTCCCCGCCGTTCGCCGAAGCCCCGGCCGGAGCCCAGCCCGGCGAGGACCCCCTTCGCCGGGCGGCCCCAGCTCGTGATCGTCATAGACGACGTCGGGCACAACAGCTACCAGCTCGAGCCCTTCCTGAACCTGCCCTTCGAGATCACCTTCGCGGTCCTGCCGGGCTTGCCGCACACCGAGGAATGCGTCAAGATGCTCAAGGCCGCCGGCAAGGAGTACATCCTCCACATGCCCATGGAGGCCATCGACGGTTCCGATCCGGGCCCCGGAGCCATCCGCTCGGGCATGTCCCCGCGCGAGATCCACGCCGCCCTCGACGACGCGCTTGAGCGCGTTCCGGGCGCCGCGGGAATGAATAACCACATGGGATCGACGATATCGCGGGACCTGCCCGCGATGAGGCACGTCCTGAGGTTCGCGAAGCAGCGGGGGATCTACTACCTCGATTCGCGCACGATAAGCGGCAGCGTCGCCGGCGAGGCGGCCGAGCTCGAGGAATGCTCGTACTGGGAGAGGGACGTGTTCTTGGATAACGCTCCGGACAAGGAAAGCCTCAGGATGATGATGAGGGAGGGGACGAAAGTCGCCTCCGCGACCGGACGCGCCGTGATGATCGGCCACGTCTGGTCGGCCGAGCTCGCCCAGACCCTGATGGAACTCTACCCGGAACTCGTCGAGGAGGGCTACGACCTCGCCGCCATCTCCAGGATCATGAGGGAGAAGGACGATGAAGGTCCTGGGAATTGAGAGCTCCTGCGACGAGTGCGCCGCGGCCGTCGTGGAGGACGGGAAGCGCGTCCTCTCCTCCGTAGTGGCGAGCCAGGTCCCCTTCCACGAGAAGTATCGCGGCGTCGTTCCGGAACTCGCGAGCAGGATGCACGTGGAATGGATCCAACCCGTCGTCTCGGAGGCCCTCGATAAGGCGGGGCTCCGCCCCTCGGAGCTCGACGGCGTCGCGGTGACCGCGAAGCCCGGGCTCTCGGGCTCGCTCCTCGTGGGAGTCCAGTACGCCAAGGGCTTCGCGTGGGTCGCGGGCAAGCCCTGGGTCGGAGTCGACCACATCCTCGCCCATCTCTACGCGCCTCAGCTCGAGCGCGACCTCGCCTACCCCTTCCTGGGCCTCCTCGTCTCGGGGGGCCACACCATAATATGCCGCGTCCTCGGATTCGACTCGATCGAGGTGATGGGCACGACCATCGACGACGCCGCGGGCGAGGCCTTCGACAAGGTCGCGACCTTCTACGGGATCGGGTATCCGGGCGGCGCGGCCATCGACAGGCTCGCGAAGGACGGGGATCCGACGGCCTTCCGCTTCCCCGCGCCGAAGATGGAGAAGGGCGACCACGCCTACGACGTATCCTACTCGGGGCTCAAGACCGCGGCCATCAACCAGCTCGAGCGCTTCAGGCGCCCCGGCCACCGGGGAATCGCTCAGGCGGACATCGCGGCGAGCTTCCAGCGGGCCGCGATCGACATCCTCGTCTCGCGCCTCCTCAGGGCGATCGAGGACACGGGCATCCGCGTCGTGGTGGCGGGAGGGGGCGTGGCCGCGAACTCCTACCTGCGCGCCCGCCTCGCGGAGGAGAAGGGGCTGGAGGCGATCTTCCCCCCGCTCGCGCTCTGCGGCGACAACGGCGCTATGGTCGCCGGCCTGGGCTGCAGGATGCTGGAGCGTGGAGACCGCTCGCCCCTCTCGCTCGCTCCGTCATCGCGCGTTCCCCTCTTCAAGCGCCGCGGCGCGGCTTGACATCGGGGCGCGGCCGGGGTTCCATGGTCGCATGGACCATGATCAACGAGAGCGAGCGGCCTTCGGGGACATGAAGCGGAGGGACGCGGCGACGGACAGGGCCGCCGCCATCGCCGCGGGCGATTCCCTCAAGCTCAAGGAAGGCGAACGCTTCCTCATCATCGCAAATCCGCTTCCGGACTCCATGGAGATATCCGAGGCGCTCTACGACGCCGCGCTCGCGCTCGGCGCCCGCCCGACCATCGTCGTGCAGGGCCCCAAGCGGCAGACGGACTTCGCGGACGAGGCCGTCCTCGGGGCGCTCGCGTCCAGGCCGGACGCCGTCGCCTCGATATCCGCGCTCAAGATGGGCAAGGACGGGGCGGGCATCGCGAAGCCGTACGAACGCTCGGGATCGAGCTACGACCACGTGTTCCACCTCATGCTCTACGGCGAGAAATCCACGAGGTCCTTCTGGTCGCCCTCGATCACGCGGGACATCTTCTCCCGGACCGTCCCCATCGACTACGCCCTCCTCTCGCGGAGGTGCGCCGCGCTCAAGGAAGTCCTCGACGCGGCGGTATCCGCCCGCGTCGTCTCCCCCGGCGGAACGGACGTCGTATTCTCGCTCGCGGGGAGGTCGGCCTTCTGCGACGACGGGGACTTCGGGCTTCCCGGCAGGGGCGGCAACCTGCCCGCGGGGGAGGTCTTCGCCTCGCCGGTGGTCGGAAGCGCGGAGGGGCGGATCGTCCTGGACGGATCGCTCTCGCTCGACGCCGAGGACATCGTGCTCCGTTCGCCGGTGTCGCTCGAGCTGAGGGGCGGCTTCGTGCGGGGCATCGAGGGCGGGACGGAGGCGCGCGCCCTCGCGGACACCCTGGCCGCCGCGGAGGAGAAGGCCAGGTCCATGGGCTCCTCGGGCTCGCTCGCGGACGGTCGCGGGGAGGAATACGCGCGGAACGCGCGCAACCTGGGGGAGATCGGAATAGGGTTGAATCCCCAGGCCGTGATCGGCGGCAACATGCTCGAGGACGAGAAGGCCATAGGCACGTGCCACTTCGCCATCGGCCAGAACTACGACGGGGACGCGCCCGCCCTCATCCACCTGGACGGGCTCGTACGCTCGCCGACCATCCGGGTCTCCCTGGCCGACGGCGGCGAGGTCACGGTCATGGAGGACGGCGAGCTCGCGGGGCGTTTTTCGGGCTAGGAACGCCGATCGGGAAGCGCTTGTGCCGGGGCCGTCCATGACCTACACTTGACTCATGCCCGGATTCATGGAGCTCCGGCCGCCCGACCTGTTCATGGACGCGGCAGCCTTCGGGCTCTTCACTTTCGCGACGGCGTTCTTCGTCTACGCATGGAGGGCCCTTGGCGGCAGGCGGTACGCGTCGCTCGCCGCCATCTCGGCGCTGACCGGCGTGTACAGCCTCCTCGGGGCCGTCCTCAAGATGGCCTTCCACGCCGGAGCGGACGCGGCCGCGCTCGGACTCATCGCCTCGGCGCAATCGCTCTGCATCCCCTTCTTCCTCTCGGTCATCCCCTTCTACCTCGGGATGTTCCTCGTCGAACCGAGGGGGCTCAGGCGCTTCAACCTGGCGGCCTCCTGGATCTTCCTCGCCTTCGCCCTCGCCGCCGTCCTGGTCGCGGCCGCCTATCCGCCCGCGTACCTCTCGGAATACGCCCTCTCCGGGGAAGGGCTGTCCTACGCCATAGGCCCCCTCTACTACGCGACCCACGTTCCGGCGGGCGTCGCGATCATCTACATGGTCGTCCTCCTCGCTATCGACGTCCTTCGCTGGAGGAACCTCAAGGGCGAGTACTTCATACTCGCCGGAAGCCTCGCGTCCTCGGTATTCGCGATCTCATCGTTCTGGCGGATGATCTTCGGGTCCTTCCTCGACCCATTCTCCGGCCTCCGCTTCTCGCGCATCGTCGTGGCCCTCCTCCTCTTCGGGCTCATCACCTCCGCGGGCTTCATACGCCGTTTCCTCGGAGACGCGGCCCAAACGAGGAAGGCGAAGGAGCGGATCGACGCCCTCCTAGTGACCGATTCCATTACCGGGCTGCCCAACAGGAGGGCCTTCTCCCAGGACGCGTCGGCGGGCGACGCGGGCTGCACCCTCCTCCTCGACATCGACGGATTCCTCGACCTGAACGAGTCCTACGGATCGGACACGGGGGACAGCATCCTCAAGGGGATCGGACCGGCCCTCTCGCCGCTCCTCGGCTACGGCGCGAGGCTCTACAGGATCGGCGGCGACGAATTCGCGGTCCTCTCCCCCTCCGGGTCCGAGGACGCCGAAGCCCTCGCGGCGCGGCTCAAGGCGCGGCTCAAGGAGGGGATCGAGACCGAGGACGGCGCCTACTTCCCCCTCGATTGCTCGATCGCCGTGTCCAGCCTCGAGGACGCGGACGGCGACGGGAACGCGATGCTCGCGAACACCTACTCCTGCCTGCGCGAGGCGAAGCGGGAGGGCAACGCGGTCAAGAGGTTCTCGCGCGCGTGGCACGAGGGCGCGATCAGGCGGATCGAGACGGTGCGCGCCCTCCGCGCGGACCTCGACGACGGGGCGTTCTGGCTCGAGTACCAGCCCATCCACGACGCGGACGGCGGCATCACCGGCGCCGAGGCCCTCCTCAGGTGGAAGAAATCGGACCTATACGGCGGCCCGGCGGTGTTCGTCCCCATCGCGGAATCCGCGGGCATCATGCCCGTCCTCGGCAGGAAGGTCATGGAGATCCTCGTCCGGGACCTCCGGGAGGAGATCCTCTCGGGCCGCCTCCCGCGCATCTCGGTGAACCTCTCGCCCGCGCAGCTCCTCGGCCCGGCCCGCGGCGCCTACGTCGAGGACGTCTTCGACGAGGCGGGCCTGCCGCCCGGAGCCTTCCAGTTCGAGGTGACGGAGTCCATGTTCCTGGAGGGCGGCTCGCGCGCGACGGAGGTCCTGGAGCGGCTCAGGGGCCGCGGAAGCCTCATCGCCATCGACGACTTCGGCTCGGGGTACTCCAACCTCGGATACCTCTCGAGCCTGCCCGTCGACAAGATCAAGGTGGACAAGTCCTTCATCCGCTCGGTGCCGGGCAACCTGCGCGCCGAGGCCCTCGTGCGGTCGCTCGCGGACATAGGCAGGTCCTTCGGCCTCGGGCTCCTCATGGAGGGAGTGGAGACGGAGGAGCAATTCGCGTTCTTGAAGGGCGCGGGCTACCGCGAGTTCCAGGGATTCCTCTTCTCGCGCTCCCTCAAGCCGGAGGCGTTCATATCCTACGCGCGCGAGCGCTCCTGACCCTCACTTCTCGTTCAGCGTCCAGACCCCGTTCCATCCCGGCTTGTTGAGGCGCTTCTGTATCTCGGGGTCGGAGCAGCGCTTCGCGTAGACCCTCGAGGGGCCGTCATCGGGACGGCGCTCCAGGATGGCCCTGAAAGCCCGCTCCGCCTCCGCCCAGTCGCGGCGCTCGAAGAGCTCGATCGCGGCGTTGAAATCATCCACGAGTTCCCGATCCTCCGCCGCGGCGTCCGCCGCGAAGCCCTCGATCCCCCAGATGCGGACCGGCGTGTGGATTCCCACCACCTGGACCCTGTCGAATTTCCGCGCGAGGAATTCGCCCTCCGTCTCCCGGTACGCGGCGTCGGAGGCCAGTATCCAGGAATCGTACTGCTTGTTGACGCCCTCGAGCCGGGACGCGAGGTTCACGGCGCTTCCCATGATGGTGAAGTCCATCTTGCGCACCGTGCCCATGTTCCCCACGACCATCTCCCCCGTGTTGACGCCGATGCGCGTGAGGAGCGGACCGGGGGAAGAACCCTCCGCGAGGAGAGCGGCGTTGAGGTCGGCCTCCTTCCGTTTCATGAGGACGGCCGCGCCGATGGCCGCCGCGGCGTGCCGCTCGAGATCGAGCGGGGCGTTGAAGAAGGCGATGATCGCGTCGCCCTCGTACTTGTCTATCGTCCCCCCGCGCTCCAGCACGATGTCGCTCATCGCGGTGAGGTAGCGGTTGAGCAGGCTCACGAGTCGCTCCGCGTCGAGCTGCTCGGATATGGTGGAGAAGCCCCTGATGTCGGTGAACATCGCGGTCATCCAGCGCTTCTGCCCGCCGAGCCTGAGCTGGCCCGGATCGGCCATGAGCCTGTCGATCACCGCGCCCGAGAGGTAGGAGCCGAAGGCCTTGCGGAGGAAGCTCTTCTCCTTCTCGGTGATGAGGAAGTCCATGATCGAGTGCCCGATGGATCCGAGGAGGACCGCGATCACGAGGGCTGCGGGCGCGAAGAAGTACCCGGTCATGGCGAAGACGGCGAAGGACGCGGGAAGGAAGGCGAGCGCGACGGCTATCCCGATGCCGTTCTGGAGCGCTGGCCTGAGCCGGCGCGCCGCGAGCACGAAGCCGAACGGCGCGAGGAGGGCGACGAGCGCGGAGAGCCAGGCCGGCGACTCCCTGAGGAAGTCGCGGTTCAGGATGGTGTTGGCGACGGCCGCGTGGGTCCCCACGTTGACGTAGTCCTTCTGGAAGGGATTGGCTCCCATATCCGTGGTGGCCGTGCTCGTCCAGCCGATCACGCAGATCCTGCCGGAAAGCCGCTCGGCGAGGGCGCCGCGGGATTCGGGCCCCTCGGTCATGGCCTTGGCCAATTCGCGGACGTTTGCCGCCGTCCGGACGAAGTCGTCCTTCAGGGCGTCCACGGCCTCGAGCGCGGCTCCGTCCTTCGCCCTCGCGCGGAGCGCCGTTATCGCTTCGAGCGCCGCCGCGTCGAAGTTCGTGGCGGCGAAAGCCTTGATGGCCGCCACTGCCTCCTCTTTCGCCGCGATGAAGGCCTCGGCGTCCTCCGCCGAACCCGAATCGAGGGCCGCCCTCCGCGCGTCCTCCGCTCCGTACCAGAGGGAGCGCGCGTTCTCCGCCTCCTCGGCGCCGCTCCCGGCGTACTGCCATGCCTCGCTCGCGGCGAGCTTTGAGAGCTCCGTCATGAGCTGGCGCTCGCGCTCCCTGAGCCGCACGAGCCTCAGGAAGGAGACGTGCTGTTTCTCGAAGCTCTCCGCGAATTCCTTCTTCGGCCAATTGATGAGCATGAAGCCGTGCTCGTCGAGCGGGATCCGGACGTCCCGCGAGGATCCATCGGGATAGCGGGCGCCCTCGATGAGGACCGCGCCCGGCCTCCGCTTCAGGCGTCCGCCCTCCAGCGCGAATCCCCCTCCCTGGAGGCTCACGGCGGGACCGCCGAGCATGTCGAGGAGGGGGGATAGGATGAGCTGCGCGTACGTCGAGCCCTCGACGCCGGCGACGAGGGCGATCCTCCTCCGCTTGCCGTCGGAATCCACCTCGACGTTGGTGAAGCCCGCGCCGCGCGCCCCCTCCGTGACGGGTCGTATGGGATAGAGGGCGTCCGGATACGCGGGGGCGTACGCCGCGCCGCCCTTCAGCGGGAGCGCGAAGCGATCCCGGTAGAGGGCGGGCAAGCCCGGATCCGCGTCGGGGACGGCCTCTTCCTGGAGGTTGAGGGTGACGTAGGCGCCGCCCATGAATCGCATGGATTTGCCTAGCTCCTCGTCGTTGTCAACGGCGATGGAGGCCACCTTGCCGTAGAGCTCCTCGTTCGCGGCGTCCACGTAGTCGAGGACGTCTCGAGAGAAATCGACAGCCGCCCTGACGTCTATCGTCCGATTGGCGAGGCCGTTGATGATGTCGGCGTAAGCCTGCTTGACGTCCTTGGCGGAGAGCGCGAACTCCGTCCTGAGGCCGCCGCGGAGGTACGCGGCGTCCACGCCCATCGCGCTCCGGTCCACGTACTCGATATCGAAGACCGCGTAGCGGGCGCCGAGCTCGCGCAGGGTCACGAGCCCGTCGGCGATGATCGCGCGCGGCCAGGGGTATATCCCCACCTCGTTGATCGCTTCGTCATCTATGTCGACGAGGGCGATGGAGGCGTCCTCGCGCACCGCGGGCTTGAGGTGCAGGAACGCGTCGTAGACGGCGCGCTCGGCGTTACGCCCCTGCGGCAGGAGCGATCCGGCGGCCATGAGGAGGCCCGCCGCGAGCGGAATGGCCACGCCCAGGATCTGCCTTTTCTTGAGTCGCTTCGTTCCCATGCCATCCTCCTCGGGAGCCACCGCCTTCGGCGCGCCGCGGGCCGGTTGGCCGGCCGGGGGGCTCCATCCAATCATAAGCGTTTTTATTGGTGCGCGGGCCCGGTTTATTGCTATAATTATCTTAGTATCGGAGGAACCATGAAAACGTTTCGTCCCTTCATCGGCCTCATCCTGACAATAGCGGCTTTATCGTCTTGCGGCCTCTTCCCGCCCGTGAGAACGGGAAGCATAGCGATCCAGTTCGATTTTCCGGATGATCCGCCAGTACAGGAACGGGGCTTCGTGCTCGCGGCGGCCGACGCCCTCGGATTCGATCTCAACGAGGCGAAGGCCTTCGATCCATCGACCATCCTCATCCGCCTAACCGTAGACCGCGGGAACATGGGCGACATAGTCGAGGAACGCGCTTACAACAATGAAGCCGGCCCCTTCTTGCTGAAGGCCGACGGCATTCCCGAGGGTACGCAGCACATCATCGTCGAAGGACTCTGGTATGACGACGTGCTCCTCACCCGCGGGGAGACGACCGTCTTCGTCGCCGCCGGGAGGAATACCACGGCCGTGGTGAATATGGTTCCGGTAGGCGCGATCCAGATCTGGCCATGGGAGGGCACGGCCGGACTCGTCAACGCCGGAATGAAGGCATTCCATTATTTCGTCGTGGAATACCCTACGACCTACCGCATCTATCTTTATTTCGGCGAAACACTATCGAGCCTCTTCACGCTGTACGACTCCAACGGAGTAAGAATCATCCTACCGCCGGCGAGCCTCGACGTCGAAAGCCCCGACTACGGATTGACTCGAGAACTCCAGCCTGGCACCTATTACCTCTCCGTGACGAGCCCGCTTCCGCTCGAAGATGGCGGCGAAACCAGTTACTCTTTGAATATTATTGATTCAGAGATGGTGCCTTAGGAGCCGTTGATGAAAAGAAAGTGGATTTGTTCCATCCTTGCCGTGCTCATAGCCACCCCGCTCGCGGCGCAGGACGCGGCCTTCCTCGACCGCGCGTCGTCGGCGGCGGCGCTTGCGCCCGCCGACGCGGCCTACCTCGTCATGGTCGCCGCGGAGCGCGCCGAGGAGGGCTCGACGCCTGAAAAGGCGCTCGAGGCCGCGATCGCCCTCGGAGCGGTGAAAGCCGGCGTCGGAGAAGGAATGGACCTCGGAGAGTATTCCCTCCTGGTCATGAAGGCGTTCGGGCTGAAAGGCGGGATCTTCTTCTCGCTCTTCCCCTCGCCGCGCTACGCCTATAAGGAGCTCGTCCACAGGGGCTTCCTCCAGGGAGACGTCGATCCCGCCGATCCGCTCTCAGGCGCGCTCGCGCTCCGCGTCGTCGGCGCCGTCCTCGAGACGAGGGAGTAAGCGATGAGAAAAACCATCATCATGGCGGTCGCGGCGGCCTTCCTCGCGTCGGCGGGACTCCAGGCCGCGGATTTCGGATTCGCCCTCCGCGACGAGGCGGGCTTCACCGGGAACACCTCGGCCGGGAACGCCGACTTCGCGGACTCGCTCAGGCTCTCGGGCTACGTCGCCTTCAGGATCGGTTCCTCGGTCCGCGTCGGAGCCTCGGGATGGGTGGGCGCGGACTTCGTGCCCGCCGACGAGGCCGAGCCCGCCGTATTCGACGGGAACCTCGAATCGCTCGGATTGACCGTCTCGCTCCTCCCCGCGGACTCGTCCGCGAGCCTCTCGCTCGCCGCTGGAAGGATCAGGAGGATCGATCCCCTGCCCTTCGTCGGTCTCAAGCGTTTCGACGGCCTCGCGCTTTCCGCGTCCAAGGGCCAGTTCGACTTGACGGTCGAAGCGGGCTACCTGGGGCTCCTCTCGGGCAAGAACGACGTCGTGCTCCTCTCCGCGGACGACTACCTCGACAACGCGGACTCCGCGGTCTACTTCGGCTCGCCCCGCGTCTACGCGGGCGCGCGGGCGCGCTTCGTCGAGCTCATCGCCGGGCAGGACGTCCTCATCGGCATGGCCGCCCAATTCGACGTCCGCGGGGACGGCGCGCTCCAGACGGTGCACGGCCAGTATTTCGACGTCGGCGCGGAGGGCGCCATCGGACGCGGATTCTCCCACGCGATCGGCGCGAGCCTCGCGAGCTTCCAGCGGGATCCCGATCCCCTCTTGGACGCGCCGCTCGCGATGGCGGCCTCGGCGGTCCTCCGCTACGCCGCCCCCGCGGCCCTCGATTCGAAATTCGAGCTCGGCGTCCTTTGGGGCTCGGGAAGGGGGAGCGGCCTCTCGCCTTTCGCCCCCCTGGCCTCCGAAGCCATCGGATCCTCATGGGAGGGGTATCTCCAATCGATCCTCAGGATCAAGGCGGCTTACGCCCTCGCGCCCATGGCCGGGATGTCGATATCCCTCTCGATCTCCGGACTCGCGCGTTCGGGCGACATCCCGCCCTACGATCCGGATTACCTCGTCGCTTCCGGCGAGGATTGGCTCGGCGAGGAGCTCGCGCTCTCGGCGTCCTACGCGCCCTGGAGCGATTTCTCGGCGGGGCTCAGCGGCTCCTGCTTCCTGCCCGCGCGGGGCCTCTCCTACGCGGACGACGCCGGGATCCGATGGAAGGCCGGCGCGTCGGTCACGGTGAAATGGTGATGAACGGAGGTTTCGATATGGCTAAGGGCATGAAGGGCCTTTCGGTCGCCGTACTCGTCCTCGCGGCGGGTCTCCTTCGCGCGCAGGCGCTCGGAACCTTCCTCCAGGTCAGCGGCAAGGTGGAACAGCGGCGTCCCGGCGGGGCCTGGGTAGCGGTGAAGAAGGGCGACGCCGTCGCGAAGGGCGCCGTCGTTTCCGTGGGATTCAAGAGTTCCGCGGTGGTGAAGACCGCCGACGCGACCATCACGGTGAAGGCCCTCACGCGCCTCACGATCGAGGACATCGTGAAGACGGCGGGGGGGACCAAGACGGAGCTCTACCTCTCCTCCGGACGCGTGCGCACGGAGGTCACCCCCGCGGCGGGGGAAAAGGCGGATTTCAAGGTGAAGAGCCCGACCTCCACCGCTTCCGTGCGCGGGACCGGATTCGAGTTCGACGGCGTGAACCTCGTAGTGGACCACGGGTCCGTGGATCTCTCCACGGCCTCAGGGCGTTCGCGCCGCGTGGGAGCGGGACGCGCCTCGTCCGTGTCGTCGCGCGGCGACGTGAGGATACCCGTCGACCTCGCGGGAGGGTTGGCCGCCGCGGCCGAGGCGGCGAGCAGGATCGACCGCGAGGCGGCCGGCTCCCTCATCGACGGTATCGAGGATTTCCTCGGCAAGAAGCCGTCCGCGGATACGGGCAGCGTGACCGTCCTCATCCCGATCGATTGAACCGGTGCGGCGCCGCCTGACGGAGGGCGGCGCCGACCGCGTCGGAACGGCCCCGCTCTCAGCGCGCCAGCTTCTTCAGCGAGCCTATCCCGTCCAGCTTCGCCTTCACCAGCCTGAACCTCGCCCGTATGTTCTGGATCCGCCGCCACGCCTGCATCGGCTTGAGGAGCGCGAGCTCCTCGTCGGACAGGGAACTGAATCGCCTGAGCATCTCGGTCTTCATCACGGTGAAGGACACCGCCTGGAGGATGTTCTCGTAATCGGTGTCCCCGTCCTCGTCCCGGCCGAGCTTCCCCTTCTGGCCTATGAGGGACATGAGCTCCTTCGAGGCCGCCTCGTCCTTGAACAGGACCGAGAGCCCCATGTCGGTGCGGAGGTTCCTGACGACAAAACGGATCTCGGGCGCGTTGACCGGGAGCCCCGCGAGGCGGTCCCCGTCGAGAGCGTCGAGGAATTCGAGATCCGCGACCGCCTCGAAGTAATACGCGCGGAGAAGGGCCTGCGCGGAGAGGTTCCTGTCCCTCGCCTTCTGCATCCTGTCGGTCAGGTCGTCGATGATCCCCATGGCGCCGGACGCCGCTCCCATCGAAGTCTTCATTATCTCCATGACGTCGCCCATGCAGGCCTCCCTCGTTCGATCGCCCGATTATCCGAAGGATACCCCATGGCGGACGCCCCGTAAACCGCGCCCGGGCCGAGCGCGGCCCCTTCCGCGCCCCTTCCGGGATTGAGCCGCGTCCCCCTTATGCGGTATCCTGCCGCCATGGAACAGAAGGCTACCGCGCAGCACTGGGCCGATCAGACGGCGGAGAAGATCGTCCGCGAGAAGGGCGACAAGGACCTCTACGTCTGCGCCTCGGGCATCACGCCCTCGGGCACGGTCCACATAGGCAATTTCAGGGAGATCATCTCCGTGGACCTCGTCGTCCGCGCGCTCGCGCGCATGGGCAAGAAGGTCCGCTTCATCTACAGCTGGGACGACTACGACGTCTTCCGCAAGGTCCCGGTGAACATGCCCGGCCAGGACGTCCTCAAGAGCCACCTCCGCTTCCCCATCACCATGGTCCCCGATCCCTGGGGCAGGGAGGAGAGCTATGCGCGCCACCACGAGGTCGACGTCGAGACCCAGCTTCCCCGCGTAGGCATCCATCCCGAATTCCTCTACCAGGCCAAGCGCTACCGCTCATCGATGTACGCCGAGGGGATCCGCAGGGCCCTCGAGAAGCGCGAGGACCTCAAGCGCATCCTGGACAAGTACCGCGACGAGGACCACAAGATCCAGGGCGAGTGGTGGCCCATCTCCGTATTCTGCGACTCCTGCTCGCGCGACACGACGGAAATCGACGGCTGGGACGGCGAATGGGGCGTCGAGTACCATTGCGAATGCGGGCACCGCGAGAAGGCGGACCTCCGGACCTCCAAGGGCGTGAAGCTCTCCTGGCGCGTGGACTGGCCCATGCGCTGGTCGCACGAGAAAGTGGATTTCGAGCCCGCGGGCAAGGACCACCACAGCCAGGGCGGCTCCTTCGACACCGCCAAGCACGTGGTGGAGGAGGTCTACGGCGCCGCGCCTCCCGTCACCTTCCGCTACGACTTCATCGGCATCAAGGGCACGCCCGGCAAGATGGCCTCGTCCAAGGGCAACGTGGTGGACCTGCCCCAGCTCCTCCGCGTCTACGAGCCCTGGATCGCGCGCTACCTCTTCGCGGGCACGCGGCCCAACACGGAGTTCGTCATCTCCTTCGACCTCGACGTGATAAAGATCTACGAGGACTACGACAAGACCGAGCGGATCTACTGGGGCGCGGAGAAGGCCAAGGACGACGAGGCCCTCGAGAAGGAGAAGCGCATCTACGAGCTCTCCCAGCCCGAGGGCGTGCCCGCGGAGATGCCCTACCAGGTCGGCTTCAGGCACCTCTGCAACCTCCTCCAGATAAACGCGGGCGATGCGGACAAGACCCTTGCCGCCCTTCCCGGGGTGAAGCCCTCGCAGGAGGAGCGTCTCCGCGTCCGCATGGACTGCGCGTGGAACTGGATCACCGATTGCGCCCCGGACGACTTCCGCTTCATGCTCCGCGAGGACGGCTCCAAGGCGGACCTCGGCGCGCCCGAAACCGCCGCGGTCAGGGAACTCAGGGCCGCGCTCGAGAAGGCTCCCTCCGACGAGAAGGCCCTCGCCGAGGAGATCTTCGCGATCGCGCAGAAGAACGGCCTCGAGCCCAAGGCGTTCTTCAAGGCGGTGTACCAGGCCCTCATCGGCAAGGACCAGGGCCCGAGGCTCGCGGGATTCATCCTCGCCGTCGGCGTCGAGCGAGTCCTCAAGATCCTCTCGGGATACTAGCGGAGGCCTCGCGTGTCAGGGCGTCCGCGGAACAGGATCGATCTGGGCTTTTCCGCGAGCGCCGGGCTCGTGGCGCGCTACGCGGGCGGCCGGCTCAAGGCGCAGGCCCTCGCGATCCTCCCCGTCGTCGGGTACCTCGTCTTCCTCAGGACCGTCATCCTCGGCCTTCCCATGCAGGACGCCCTCGCCGTCGCGGGAGGCGTCCTCGCCTGCGGCATCGGCCTCGCGGCCTTCCTCGAAGGGCTCTTCCTGGCCGTGATGCCCCTCGGGAAAAGCGCGGGCCTCGCCATGGGGCGCAAGATGGGCGTCGCCGTCTCGCTCATCGTCTCGCTGGCGCTCGGCGCGGTCGCCGTGCTCGCGGAACCGGCCATCGCCTTCCTCAAGGCCCTGGGATCGAACGTCCTCCCATGGAGGGCGCCGCTCCTCTACCACCTCCTCAATCGCGGCGCGACGTCGCTCATGATCGCCATCTGCGCCGGAGTCGGGCTCGCCGTCGCCCTGGGCGTCGCGCGCTTCAGGCAGCGCCTGCCCTTCAAGCCCATCATCTTCACGATCCTGCCCGTGCTCGTCGCGCTCACCGCCTACGCGTCGTCGAGGCCGGACCTCCGGTCCGCCATCGGCCTCGCCTGGGATTCGGGAGCGATCGTCACGGGCCCCGTGACCGTCCCCATGGTGCTCGCGCTGGGCATCGGGCTCACGAGGGCGAGGGGCGGACGCGCGGAGGGCACGACCGAGGGCTACGGCGTCGTCGCCTTCGCCGCGGCGCTCCCCGCCATCGCCATTCTCGTCCTCGCGATCATGACCGCGGGCGCCATGCCGGCGTCCTCCTCGCCCGAAGCGTTCTTCTCTCCCGGGAACGACGCGAGGACCGCCCCCCTCTTCGGCGGAGAGGCGGGCCTCGAAGCCCGGGCCCTCGCGGCGCTCGGCCCCGGCGCGTACGAGAGCGTCCGCGGCGAGCCTCCTCCTCAGCCGGCCGCTTCCGCGGGCCCGAGCGGAGGCGGCCGCGCCTTCTGGTCGTCCATCGGATCGCAGGCCGTCGCGGCCGCTCAGGCGGTCCTCCCCCTCGCCCTCGCTCTCGTCCTCGTGCTCGCGGCCTGCCGCGAGAGGCCGCGCCATTACGACGAGATCGGGCTCGGCGTGATCCTCGCGCTCTCGGGTATGTTCCTCCTCAACGCGGGAATGGTCTCGGGCTTCGGGCGCCTCGGCGACCAGGCCGGGATGGCCCTGCCCGTCGCGTACGCGTCGATACCGGATCCCGCCGGGGAGATCGTCATCGAGGGCTTCGACGAATCCCTCGTCCGCGAGTCCATCTCGCCTTCCGGAGCGCGGAAGAGCCATTTCTATCTCGACGACGGAAGCGCCCGCGCGCGAAAAGTCGAATACGATCCCGCGGCCTTCGACCGTGCGACGGGCCGCTACGCCTTCCAGCCGATGATCGGGCCGCGCTTCGGGCCTCCGGGCGGCTTCGCGGGCCCCGCGATCCTCCTCCTCCTCGTCTTCCTCCTCGGATTCGGCGCGACGATCGCGGAACCCTCGCTCGCCGCCCTCGGCGAGACCGTCGAGGAGCAATCGGTGGGCACCTTCAGCAAGCGGCTCCTCGTCCTCGCGACGGCCCTCGGCGTCGGCGTGGGCGCGGCCCTCGGCGCGGCGAGGCTGCTCACGGGCCTGCCCCTCGGCCCCGTCCTCATCGCGGCCTACGCCCTCATCGCCCTGTTCACGGCCTTCTCCGACGACAGCTTCGCGGCGCTCGCGTGGGACGCCGCCGGCGTCACCACCGGTCCGGTCACGGTGCCGCTCGTCATCGCCCTGGGACTCGGCCTCGGGGAATCCAGGGGAGCCGCGGACAGCTTCGGCATCCTCGCCTGCGCGGGCGCGTTGCCTGCCGTAACGGTCCTGATCGCGGGCCTCAGGTTCTCGCGGCGCGGCGGAAAACCCGCGAGGAGGCGGCCCAGATGAGGATCGACGAAGCGTCGAAGGCGACCTTGGTCGTCGAGCGGTCGCGAACGGGGGCTGTCCTCTCCGCCCTCGCGGAACTCGGCGCGCCGGTCGCGAGCCTCCAGGGCGCGAGGACCGTCCGCTTCGGCAAATCGAGGAGGCTCGGCCTCGACCGCGCTCGGCCGCCTCTCGACGGCGAACAGTCCGAGATCGTCCGGTTCTGGACGGCCCCCGGCTCCGAGGCGGCGATGATGGAGGCGCTCCGCGCCGCAGTGGACCTAGACCGCCCCGGTTCCGGCTCGATCTTCAGCGAACGGTCCGTCCTATACCACGGCGACGATCCCGTCGTCGCGGTCTCCGCGCCGCGCGGGGCTCAGGAGGCGCGATCGAGGATGGAGCCGCTCGTCGGCATCGTCTGCATCGCACGGAGAGGCCTCGCCGATACCGCGGCGAGGGCCGCGCTCGACCTGGGCCTCTCGCCGCCGACGGTCTTCTTCGGAGAGGGCATGGGCATGCGCGAGAAGCTCGGCCTCCTCAGGATCGCCATCCCCTCGGACAAGGAGACGATGCTCGCGCTCTGCGATCCCGTCGACGCGGACGAGGCCATGGAATTCATCTCCGCGGCCATAGGGCTCGACGCGCCCGGAAAGGGATTCCTCTACTCCTTCCCCATCGAGCGCGGGATGGCCGACCCCCTCATCCACCTCGATACCGGGATCAGGCACGTGGCCTCGCTCGAGCAGGTGATCGCGGCGGTCGACGAGCTCTACGGGAATACCCGCTGGCGCCGCCGTTCGTCGCGCGACCATTCGTCGCGCGGCCGCTCGGCGGAAGGCCGAGGCGCGCGCGCGCCATCCGTGCCGGGCATGGCCTGCCTGACCCTTTACTGCCGCGAGCGTCGCGCGGAAGAGCACGTGCGCGTCGCCATGGAGCTGGGCGCCGGCGGAGCGACGCTTTCGGGCGTCTCCTTCGTCGATCTCTCGGACCGCGAGGGAGCCCGCGACGCGAGGGAATCCGCGGACATCGTCATGCGCTCCGATCTCGTGAATTCCGTCCTCGACGGACTCGCCATCACGGGGTTCTTCTCGCCCGATTCCGCCGGGATCGCCGAGTCGACGGCCGTTTCATCGACCGCCTCGTATCGCCGGCGATCGCGCCAGGCCTGACGCGCTTCCGCCCCCTCAGCCCTCCATGTCCTCCCCGCCGCCGTCCCGGCTCCGCTCCATGAGGGTGCGGATGAATCGGTCCATCGCCTCGCGCGCCATGTCCTTGCAGCCTATCCCGAACGCGATGGCCGCGCCGAGCGCCATGCAGCCGATGAGCACGAGCAGCACGGGCCCGATGAGGTTGCCCCCGATCCCCAGCTGGTCGAGCGCGATGGAGACGATGAAGACGTAGCCCGCCCACTTGATGATCCTCGCTAGGAGCTTTGCGTTGGGGAACCCGGCGTTCCTCGCGATGGTCGCCGTGAAGTTGGCCGCGAAACCGGTGAGCACGAGGCCCACGGCGATCACGAGAAAGGCCGAGATGATCCCGGGCAGGCGTTCAGCTATCCTGCCCCCGAGCTCGTTCACAATGCGGGAGTCGAGCGTCCGGGCCGAGACGATGAAGGCCGCGACGAGGACGATCCAGTAGAGGATCACCCCCACCAGCTTCGAGGCCGAATACTCCACCCCGCCCTTCCTGAGGAATTCCTTGAAACCCGCGCGCTCGCTCAATCGATCGAATTTCATGACCGAGAGCAGCCTCGAGACGAGGAATTTGAGGAGGATCGCCGCGATCCAGCCCGCGCACAGGACGATGACGGTCGCGATCGGGCGCGGCAACGAATTCCAAAGCTCGCCCGCCTTCCCGAGGAATTCACTCATGGTCGTTCCCTCCTCCGCTCCGCTCGCCCTCGGTCACGAGGGCGTGGATCATCTTTACGTCGTAGCCCGCGAGCCCGAGCCGCTCCACGGTCCTTCCCTCCGCCCGGTAGTCCTTCCCGTGCAGGAGCGATCCCATTTCGATGACCATGTCGATCGTCGCCGTCTCCACCCCGAGAAGCCGCCCGAGGGAGGAGATGGGCACGAGGCTCATCGGCACGTCCTCCCAGATGTAGCGGTGCGCGATGCCGGTCGGCGCCTTGATGCCCCGGTAGGCCCAAGTCGCCTTGATGGCCTCGTAGAGGCTGGCGCCCGAGGACCCGTAGCTCAGGTAGAGCCACTCCCTCGCCGAGACGGAGCGCACCCCGAGGGCCCGCGCCACGGCGAGCCGCTCCGCGTCCACGGCCTCGAGCACGCGCGCGATCGCGGGAGTGACCCCGTCCAGGTAGTACTCGAAGCCGCCCCGCGTGCCCACGTACCACTCGGCGTGGAGGAGGGGCATGGCCGGGTGGACCCCCGCGCGGAGGTTCGCCATGCTCGGCGCGGGCCGGTGGCGCCCCGGCGTGAACTGGGGGAAGGCGGGCTCGAGCGCCTTGAGGGCCTCGGGCGTCCAATGCGATGGAAGCGTCGCGAGCGCCACCTCGTCCTTTACCTTGAAAATGCGCGCCTCATGCCTCGAGACGGCGCGGGAGGCGTACAGGAAGGTCTGGGCCTCGGCGATGACGGGCCGCTCGCGGCAGCCCCCGCGGCTCAGGGCGTCGCGGAACTCGAGCGCGCCCCCGGTCCGTCCCGGATTCAGCACGACGAGCTGCCCCGTGGCGGCGCAGCCGGCCATGGCCTCAGCTATGCCCCGGTGCGCGGTGGCGGGCACGACCACCATGACGACGTCCGCCCCGTCGATCGCCTTGCGCAGGTCGGAGGTCGCGAGCTCCACGGGACCGAACCCGCTCACCTCGCCCGCGAGCTTGATGCCGCCGAACCATCGGACCCCCGTCAGGTGCTCGTCCGTCCGGTTGTAGAGCCGGACCTTGAAGCCCATGACGCCCAAGTGGGCGGCCATCGCCATGCCGCCGTTCCCCGCGCCGACCACGCAATAGGTCGCCGCCTTGCCCTTGGCCGCCGTCTCCCGGAGCCGGGTCCTCACCGAGGCGTCATCGATCCGCTTCGCGTCGTCCATTCCGCCTCCCCATCCGGATCCTCCCCGCGGCGTCCATCGCCGCGCCCAAGCGCTCGTCGATGGACGCGGGCTTGCCCTCGCCGTCCACCGTCCTCACCCCGCCGTCGTACAACGCGGTGCGCCATCGCACGGCCTCGGGGTACTCCTCGCGGAGATTCGCGAGGTCCGGCACGGGGAGGAAGCCCGCGGCGAAGGCGTCGTGGAGCCCCTGGGGGCTCCACGGATCCTCGATAGACGCCTCGATCCCCGCCACCACCCTTCGGGCGTCGCGTTCGAGGACGGCGGCGCGTTCCTCGACGTCGCCTTCAGCCGCGCCGAGCCCGGCCTTCCCTTCCCTCTTCAAGCTCCGGTACTCGTCCAGCGCGCGCCTGCAGATCCTGACGCTGTCCTCGATCGTTTCCGGGTCCGCGAGGCCGCGGGCCTCCGAGTAGCTTACCACATGGATTATAGGCGGACTCGCGGAAGATCGCGGCTCGATATCGTCCATGAGGGCCGTCGACGCGGCGAGCCGGGCTTTGGCCTTTTCCGCGTCCCGGGGGAGGTAGTCGAGGCCGGCTCGAGGCTGGAGATGGACCCTGAAGCCCCCGTCCTCGAGCTCCCGCGCGAGCCGGAGGAGCGCCCTCGCCTTCGCGAGGTCCTGGATCCCGGCCGTAGCCCGCGGCGTGTTGAGCATCACCTGCAGCACCAGGTCGTTCACGCCCGCGTCGCGCATGAACCGCGCCGCGATCCACCCCGCGGCCACGTAGGTGACGTCGTCGGCTCCGCGGAAGGCGAAGTGGTGCGGCACGTTCGGCTCCACGGGCTTTCCCCGGGCCGCGGCCCGCGCGATCGCCCTCCGATGTTCCCTGAGGTTCTCGAGGAGGCCGTTCGGGCCGCGCCCGTCCAGCGCCGAGAACCACCAGAGCGAGAAGGCGTGCCACGCGATGTCGAGGGCGTCCTCGTGCGCGTCGGCGAGGGCGTCCACGCCCCTCGTCCCCGCGTAGGTCCGCACGAGCATGCCGCCCGCGGCTTCCTTCACGGCCCGGTATTCCTCGACGGAGTTGATCGGGACGCCGCCCCCGTTCGGCGCGCCGCCCCAATCCTCGCCGAAGCGCTCCTGCGTGAGCTGGCTCGTACCGATGGAGAGCACGTCGAGGAGGCCGCCCCGCGCGAGGCGCCGGGTCCAATCGATGAAGAGCTCGACGGCCTCGCGCCTGTCAGGAAGATACGGCCCCGCGTGGGCGCGGAAGAGCGGAGGAAGACCCGCCCGAGTCCCGTGATCGATCCGCGCGACGAGCCCGTCGCCCGGCTTTCCGTAGACGGGCGATCCGGAACGGTCGACGGGTCCGACCTCCTTCCACCGTTCCGATTCTACGAGCTCCGTCCCGAAGGCGAGGCGCCCGTCGTCGTAAGCCATGACGGACGCGAGCCCCGTTCCGAGCATCGATCGCGGTATCCCGAAAATTTCGAGCGCTTCCCCCGCGTCCTCGCCCCCGCGGAAGCAGGCGAGCATGCCGGGGAAGCGGCGCTCCGCCTCGTCGCAGGCGTCAGGGAGCCCGGCGAAGAAGAACGCGCGCAGGGGGCCGCCGTCCTCCGCGAGGAGTGAGCGCGACCGGAGAAAGGTCAGGAGGCGCCCAATCCCCTCCACGGCGTCTTTAGGATCGAGGCGGTAGGAGAAGCCGAGGGCCGTCAGGCCCGAGCCGCGGATCCACGCCTCCAGCTCGCGTCCGTTCGCCTCCGCGAACGGCGCGGCCGCGGCCGCCCTGACTACTTCGTCGCACACGACCGCGCGCACGCCGCACTCCTCGAGGAGCGACGCGGCTTGCGCGATCCCGAGCGAGTGTGCGTCGTTGGCGGGACGGAGCAGCCCAACGACGTCGCCCCTGCCGAGCCTCCTCATGAGGCCTCCTCCCCGACGGCGGTCCGCGATGCCCAAGCGGCGGCGAGGCCGTTTCTCGCGAGCGCGGAAGCGAACACCCGCCTCACGGCCTCGTCCGGCGCGAGGCCGATGGACGCGGCGCAGGCGTCGAACCACGGATCCGGCATCATGGGCTGGCCGTTCGCCTCTATCGCCCAGAAGGTTCCGTAGGCGCGGATGATGTCGCAGCGCGCGTAATCCCTCAGCCCCGATTCGTTGAGACAACGCGACGCGAAGTCGCGCAGGCTCTCCGTGAAGGCGTCGGCGGCGAGGAGGGTCGCCGAGGTGCCCGCTTCGTTCTTATCGTTCTCCGTCACGATCCTCGGCCCCTTGTCCCTCTTGAGGACTATCTCGACGGCCGAAGCCCCGCGGTCGCCGATGAGCGCGGCCGTGAACTCCCGGAAATCAGGCGCATCGCCGAGATACCGTTCCGCGATGGCTCCGCCGTATCGCGCCGCCGCGGCGAGGGCCTTTTCCTCCGCATCCGGAGCGGACCGAGCGATGGATCCCGAGTCGATCCCCTCGCTGTTCCCGCCCCTCGCCGGCTTCACGATCCACGGACCCTCTCCGCGCCCGTCTCCGGAGATCCGGCCATCCGGCGAGACCGTGAACCAATCCGGGGTTCGGATCCCGGCCCTCCTCCAACGGTCCTTCATCGCGGGCTTGAACAACGCCGCATCGAGGTCGGTTTGCGCTGAACCGACATAAGCGACGCCGAGCCGCTCGAGGATCTCGTGCGGCCCCGGCTCCCCCTCCCCGAAGGCGTAGATGAAGCAGAACGCGATCTCGGGGGCGGATTCGCGCACGACCGCCTCTAATTCCGACGGCGACGAGGCCCACCGTATGGCGACATCCATGCCCTCACACCGGAGCGCTTCCCGTATGGCGCCGAATCGCCGCTCCGTGCCCGCGCGACGTGCTCCGGACGCCCTCGCCGTGCCTATCAACGTCGCCCTCATGCGCGCATTCACGCGATTACCTCCGCCCTCATGGGATCCACCGCATCGACCTTCGCCGCGGCGACGGCGTCCTTCGCCACGGCTTCGGCGAACGCCGCGGCCTCGGCATCAGCCTCCGGCGCCATGCCGGGAAGCCGCTCGCGTATGAAATCCGAAGCCGTGTCCATGAAAGCGGCCGCCGATTCCTTCAACGCGCCCCGCTTCCAGCAGAAGCTGATCCGGGTCTTTTCCGTCATGGCGACCGCGATGAAGGCCCGCCGCGGTTCGCCCGAGATCGAGAGCTGCGGGACGATGGACCAGGCGAGCCCGGCTTCCACGAGCTTGAGGAGCGCTCCCATGTCCGAGCTCTCGAAGGCGACCTCGGGCTCGAAGCCCGAGGCGGAGCAGGCCGTGCGGGCGAAGGCGGAGAGGCCGGGCGCGGCCGCCGCCGAGACGATAGCCATGGGCTGGGCGGAGAGGTCCGCGAGCGCTCGAGAGAAGCGGGGAGAGGAGGACCAGGCGGGGGGATGTATCAGCGCGAAGGGCTCGTCGACGAGCGGCCGCGCGTCGATGCCCTGCTCCGCCCGCCACGACCTCACGAGGGCGAGGTCGATGCGTCCGGATCGCAGCGCGGCGATCTGAGCGTCGGTGGTCATCATCAGGACCTCGACCTTCTGCGCGGGCATGCGCGCGGCGGCGTGCGCGAGGAGCGAGGGAAGGAGGGTCGAGATGTGGGAATTCACGCAGCCGATTCTGAGCGGGGCGTTGGCGGGATCGGCCACCGCGCGCGCGTTCACGGCCGCCGCGTCGACCTCGGTGAGAATCCTTCGGAATTCCCCTTCGAGGAACCGGCCTGCCGCGGTCAGCGCCACCGCGGAGGGACTCCGCTCGAAGAGCGCCACGCCCAGTTCTCGTTCCATGTCCTTGATTTGGCGGCTGAGGGGAGGCTGCGAAATGCCTAATTCATCGGCAGCCCGGGAAAAGTTCAAGTATTTAGCTACAGCTAAAAAGTATCGTATATGCCTAATTTCCATATAAAAAAAGCATACCTGAATTGGCGCGAGGTTACAAGAAAAACTTATTCCAGTGGATATAAGGGATTATATTCTTTTAATTTATAGAGTTAGCAAGCAGAAATTCCGATGCTTAATGATCCCGACCCCATAATTCTTTTTGGAAAGTGGGGGGCGGGGAGGAAACCTTTTTCCTAAAAAGGTTTCTTTCCCGCGGTCTTTTTCTCGGGCTTTTTAATCAAACGCCATTCAACTAACTCCGAAGCATACAACCTGACTTGACTAAGACCTGCTCTATTACATATGTTCTATAACACGAGACACCTATCGAGCATCCCAGACCTACATCAGAACCGCCTTCTCCCTCAGCACGGCCTTTTCGCCCGCGGCGCGGTGCGCCGCTCACTGGCGGATTCAGATCATCGGGCTCGTCGAAAGGAACGGACCACGTGGAGAATCCCGCACGACGCATGATTTATCAAACGGACACCACCAGGGAGCGCATCATCGACATCGCTTCGGCGCTGTTCACGGAGCGCGGCCTCTTCGATACCCACATGCGCGACGTCGCCGCGGCGGCATCGCTCAGCAGGACGAGCCTCTACCGCTACTTCAGGGACAAGCTCGACCTCGGCTTCGCCGTCATCGCGCGGATCTGGAGGCGCTTCGACGATGACACGAGGTGGCCGCCCGAGGGCGCCGCGCTTCCGGAGACCGGGCTCGGAAGGCTCATGCTCTACTTGAGGACGCGCTGGCTAAACCCCGCGCTCAAGGAAGCCTACGCCTTCATCGCCGAGTTCGATTCCTACTTCTCGGGGCGCAGGCTTCCGGGTGATTTCAAGGACCGCATCAGCCCGAGCATCAACCCGTCCAGCACCAGCAAGATGGAGACCTTCATCATGGAAGGCATTGAAGACGGCTCAGTGCGGAGCGACCTCGATCCGCACCTCGCCATGGTGACCATCCTCAACGCCATCCGCGGGCTCCAGCAGAGGCTCATCCTCAGAAGCCACGCCCTCATCGAGCTCAAGGACGGCGAGGCCGATAGGATGTGCGACGAGCTCCTCGAGTATCTCGAGCGGGGCATAGCGAGCGGGGCTAAGTAGGAGGAATCATGGATAAAACGGTCGCGTCGATCATGGCCGGGCTCACGCTCGAGGAGAAGGCGTCCCTATGCTCGGGCCGCGATTTCTGGTTCACCAAGTCCATCCCGGGCAAGGGCGTCGAGGGCGCCATGCTCACCGACGGCCCGCACGGGCTCAGGAAGCAGACGAGCTCGAGCGCGAGCGACAACCTCCAGGCGAGCGTTCCCGCGACCTGCTTCCCCTCGGGCGCGGGCATGGCCGCGAGCTGGAATCCCGCCCTCGTCGAGGAGATAGGCCGCGCGATGGGAGAGGAGGCCGCCGGAGAGTCGGTGGGCCTCATCCTCGGGCCGGCCCTCAACATCAAGCGGAGCCCGCTCTGCGGCCGCAACTTCGAGTACTACTCCGAGGATCCCCTCCTCTCGGGAAAGACCGCGGCCGCCCTCGTGCGCGGCATCCAGTCGGCGGGCGTGGGGGCATGCCCGAAGCACTTCGCGGTCAACAACCAGGAGCGGCTCAGGACGAGCATCGACGCCAGGCTCGACGAGCGGACGCTCCGGGAGATATACCTCCCGGGCTTCGAGATCGCCGTCAAGGAAGGGAAGCCCTGGACCGTCATGTGCGCGTACAACAAGGTGAACGGGACCTATTGCGCGCAGAACCGCTTCCTCCTCACCGACGTGCTCCGCGGAGAGTGGGGCTTCGACGGCGCCGTCGTCACGGATTGGGGCGCCGACGACGACCGCGTCGAGGGCCTCGAGGCCGGTCAGGACCTCGAGATGCCCGGAAACGGCGGCGTCACGGACGCCGACATCGTGAAAGCGGTCCGTTCGGGTTCGCTCTCCATGGAGGTCCTCGACCTCGCCGCGGAGCGCCTCATCGCCCTCGCGCTCCGCATGGAGAGGACCGCCGAAAAGCGGCCCGCGAAGGCGGACCTCGCCGCCCACCACGCCCTTGCGCGCCGCGCCGCCTCGGAATGCGCGGTCCTCCTCAAGAACGAAGGCGCGCTCCCCCTCGGACGGAACGCGCGGATAGCCTTCCTCGGCGCCATGGCCGAAACCCCGCGCTACCAGGGCGGCGGCTCCTCACGCATAGAGCCCGCGAAGCTCGATAACGCGATCGAGGAAGCGAGGAAGCTCCTCGCGCCCGGAGGGCGGATCGATTACGCTCCCGGGTACTCCCTCGCTGGCGACGCCGTCGACGCGGCCCTGATCGCGAACGCCTCGCGGACGGCCGCCGACGCCGATTCCGTGGTGGTCTTCGCCGGGCTTCCGCCGGAATTCGAGTCGGAGGGCTTCGACCGGAAAGACCTCGCTCTTCCCGCGGGCCACGTCGCCCTCATCGAGGCGGCAGTCGCGTCGGGCAAGGACGTCGTCGTGGTGCTGAGCAACGGCTCGGCCCTCGAGATGCCCTGGCTTCGCTACGTGAACGCCGTCCTGGAAAGCTACTTAGGCGGCCAGGCCTGGGGCGGCGGCATCGCCGATCTGCTCTTCGGGATCGCCAATCCTTCGGGCAAGCTCCCCGAGACCTTCCCCGAGCGCCTCGAGGACGTCCCCTGCGCCGCATACTTCCCCGGCGGCTCGAGGATCGTCGAGTACCGCGAGGGCGTCTTCGCGGGCTACCGCCATTACGATACGGCCGGCAGGAAACCGCTCTTCCCCTTCGGCCATGGCCTCTCCTACGCCTCGTTCGAATACGGCGAACCGTTCATCGGCGCGAAGGAGATCGTCGCGGGCGAGAGCCTCTCCTTCTCCATCCGCGTGCGCAACGCGAGCGGTCGCGGCGGCGCCGAGACCGTTCAAGCCTACGTGCGCGACGTCGAGTCGTCGATTCCCAAGCCTTTCCAGGAGCTCAGGGCCTTCAAGAAGGTCTTCATCGAGGCGGGCGCGGAAGCCGTCCTGGAGTTCATGCTCGATGCACGCGCCTTCTCGCATTGGGACGAGACCGCGCATGATTGGCGCATCGAACCGGGGACCTTCGAGATCCGCATCGGTTCATCGAGCCGGGATATCAGGCGCGTTTTCACCGTGGAGGTGCGCCCGCGCGCCGGCGAACGCCGAACATGGGATCAGAACGCGCGCTATTTCGAGCTCGCCGAGACCGCAGCGGGAAGAGCCTTCATGGCCGAAGTCGATCCCGTCTTCAAGGCCCAGGCCGACGTCTACGCGCCGGGATCTCCCGAACGCCTCATGACCCTCGCGAACCAGCGCGAATTCCCCCTCAGGAACATCGTGCGCATGATGGGCGGGAAGGTGAGCCCCGAGCGCTTGGATAAACTGCTCAAGGACTTGAACGCGGAACATGAATGAGCGCAAAGGTCCGCGGATCCCTCGCGGAATCCGCGGGCCGAACCTCTGGTTCGATTCCCCTAGGGGCAATAAAAAGTTGAAGCCAGCCTTTTCAGGCTGGCTTCTTCGGTTTAGCCCCTAGGGGAATCGCCTTCCGAACGCTCACATCCGTGTTCGCGTTCTCCAGGCCGCCTGCGGTCCTCTCGGCGCATACTGCGCCGAGTACCGCGGATCCCTCGCGGCACCCGCGGGTCGGACCTCCGGTTCGATTCCCCTAGGGCGTATATGAAAAAACCTGCCTGACGGCAGGTTTTTAATGTTAGCCCCTAGGGGAATCGCCCTC
>CAYNQK010000023.1:23989-34379 GCA_964399285.1 uncultured Spirochaetales bacterium | reverse complement strand
GGCTCGTCCATGTCGTCGCCGTCCACGAGGATGGTGTAGAAGGCGGTGATGGCGCCCTTGTCCGAGCAGCCGGCGCGCTCGAGGATCTTGGGCAGGGTCTCGAAGACCGAGGGGGTGTAGCCCCGGGTCGCGGGCGGCTCGCCGATGGCGAGGCCGATCTCGCGCTGGGCTCGCGCGAAGCGCGTGACCGAGTCGCAGAGCATCATCACGGACTTGCCCTGGTCCCGGAAATACTCCGCCACCGCGGTGGCCACGTAGGCCGCGCGGAGGCGGGCGAGGGGCGGCGTGTTGGAGAGCGAGACCACCACCACCGAGCGCTTCATGCCATCGGGGCCGAGGTCGTTCGCTATGAAGTCGCGGACCTCGCGGCCGCGCTCGCCGATCAGGGCGATCACGTTGACGTCCGCGTTCGTGTTCCGCGCGATCATGCCGAGGAGGGTGGACTTCCCCACGCCGGAGCCTGCGAAGATCCCGAGGCGCTGGCCCTTCCCCACGGGGAGGAGGCCGTCGATGGCCCGCACGCCCGTGACGACGCGCTCGCGGATCCGCTTGCGGTCCAGGGGGTTGGGAGGGGACGCGATCGCCGGGTAGAGGAGGGGCGAATGGAGGTCGCCCTGCCCGTCTATCGGCCGGCCCATGCCGTCCAGGGTCCGCCCGAGGAGCTTGTCCGAAACGGGGACGGAGAGGAGCTCGCCCGAGGCGATGACGAGGTCGCCGACCTCGATGCCCTCGAACTCGGTGTAGGCCATGAGCTGGACCGCCTCCTCGCGGAGGCCCACCACCTCGGCCCAGACCCTGCCCTTCCCCTTGGGGACGATGATCTGGCAGACCTCGCCGATCACCGCGGCGGGCCCCCTGCTCTCGATGAGGAGGCCCTGCACCTTGGTCACGCGGCCCGTGTACTTGATGGGGTCGATGCGGTCCACCGTCTCCAGGTACTTCGCGAAGGTGTCCACCTCAGGCCCCCTTGCCCCGCGCCTTGATGGGCGAGACGTCCAGGATCTTCTCCTCGATCTCGTGGAGCTGGCTGGAGATGCGCGCGTCGATCTGGCCGAAATCGGTCTCTATCACGCAGCCGCCGCGGTCCACGGTGGTGTCCTCGACGACGGTGATGTTCTTGGCGTTCTCCGCCATGGCCATGAAGTCCTTCACGTGCTCGGTGGCGAGCTTCATGTCCGCGAGGTTCACGCGGATGATCACGTCGCCGCGGGTCTTGAGCTTGCGCAGGGCCTGCACGACGTTGGACACCACCACGTTCTTCTGGTTCTCGGAGATGGTCTTGATGACCTTGCGCGCGATGAGGAGGACGAGCTCGACGACCTCGTTCTCGGAGTCCGAGAGGATCTCGGCCCGCTTGTCCATCGCCTTCTCGAGGACGACGTGGAGGCGCTCGGTGAGGCGCTGGACCTCGGCCTTGCCCTCCGCGTAGCCCTCCTCGCGGCCCTTGTCGAAGCCCTGGCGCTGGGCGTCGCGTTCGGCGGACTTGATGCGCTCGTTGGCCTGGGAGGCGATCTCCTCGGCCTCCTTGCGGGCGTCCTCGCGGAGCCTCGCCGCCTCGTCCTCGGCCTCCTGCCTGATCTTCTGGGCCTGGTTCTGCTTGCGCCTCACTTCCTCGAAGGCGGCGGACTCGGCCTCCTTGACGATGCGCTCGGCGTCCTCGCGGGCCCTGGCCTCGAGCTCGGACTTCTCGCGCTCCCAGGATTCCTTGAAGGCCTCCGCCTCGCGCCTGAGCTCGTCCGCGGTCGGCCCCTCGTAGGCGGGGGCGAGCTCGGCCTCCTCCTCGCGCTCCTGGTGCTTGGGCTCGGCGGGCCCCGGCGCGTCTATGACGACGCGGGTACCGAGCTCGACGACTTCCATAGCGCGGAACACGTGCTTGGCCACGGCCTCCCCCCCTTACACCACGAGCTCGTCGCCCTCGCCGCGCGAGATGACGATCTCGCCCTGGTCCTCCAGGTGGCGGATGATGGAGACTATCTTCTGCTGGGCCTCCTCCACATCCTTCATGCGCACCGGGCCCATGTACTCCATGTCCTCCTTGAGCATGTTGGCGGCCCGCTTGGACATGTTGCGGAAAATCTTGTCCTGGACCTCGGAATCCACGGCCTTGAGAGCCTTGGCCAGCTCCTGGCTGTCCACCTCGCGCAGCACCTTTTGGATGGCCCGGTCGTCCAGCATGACGATGTCCTCGAACACGAACATCTTCTTCTTGATCTCGTCGGCGAGCTCGGGATCCTCCTCCTCGAGGGCCTCCACGATGGACTTCTCCGAGGTGCGGTCCACGAGATTGAGGATCTCCACGATGGAGTCGACGCCGCCCGCCTGAGTGTAGTCCTCGCTCGAGAGGGTCGAGAGCCTCTTCTCGAGCACCCGCTCCACCTCGCGGAGGGTCTCCGGGCTCGTCCGGTCCATGGTCGCGATCCGCTTGGCCACGTCCGACTGGATGTCGTGGGGCAGGTTCTGCAGGATCACTGAGGCCTTGCCCGGCTCCAGGTACGCGAGGATGAGGGCGATGGTCTGGGGGTGCTCCTGCTGGATGAAATTGAGGAGGTGCGCCGGGTCCGCCCGGCGCACGAAGTCGAAGGGCCGGACCTGCAGGGAGCTCGTGAGCCTATTTATGATGTCGATGGCCTTCTGGGAGCCCAGGGCCTTCTCGAGGAGCTCGCGGGCGTAGTCGATGCCGCCCGTGGTGATGAACTCCTGCGCCATCATGAGTTCCTGGAACTCGAGGAGGATGGCGTCCTTCTGCTCGGGCTCGATGGTCTCGATGCGCGCTATCTCGAAGGTGAGGGTCTCTATCTCGTCCTCGCGGAGATGCTTGAAGATCTCCGCGGAGATCTCGCTCCCGAGGGTGACGAGGAAGATCGCCGCCTTCTGCCTGCCGGAGAGGTCCTTGATGCTCTTTCCGGCGATCCCGCCCTTCTTGGACTGGGCCGCCTGGGATTTCGACTTCCCCGGCTGGACCGATTGCATGGCCATTCGCTATTCCTCCATGAGCCAGGTCCGGATGAGCTGCGCGACGTCCTCCGGATGGTCCTTCGCCATGTTGATGGCGCTCTCCTGCATCTCGAGGCGCTTCCGCTCCTCGACGGACATCGAGACCTCGACGCCCTCCTCCTCCGCCTGGCGGAGCGCGCTCTCCCGCATCATCTGGTGCCTGCGGGCCAGCTCCTCCTCCCTGAGCCTCTTGCGCCGCTCCATCTCGCGGGAGATCAGCCTCACCACGATGAAGACGACCATGAGGGCCGCGAGGCCGATGAGGGACCAGAGCACCGTGTCCTGGATCTGCTTGCTCTTGATGTAGGCCGCGTCCTCCTCGGCGAACTGGGCCGAGCGGTCCACCGCTATGTTGGTCACGGCCACCGTGTCCCCGCGGACGAGGTCGAAACCGAAGGCGCCCTTGAGGAGGCGCTCGGCGTCCTTGAGCTCCTGGTCGGAGAGGCCGGTGTAGAGGCGCTCCATCCGGCCGTTGGGCTTCACGACCTTCTTGCCCTTCTCGTCGTACTTGTACTCCCAGATCCCGTCGATGTTCACGGAAGCCGTGACGCGGTCGATCTTGGGGCTCACGGTCTCCTGGGTCTTCCGGTCGCCGATCTCGTTGTTGACGATCTTCTGGGTCTGGGTGGCCTTGCCGTTCATGTTCTGCATGTCGCGGTAGGCGGGGGCGGTCTGCCCCTCCATCCCCGCGGGGCCCTCGGGGTTGAAGCCCGTGCCTTGGTACTCGTAGTCCGTGGTGGAGCTGGAGACGGGAACGGCCTCGCGGATGTCGGAATCGTCGTAGGGGGTCCTGGGGTTGTCCGCCTTCACCACGAAGGGGAGGAGCTCCCTCGTCTGGGACTCCTTCTTGCTCATGTCCATGTGGATCTTGATGTTGAGGTCCCGGACCCGGTCCGCGGTGAAGATGGTCCGGAGGGACTGCAGCGCCATGGCGCGGTAGTAGGCCTCCTGCTCGCGGATGAATTTCTGCTCGCGCTTGGTGAGGTCGAGCCGGTCCATGTCCGCGAGGCCCGCGAAATCGTTGATCACCACGCCGTTCTGGTCCGTGATGACGATGTTCTCGTCCTTGAGGCCCTCCACGGAGAGTTTCACGAGCCGCTGGACGCCCTCGAGCTTCTTCCGGTTGGACGTGAAGTCGGACCCGGGCGCGGGGGTGATGATGATGGAGGCCGTGACCTCCTTCTGGTCCGCCTGGAAGAGCTCCTTCTCGGGGAGCGTGACGGTGACATTGGCGTCGTCCACGTCGTCCAGGGCCTCGATGTGGGACTCGACGAGCTGGATGACGGACTGCCTCAGGTTCTGCTTCCGCTCGAAGTCCGTGATGGACCAGCGGTCGGTCTTGAAGAAGTCCCAGGCCGAGAGGTCCTTGGGCAGGAGGTCCTCGTTGACGAGGATGGCCCTCGCCTTCTTGGCGGTCTTCTCGTCCGCCACCATGACGAAGCCGTCCTGGACGTCGTAGCGCATGCCCTCCGCCTCGAGGCGGTTCGTGACGCGCTCGAGCACGGTCTCGTCGGCGATGGGCTTGGAGATGACCTTGGCCATGCTGGGGGCCGCGTTGACGGCGAAGATGACGATCACGGCCGCGACGACCGCGCCGAGGATGCCGAAGAAGATGAGTTTCTGGACGAGGGTCCACTTGCCCCAGAGGGCCTTGATCCGCTCGCCGGCTTTCTTGAGCCATTCGTTCATTTTTCCCCTCCCAAGTACAAATGAACCGTCCTCAGTATGAGGCCTTTCCGTTGTTCGATCAATCGCTTTTTCCTTGAAAAGCGATCCGCGGCCGGCCTTGCGGGCCTACGCCGCTCTTTTATCCCCCCGCCTACCTCGCGTTGGAGATCTCCTTCCAGCCGCGCACGATCCTGTCGAGCACGCTGCGCGCTATGTTGAGCGAGAGGCTGGCCTCCGCCTGGGCGACGGTGACGTCGTGCGGCTCCACCGAGTCGGGGTCCGTGAGCATGCGCCTCGTCACCTCGGTGGCGGAGAGCTGCTTGGCGTTCACCCCGTCCATGGCGCGGACTAGGGCGTTCTGGAAGCCGTTCGGGCCTCCCTCCGCCGCTATCTCCGCGTCCCGGCCCGCGTTGCCGTCTATGTCGAGGTGGGCCGGCTTCGTCCTCGCGAGCTTCACGAGATCCCCGTCCGCGCGGACGGCGCCGGGAAGCCTCTCGAACGCGTTGATCGTCATTCACTACCTCCCGATCTCGAGGGCCTTCATGAACATGGCCTTGGATCCGTTTATGAGCGCGGAATTGGCCTCGTAGGCCCGGGACGCCGCTATCATGTCCACCATCTCGGTGACGATGTTGACGTTCGGCATCTCCACGTAGCCCTCCATCGGCCCGGTCTTGATGGCGTCCGGATGGGTGGGGTCGTAGACCAGGCGCGACGGCGCGTTGTCCTTCTCTATCGTCGAGACGACGACGCCCTTCCCCGCCCCGTTGTCCCACTGCTTGGGCAGGAAGGGCAGGCGGAAGTAGGGGTTCTGCGTCCGGGGGCGCAGGACGACCCGGGAGCGCTTGAAGGGCCCGCCCTCGGGGGTGCGCGTGGTGGAGGCGTTGGCGATGTTGTCGGCGATGACGTCGGTCCTAAGCCGCTCGGCGGTCAGCCCTGTCGCCGCTATGTTGATGGCCGTGAACATTCCCATCTATGGCCTCCTAGGAATTCCGGAGCACGAGGTTGACCTGGCTGAACTCGTGGTTCAGCGCCTGGGCCTCCATCGTGTACGCGAGCTGGTTGGTGAGCGAGTCCATGAGCTCCTGCTCAGGATCCACGTTGTTCCCGTTGTTCTTGGTCGTCGAGAGGTAGTCCAGGATCCGCCGCGGCTCCACGTCCCGCCAGTCGGTCGGGCGGAACAGGGGGATGTGCCTCGGATTAGCGGTCTTGAGCGCCACCGGGGGCTCGTAGCCCTCGGAATCCAGGGCCCGCTTGAGGCTGGACTCGAAGTTGATCTCCGAGCGCTTGAAGTTGGGCACCCCCGAGTTGGCCATGTTGTCCGCGATGACGCGCCGCCTTAGGCTCGCTGCGCTCATCGAGCGGTGGAGGAGGCCGACCGTCTTCCCGAATCCCGTTCCTTCGAACATTCCCTTCCCCTCCCGGAGGCCCCTAATGGTCCTCCGGTTCGATTATCGGCCCCGTCCGGCCGCCCTTTAGCCCGAAGCGCTCCCCCCTTAAAGGATGAAACGCGACAAATCCTGGCGCTCGAAGAAGTCCTTGAACCGCTCCTCCACGTACGCCGCGTCTATGGCGATCCACTCCCCCCTGCGCTCGGGCGCCGTGAAGGAGAGCTCCTCGAGGAGGCGCTCCATGATGGTGTGGAGGCGCCGCGCCCCGATGTTCTCGTTCCGGGAGTTCACCTCCTGGGCGATCTCCGCGATTCGGGCTATGGCGTCCGCGCCGATCTCGATCTCGACCCCCTCCGTCCTGAGGAGCTCCACGTACTGCCGCCTCAGGGCGTTCTCGGGCTCCGTGAGGATCCTGACGAAGTCCGCCGCGTTCAGGGCCTCGAGCTCCACCCGGATGGGGAAGCGCCCCTGGAGCTCCGGGATGAGGTCCTGGGGCTTGGAGACGTTGAAGGCCCCCGCCGCGATGAAGAGGATGTGGGAGGTGTCCACGACCCCGTGCTTGGTGTTGACCGAGCTCCCCTCCACGATGGGGAGGATGTCCCGCTGGACGCCCTCGCGGGAGACGTCGACGCCCCCGCCCTTGCCCTCCCGGTTCGCGATCTTGTCCATCTCGTCGATGAAGACGATGCCGGACTCCTCCACGCGCCTCCGGGCCTCCTCGGCCACGCGGTCCGCGTCGATGAGCTTGTCCATCTCCTCCGCGAGGAGGGCCTTCCGGGCGTCCTTCACCGCCATGCTCTTCTTCTTGCGCTTCCCCCCGAAGAGGTTCGCGAGGCCGGAGAAGTTCATCTCCATCTCCTCGACGGAGCCGCCCGAGAAGATCTCGATGGCGGGCTGGGAGGGGGCGGCGCTCACCTGGATATCGATCCTGCGGTCCTCGAGCTTTCCCTCCCGGAGCATCGAGCGGAAGCGCTCCCGGGTGGCGTTCCCCGCTTCAGCTTCCCCTCCCCCGGCGGCGGAGGCGCTCCCGTCGGCGGAAGCGGCCTCGGCGCCCGGGTTCCCGGCGGCGAAGGCGCCAGCGGGGATCGCCGTTTCTCCCGTTCCCGCGGGGCGCATCCCCTTGAGGAGCTCGGCGAGGGCCCCCAGGGGCTTCTTGTCGTCCTCGCCCTTGGCGCCGGGAAGGAGGGCGTCGAGGATGAGCTCCTCCACGCGCTTCTCCGCGGCGTCCTTCACGCCCGCGCGCATCTCCTGCCGCACCATGGCGTAGCCGGCCATCATGAGGTCTCGGATCATGGACTCCACGTCCCTGCCCACGTAGCCCACCTCGGTGTACTTGGTGGCCTCCACCTTGATGAAGGGAGCGCCGCAGAGCTTGGCGAGGCGGCGGGCGATCTCGGTCTTGCCCACGCCCGTGGGGCCGATCATGAGGATGTTCTTGGGCGTGACCTCGTCGCGCATGGACTCGGGGAGGAGCTGCCTCCGCATCCGGTTCCTGAGCGCCACGGCGACCGCGCGCTTGGCCTTGTCCTGGCCCACGATATAGCGGTCGAGCTCGGCGACGATCTCGCGAGGCGTCAGGCTCTTGAAATCCGCGGGCACGCTCATATCTCCTCCGCGGTGACGCGGTCGTTCGTGTAGATGCAGATCCCCGCGGCGATCCCGAGGGACTTGACGGCGATCTCCTTGGCGTCCAGTTCCGCGCCCGAGTCCAGGTAGGCGAGGGCCGCGGCCTGCGCGAACTGCCCGCCCGAGCCGATGGCGATGGCGTCCTCCGCCGGCTCGATCACGTCGCCCGAGCCCGAGAGGAGGAAGATGCGGGTCGAGTCGGCCACGAGGAGCATCGCCTCGAGCCTCCGGAGGAGCCTGTCCGTCCTCCAGTCCTTGGCGAGCTCCACCGCGGAGCGCGTTAAGTCCCCAGCGTATTCCTTGAGCTTCATCTCGAAGCGCTCGAGGAGGGTGAAGGCGTCCGCGGTCGACCCCGCGAAGCCCGCGAGGACCTTGCCGTCGTGGACCGTGCGGACTTTCCGCGCGTTGCTCTTCATCACGGTGTTCCCGAGGGTCACCTGGCCGTCCCCCGCCATGGCGGTCTTCCCGCCCTTCCTCACGCAGAGGACCGTGGTCCCGTGCATCCCCGATCCGTTCGATTCGACGCTCATTCCTTCCTCACGCATGGGGATGCGCCTCCCCGTAGACTTTCCTCAGTCGCTCGAGGCTCACGTGCGTGTAGACCTGGGTGGTCGACACGCTCGAGTGCCCGAGGAGCTCCTGCACGATCCTGATGTCCGCGCCCCGGTCCATGAGGTGGGTCGCGAAGCTGTGCCTGAACGTATGCGGATGCACGTTCTTCGCCTGCCCCGACCGCGAGGCCCAGGTCCATACCACGTGGGCCGCCCCGCGCGCCGAGAGCGGCCTTCCGCGCGCGCTCAGGAAGACCCTGCCGGGGTCCTCCGCTCCCGCGAGCCTCGCCGCGCGGAGCGGGAGGTATTCCCTCATCGCCTCGGCCGCGCGCGGGTTCAGGAACACGATCCGCTCCTTGGAACCCTTGCCCATCACCCTCGCCTCGCGGCGCGCGAGGTTGAGCGCCCTCGTCTCGAGCCCGACGAGCTCGGAGAGGCGGCAGCCCGTCGAATAGAAGAATTCGAGGAGCGCGCGGTCCCGCGCGGGGGAGAAGCCCCCGCCCGCCGGGAGCTCCACGAAGGCCGCGGCCTCCTCCTCGAAGAGGAATTCCGGGAGCTTGCGCGGCGCCTTCATCGACTTGATCCCCGCGGTCGGGTCCGCCTCGATGAAGCCCTGCGCGACGCAGTAGGCGAAGAAGCCCCTGAGCCCCGAGAGGATCCGGTTGATCGAGGACTCGGAGTAGCCCTCGCGGGAGAGCTCGGCCACGAAGGCGCGGACGTCCGCCGCCTCCACGTCCTCCGGGGCTCCGCGCCCCGACTTCTCGGCGAAGCGCCGGAGGTCCTCCCCGTAGGAGGCGGTCGTCCGGGGCGAGAGGCCCCGCACGCAGTCCAGGTACCGGAGGTACTCCTCAATCCTCGGCAGCATGTTCCTCGTCCGCGGTATGGAGGTAATCGCACTCGGGGTTGATGCAGGCCTTGTGCGACCCGTTCCGCTTGTCGTACTTCTCCACGAGGAACTGCCCGCACTTGGGGCAGAGGCTCGAGGTGGGCTTGGAGTGCGTGATGAAGTCGCACTCCGGGTAGCGCGAGCAGCCGTAGAATTCCCTGCCGCGCCCGCTCGACTTCCTGCGCGAGACGATGTCCCCGCCGCAGCCGGGGCGCGGGCACTTCCCGAGGGGGATGGAGCGGGTGTTCCGGCACTCGGGGAAGCCCGTGCAGGCGAGGAAGAAGCCGAAGCGCCCGAGCTTCTTCACCATGGGCTTCCCGCACTTCTCGCAGACGATGTCGGTGGCCTCGTCCAGGGTCCCGCGGTAGGACTCCAGGTTCTTCATCACGGAGTCAACCTGGACGCGGAAGGGGCCGTAGAATCCGCGGATCACGTCCGCCCAGCGGAGCTTGCCCTCCTCCACCTCGTCCAGCTTCCGCTCCATGTCCGCGGTGAAGCCGTAGTCGATCACGTCGGAGAAGGACTCCACGAGGATGTCGTTGATCATCTTCCCCAGGGTCGTGGGGACGAGCTGGCGGTTCTCCCGGGTCACGTAGTAGCGCTCGATGATGACGGAGATGGTGGGAGCGTAGGTGGAGGGCCGCCCGATCCCGAGCTCCTCCAGGGCCTTGATGATGGAGGCGTCAGTGTAGCGCGAGGGGCCCTGCGTGAAGTGCTGCTCGGGCGTGAGCCTGTCCGCCTTCAGGACCTCGCCGATCCGCATCTCGGGGAGGATGGCGTCCTTGTCCTCCTTGGAGGTGAGGAGCTTCAGGGCCTTGTAGAAGCCCTTCTCAACGATCTTGGTGGCCGAGACGCGGAAGACGGCCTCGCCCGCCTTGAGGTCCACGCTCGTGGTCCGCGTCTTGGACTGGGTCATCTGGCTCGCGACGAAGCGTTCCCAGATTATGGAATAGAGGCGGAACTGGTCGCGGTTCAGGTATTGCTGCACCTTCTCCGGCTCGTAGGCCATCATGGTGGGGCGGATGGCCTCGTGCGCGTCCTGGGCCTTCCCGCCCACCGCGTACGCCACGGCCTCCGGGGGGAGCTCCGCGGGGTACTTCTTCCCGATGAATTCCCTGAGCTCCTCGAGGGCCTGTGACGAGATGCGCACCGAGTCCGTCCTCATGTAGGTGATGAGGCCGATGCGGGTGTTCCCGATCGCGACGCCCTCGTAGAGCTGGTGGGCGAGCTGCATCGTCGTCGTGGAGGTGAAGCCCAGGCGGTTGGCCGCGGCC
>CAYNQK010000023.1:23189-23979 GCA_964399285.1 uncultured Spirochaetales bacterium | reverse complement strand
GCGCTTGGAGGTGGGGAAGGGCGGCTTGGGCTTCAGGGACTTCTCGGGCGCCCTGATGTCCGCGACCTCGAAGGGGGCGTCGCCGAGCTTCGCTATGAGCTCCTCCACGTCCTTCTGCTTCTTGAGCTCGGGCTTGCCCCCCGCGAAGGAGACCAGGTCCGCGACGAAGGAGTGCCTGCCTTTCTTGAACTCGGCCTCGAGGGTCCAGTACTCCTCGGGGATGAAGCCCTGCACCTCGGCCTCGCGCTCGCAGATGAGGCGGAGCGCCACCGACTGCACGCGGCCGGCCGAGAGCCCGTTCTTCACCTTCTTCCAGAGAAGGGGCGAGAGGTTGTAGCCCACGAGGCGGTCCAGGACCCGGCGCGCCTTCTGGGCGTTCACCAGGGCCTCGTCCACCTCATGCGGCGTCTTCACCGCCTCCCGGATGGCGTGCGGCGTGATCTCGTTGAAGACGATCCGCTTGATGGGGAGCCCCTCGTTCTTCGCGGAAATGGCGTTCTTCAGGTGGAAGGCGATCGCCTCTCCCTCGCGGTCGTTATCAGACGCGAGGAAGACGGCCTTGGACTTCTTGGCCGCTTTCTGGAGGTCCTTGAGGAGCTGGGCCTTGCCGCGGATGGTCATGTACTCGGGCTCGAAGTCCCCGTCCACGTCGATCCCGGTCCTGGACTTGGGGAGGTCGATGAGGTGGCCCATGGAGGCCATCACGGAGTATCCGGATCCGAGGTACTTCTCTATCGTCCTCGCCTTCGCGGGCGACTCGACGATGACGAGCGATTTTGCCATGGTGGAT
>CAYNQK010000023.1:0-23179 GCA_964399285.1 uncultured Spirochaetales bacterium | reverse complement strand
TGAACGACGTCCTGATCGAAGCCCACGTGCTCCATGATGTCTATCTCGCCGGAGCGCGGCCACATGCCGTACTTGTCGTTGAAGGGAAGCATCCAGATGGCGGGCCAGGTGCCCACGCCCTTCGGGAGCTTGGCGCGAACCTCGATATACCCATACTGCCACTGGCCCTTGTACAGCGTCTTCAATCGCGCGCTCGTCCAAAGGCCGTTCTCGAGTTTGGCGGTGATGACGAGCGAGCCCTTCTTCGCGGCGGTCTTCTTCGCCGCCGTCTTGGTTGCCATCTTCCCTCCTGATTCCTTGCCGCCGCTCATCCCCGCCACGCCTCCCCGAGGTCCGCCGCGCCGCGGACCGCGCGCGCGCCCTGCTCCGCTAGAGCCGCGCCTCCCGCGCCGCGCTCCCCCGCGAGCCCCGCCTCCAGCACGAGGAGGTCCCTCCCCTGCTCGAGGGCGAAATCCGCCGTGATGAGGGCCCCGGAGCGCGCGGGGGCCTGAGCCACCACCACGCTCCGCGAGAGCCCCGATACGATCCTGTTCCGCTCGGGGAAGCGGTGCCGCATGGCTCCGCGCCCGGGCGGGTACTCGGACAGCACGCAGCCGCCCGAGGAGAGGATGCGCGACGCGAGGCCCGCGTGCGCGCGCGGATAGACCGCGTCGATCCCGCATCCCAGCACCGCGACCGTCCTCCCCCTCCCCTCGATCGCGCCCTCGTGGGCGGCGCGGTCGATCCCGAACGCGAGCCCCGACACCACAGGCACGCCCGAGCGCGCGAGGTCCCGCGCGAAGGCGCGGGCCGCGGCGTAGGCCGCCATGTCCGGGTCCCTCGTCCCCACGACGGCGACGCAGGCCTCGTCGTTGGCGGGGAGCTTCCCGCGGACGAAGAGCGCGAAGGGCGGATCGGCGATTTCCCTGAGGATCGGGGGATAGGCGGGGGCGTCGAAGGCGATCACGCGGATTCCCCGCCTCGAGAGCAGGGGAAGGAGGGCTTCCGCCTCGCGGGCGGCCCCCGCGGGGTCGATCTCGGCGCGGGGGATGATCCTTCCCGCGGCGATCTCCACGTCGAGCCTGGAAAGTACGGCTAAATCCTCGATCCGGTCAAGCCGAGCGGAGAGCCTCCGCCGGTCGGACGCCCTGATCCCGCCCAGGCAGGCCAGGCCGAGGGCGAGGAGAGTCCTCTCGTCCTCCGGCCCCGCGACGGGTTCCCGGGCTTCCCAGGACGAAGCGGCGATCGTCACTGTCCCGCTCCCCGGTCGCGGATCGCGTCGAGGTTCCGCTCCGCGTCCTCGCGGGCCGTCGGGTTCTTCGACTTCTTCGCGATCGTCTCGTAGACCGCCTCGGCGTCCGACGTCCTGCCCGTGAGATAGTACGAGCGAGCGAGGACGAAGCGCCCGGCGTCGTCCTCGGTATTGATTGCGAGGTAACGCTCCGCGAGCGGGACGGCGTCCGCGGGCCGGCCCAGCTCGAAGGCGTAGAGCACCGAGAGGGCGTAGAGCGACCGGTCGTTCACCGGATCGAGCTCGATGGCCCGGAGATAATTACGCTCGGCCGCGAGGATGTACTCGCGCGACTTCGCCTCTTCGCCGGGCGCGGTGAGCGACTTGCCCACGTAGCCAGAGCAGAGCCCCATGTAATAGAAAAGCGGCGCGTTCGCGGGCGTGAGGCGCGCGGCTTCCTTGAAAGCCTCGAGGGCCTCCCCGTACATCCGCTTGTCGAGGTACGCGGATCCGAGGAGCCGCTGGTAGTAGGCCGCCTTGCTCCCCGCTTCGACTTTCTCCTCCACGATCTTCCGGTATTGGGCAACCGCCTCCTTGAGCTCGTCGGGGGTCGTGGGCGGGAGGTCCATCTTGTCCGCCCTCCCCTCCAGCGTGAAGAAGGTCTTGATCCACTCGGGCCGCTCGGAGCAGCCGCCCGCGAGGAGGGCGGCGGCCAGGGCGAGGGCCGCGAGGCTAGCGTTCTTTCTCATCGTCTTTCCCCCTCCCCCTATTCGATCCCATTCCGTCTCCGCCTTCAGCGCCGGCTCGAGTAGCGGTCGAAGGCCCGCTTGAGCTCGCCCGAGTCCACGTGCGTGTAAATCTGCGTGGTCGCGATATCCGTTTGGCCCAGGAGCTCCTGGACCGACCTCAAGTCGGCGCCGCCCTCGAGGAGGTGGGTGGCGAAGGAGTGCCTGAGCGTGTGCACGCGCGCCTCGACGCCCGAGAGGGTCCGCGCCTCCGTGAAGCGCATCCATATCCCCTTGCGCGATATGGGCCTCCCGAAGCGGTTCAGGAAGACCGCGTCCGAGCGCTTGGAGCCGAGGAGGCGGGGCCTGGCCACGGAGAGGTAGGCCTCGAGCCAGCGCGAGGCCTCCGCCCCGTAGGGCACGAGCCGCTCCTTCCGCCCCTTGCCCGTCACCATCACGAGGCGCTCCTCGCGGTGGAGCCGGGAGAGGGTGAGGGTCGCCGCCTCTGAAATCCTGAGCCCGCAGGAGTAGATGAGCTCGAAGAGCGCGCGGTCCCTGAGCCCGTTCGGCGTGCCCGTGTCGATGGTCGCCAGGAAGCCGTCCACCTCCTCCCGCGTGAGGACGTCCGGGAGGCGGGATTCGAGCTTGGGCACGGCCACCGATTCCGCGGGGTTGTCTTTCCTGAGGCCCGACCCGACGAGGAAGGCGAAGAGCGAGTGCAGGCTCGAGATCACGCGCGCCATCGTGCGCCGCGAGAGGGGCGCGGGATCGCCCGCACCTTCTTCCGCCGCGCCCGCGGCTTCCGCCGAACCCGCGGCTTCCGCCGAACGCGAGGCTTCCGCGGTCCGCGATCGGGCCTCTCCCCCCGCGAGCCCCGACTGCCGGGCCACCAGGTACTGGAGGAGGCCGCGGTTGTCGATCGACTCGGGGGATTCGCCCCGCGTCCCGAGCCAGGCGAGGAAGAACCCCGCCTCGCGGAGATAGGCGTCCACCGTGAGCCGGGAGAGCCGCTTCTCGGAGACGAGCCAGCCCCGATAGCCCGCGGGAAGATCCGCTTCCTTCATCCTCAGGTCCGCTCGACGGGCTGGTAGCGGTTCTTCTCCCTGATGACCGTGGGGATGTCCAGCTCCTCGGGGAAGGCGCCGTTGCGCGAGGAGAGCCCGCGCACGGCGGGACGCTCGGCGATGTTCCGCCACTCCTCCCAGTGCATGAAGTCCCCTTCCCCGGCCTTCTTCTCCTCCTCCAGAGGTTTCATGCGGATGGGGGCGTTGAAGCCGGTGGCGATGACCGTGACCTTGATCTCGTCGCCCATCGCGGGATCGTTCACCATGCCGGAGATCACGAGGGTGTCCGGGCTCGCCTGGGCCGTGATGGTCTCCACGACCTCCTGGAACTCGAAGAGGGACATGCTCTCGCCGCCCGTGACGTTGACGAGCACGTTGCGCGCCCCGTCCATGCAGACGTCCTCGAGGAGGGGATTGTGGATGGCGGCCATGGCCGCGTCCGCGGCGCGCTTGTCGCCCGCGGCGATGCCCACGCCCATGAGAGCGTCGCCCTTGCCCTCCATCGTCGTCCGTACGTCGGCGAAGTCGATGTTGATCTCGCCCGCCACGGTGATGACGTCGGAGATGCCCTGGACGCTCTGCCTGAGGACGTCGTCCGCCACGCGGAAGGCCTCGCGGACGTTGGTCTTCTTGTCCACGACCTTGAAGAGGAGCTGGTTGGGGATGACGAGGAGGGTGTCCACGTGCTCGCGGAGCCGGGCGATGCCCTCCTCCGCGAGCTGCATCTTGACCTTGCCCTCGAAGGCGAAGGGCTTGGTGACCACGCCCACCGTGAGCGCGCCCGTCTCCCGCGCGACCTCGGCGATGATGGGCGCGGCGCCCGTGCCGGTGCCGCCCCCCATGCCCGCCGTCACGAAGACCATGTTGGCGCCCCGGAGGGCCTGCGCGATGGCCTCCTTGTCCTCGGCCGCCGCGCTCTCGCCGACGTTGGGCTTGCCGCCCGCGCCCAGGCCGCCCGTGAGCCTCGCCCCGAGCGGGAGCTTCACCTGCGCGTCGGAGCGCGCGAGGGCCTGAAGGTCCGTGTTCGCCACGATGAATTCGACGCCCTTGACGCCGGCCTCCATCATGCGCGACACCGCGTTGGAGCCGCCGCCCCCCACGCCGATGACCTTGATCACCGTCGGCGTCGGCTTGCGCTCCCCCCCCTGCTCGAACAGCTGTTCCTCGATCCCGAATTTCATATTCCCCCCTCCTCCGGGCGGCGCGTCCTCGGCTCGCGCGAGCGGAATGGGCGCCGCTCGCCTGCCGTGGCCGGCCGTTTTTTCCATATCGATTCTCGCTCCTCGCTAGAAGAACTCCCTCTTGATCCAATCCGCTATGCGCGACAGGGCGCCGCTCTTCGCCTGGCCCTTCTGCTTGGCCGGCGCCTCCTCCTCCCCCGAGGCCTCCATGCCCGCGAGCACCAGGCCCACGGCCGTCGCCCACTCGGGGCTCTTTATCTCCCCCGCGAGGCCGCCGAGGCCCCCCGGGTACCCGAGACGCACCGGCAGTCTGAAGACCTGGGCCGCGAGCTCGGTGGCGCCCATCGTGAGCGCCGCGCCGCCCGTGAGGACGACGCCCCCGCCAAGGTGCGGGTAGTAGCCCATGCCCTCGACCTTGTCCCGGACCATGGAGAAGATCTCCTCCATCCGGGGCTGCATGATCTTGCAGAGCTCGCTCCGCGGCACGGCCCGCGGCGACCTGCCGCCGAGCCCGGGCATGATCACTTCCTCGTCGCCCTCCACGAGCGGGGAGAAGCAGCAGCCGGACTCGATCTTCACCTTCTCCGCGGCCTCGGTCGGGAGGGAGAGGAGGATCGAGAGGTCCCCCGTCACCTGGCTCCCGCCCGCGGGGATGACGTTCGCGTAATAAGGCGAGCCCTGCATGAACACGAAGACGTCCGTCGTGCCGGCGCCCATGTCCACGAGGAGGCAGCCGAGCTCGCGCTCGTCGGGCGTGAGGGCGGCGCGTGCGGCGGCGAGGCTCTGGAGCACGAGGCCGTCCACCTTGAAGCCCGAGCGGTTCACGCAGTTCACGAGGTTCTGCGCGCAGGTGACCGAGCCCGTGATGATGTGGACCTCGGCCTCGAGGCGCACGCCTATCATGTCCAGGGGGTCCTTGATCCCCTTCTGGTCGTCCACGATGAACATCTGCGGGATCACGTGGAGGATCTCGCGGTCCATGGGGATCACCACGGCCTTGGCCGCCTCGATGACGCGGTCGACGTCGTCCCGGGTGATCTCCTTGCCCCGCCCCGTCACCGCCACGACGCCGCGCGAGTTGATGGCCTCGATGTGCGCCCCGGCGATGCCGACGAAGCAGGACTGGACCTCGCGCCCGGACATGAGCTCAGCGGCCTCCATGGCCGCGGCCACGGCCTTGATGGTCGACTCGATGTTGACCACCACGCCGCGCCGGAGCCCCGTGGAGGGCGCCGTCCCGACGCCCGTCACCGCGAGCCTCCCGTCGTCCCCGCGCTCGCCCATGATGACGCGCACGCGGGACGTCCCTATGTCCAGCCCGACTATCAGGTTGCCGCTCACGAAGGATCCTCCTTGGACGCGTAGACGGAGCTTCCGGCCCGGAGGTCGAGCTCGGCGGCCCCGTCCGGGCCGCCCCTCCTCCGGAGCACGTCGAGGACGAGGATCGCGGTCTTGAGGTCGTCGTCGCCCAGGGCGGCGTCGGTCCTCACGGGAACCTCGGCGTCGACCATGTAGAGGAGGAGCTCCACCTCCCCCGTGGGCCGCGACACGACCCTGACCTCGGAGAGCGCCGAGACGAGCCCCGGGCTCGCCGACGCGAGGCCCCGGAGCAGGGGCGCGAGGGCCTGGGGGAGCCTGGAGCCCTCGCCCGCCTCCTCGAAGCGCAGCCCGGAGATGACGGGGAGGTCGTTGGCGGCCGCCCCCGCCTCGCGCATGAACACCACGCCCTCGGCGTCCACGAGCGCGGGAATTGTCCTCCCGCCCTCCTCGCAGAGCGCCACGGCGACGGGCGAACGCGGCTCGAGCTCCAGCGATAGCCCGCCGGGGAATGATTTGCGCGCCCGCGCCGAGAGGACGCGGGGATCGGCCTCGCAGGCCCGCTCGATGGCCTCCATGTCCGCGAAGAGGAGGCCCTTGCCGCCGAGGGCGGCCACGGCCCGCTCGCGGGCGGCCTCCGCGTCGATCATCGCGGGGGCGTCCACCCTCACGTCGGACGGCCGCACGGACGGGGAGAGCGCGTATTTGTAGCCCAGTACGATCGCCATTCCGGCGATCGCCGCGAGGAGGACCGCGCGGAGCGCCGACCGCCCCCGCCCCTCGCCCGCGTAGGCCCGGGACGTCCTCGTCCTCGGCGCCATGCCGATCGCGTCAGCCACGGAAGGCCTCCCCCGCGGTTCCGCGCGCCGCGCCCGTATCGCCGCCGAGCCGCGTCTCGCGGCCCAGGCCGGACTCGCGGCCCAGGCCCAGGAGGAGCCCCGCCTGGATGAGGGACGAGAGGAGGGACGATCCGCCCGCCGAGATGAACGGAAGCGTGACGCCGGTGGCGGGAACCACCCCGGCCACAACCGCGAGGTTCACGAGGGCCTGGAGCGCGAAGACGCTCGCGAAGCCGAAGCAGGCGTAGCGGGCGAAGGCGTTCTCCGTCCGGAGCGATGCCCTGAAGGAGCGGAAGGCGATGAAGCAGAGGAGGGCGAGCGAGAGCGTCACCATGACGAGCCCGCCCTCCTCCGCGATGGCGGCGAAGATGAAGTCGGACTGGACCTCGGGGATGCCCGAGACCTTGTGCGTGCCCATCCCCATGCCCTTCCCCATGACGCCGCCCGAGCGCACCGCGCGGATCGAGGCCGCCATCTGGTAGCTGATGCCGCGCGAGTCGTAGTCGGGGAAGAGGAAGGTGATGATGCGCTTGAGGCGGAATTCGCTCGTCATCACGGAGAGGGCGGCGAGCGGGACGGCGAGCGTGACGAGCCCGCCGAAGAAGCGCATCGGGACGCCCGAGATCCAGAACATGGACAGGGCCGCGGCCGCGATGAGGAGGGCCGTGGAGAGGTCGTTCTGGGCGAAGACGAGGAGGCAGGCCGCCGACGAGACGAGGAGCGGGGGAAGGAAGCCCTTGACCAGGGAACCGTCTTTCCCCTCCTCCTCCTTCTTGGCGAAGATGTGGGCGAGGTAGAGCACCAGGGCGGGCTTGAGGAATTCCGAGGGCTGGATCGAGTAGCCGAAGAGGCGGATCCAGCGGTGCGCGCCGTTCTTCTCGGCCCCGAGGCCCGGCAGGTACGGAAGGAGCTGCGCGGCGAGCGCGGCGAGGATGATCCATTTCACGGCGGGACGGAGGGTCTCCGGCTTGACGAGGGCGAGGAGCCCCGCCATGGCGACGCCCGCCGCCATGAAGAGGGCCTGCCTCGTCACGAAGTACTCGGGAGCCCGCCCGAGCCTGGACGCGAAGGCGGCGGAGGCCGAGTACAGGAACGCGAGGCCCGCGCCGCAGGCGAGGACGAGGCCCAGGGCGAGCCAGCCGTCCCAGCGGAGGGCGGGACGCGGAGCGTCCGCCCGGAAGGATCTCGCGCTCATTGGGTCTTCAGCGTCGTGAGGGCGAGGACGGCGAAGAGGCCGCCCAGGATCCAGAAGCGGGTCACCACCTGCGTCTCCTTCCATCCCTTGAGCTCGAAATGGTGGTGCAGGGGCGCCATTTTGAAGATGCGCTTCCCGGTGAGCTTGAAGGACCCCACCTGGAGGACCACGGACAGCGCCTCCATGATGAAGACCCCTCCGATGACGGCGAGGAGGACCTCCTTCTTGAGCATGAGCGACATGATGCCGAAGGCGCCCCCGAGGGCGAGCGAGCCGGTGTCGCCCATGAAAACCTCGGCGGGATGCGCGTTGAACCAGAGGAATCCGACGCAGGAGCCCATCAGGGCGAGCACGAAGACCGTGATCTCGCCCGCGCCCTCCACGAAGGGGATGGCGAGGTATCCGGACCAGTCGGCCCGTCCCGTGATGTACGCGAGGGCCGCGAAGGCGATGAGGACGAGGATGGAGAGCCCCGAGGCGAGCCCGTCCAGCCCGTCGCTCAGGTTCACGGCGTTGGACCACCAGACCACCCAGAGGACCGCGATGGGGACGTAGCCCCAGCCCAGGTCCAGGACGGCGTTCTTGAGGAAGGGCAGGTAGAGGAGGCTCGTCTCCGGCGTCCTGAAGGCGAAGAGGGCGGCCACCGCGCCTCCGGCCACCACGCACTGGAGGATGAACTTGAGCCAGGCGGGGAGTCCGTCCGAGTTCTTCTTCTTGATCTTGAGGAAGTCGTCGGCGAATCCGATGGCGCCGAAGAGGAGGAGCCCCCCGAGGAGGATCCACACGTAGGGATTCGCGAGGTCCGCCCAGAGGAGGACTGATACGGACACGGAGAGGTGTATGAGGATGCCGCCCATCGCGGGCGTGCCCTTCTTGGCCTGGTGCGTCTCGGGGCCGTCCGTCCTGATGGACTGCCCGTACTTGAGGACCCTGAGGCGCTCGATGATCCAGGGCGCCAGGACGAAGGAGATGAGGAGGGCCGTCACCAGGGCGTAGGCCGAGCGGAAGGTGAGGTAACGGAATACGTTGAAGATGATGGAGCGGCCGGAGAGGCCCGCGAGGAGCTTCAGCATGCGCCGCCCCCCGCGCCCAGGCTCGCCGCCTCGGCGAACTCCTCCATGCGCATCCCCCTCGAGCCCTTGAGGAGCACGAGGTCGCCCTCGGCGACGAGGAAGCCGAGCTGCTTAAGGACCTCCGCGGGTTCGCGGCACATAGCGAGCGTCCCGCGGTAGCCTGCCTCGCGCATCGCGTCCAGGGCCGCCTCGGTCTCCGCGCCGTAGAGGATCACCGCGTCCGCCCGGGAGCGCGCGAGCGCCCCGCCCAGCTCCGCGTGCTCCGCCTCGGAGGAGGCGCCCAGTTCGAGCATGGAACCGATCACGTAGATCCTCCTCCCCTTCCAATCGACGGAGTCGCAGAAGTCGATGGCGGCGCGGGCGCTCTCCGGATTGGCGTTGTAGCAGTCGCGCACGACCGTCGCGCGGCCCCGGACCACCTCGCCCCGCCCGAAGAGCGGCTTCAGGGACGAGAGCCCCTCCGCCACGTCAGCGGCCGCGCAGCCCGCCCTGAGCGCCAGCGAGACGGCGCCCAGGGCGTTCCGGAGGTTATGGGAACCGGGCAGCGGAAGCGCGAAGCGGGACCCCTCCCAGTCGACGGCGGTACCGTCCAGTCCCAGCGACGCGCTCCCGCGGAATCCCGGAGTGGTCCGCGGTCCGTAGGTCACGAGCTCCCCGCGCATGCCCTCGGCGAGGAAGCCCAGGTAGGGCTCGTCCTCGTCGATGAAGCCCGTCTCCGGGCCGGAGAAGCGCGAGAATACCTTCTTTTTTTCCTCCGCTATGGCGTCCTTCGATCCGAGAATACCGATATGGGCGGTCCCGACGTTCGTGACGAGCGCGAGCGAGGGACGGAGGACGCCCGCGAGCTCGTCGATCTCCCCTACCCGGTTCATGCCCATCTCGAAGACGCCCGCCCGGTGCTCCGCGCGCACGCTAAAGACGGAGAGCGGCAGTCCCGTCTCCGAGTTGAGGTTCCCCTCGTTCATGACGACGCTCATGGACCGCGAGAGGATCGCCGCGACCATCTCCTTGGTCGTCGTCTTCCCCGAGGATCCCGTGATGCCGATCCTGAGGAGGCGGGGGAATCCGTCCAGGTGCCGCGCGGCGAGGGCCTGGAGCCCCGCGAGCGGGCTCTCGACCTCGATGAAGAGCGAGCCCGACTCCGCGGCGATGCGCGCGTACTCCTCGGCGCGGGAGCGGGCCCCCTCGCTCGAGACGAGGAAGGCCCTGCAGCCGCGCGACGCGGCGTCGGCGATGAAGTTATGGCCGTCCGTCCGCTCGCCCCTGAGGGCCACGAAGAGCGAATCGGGCCCGGCCGTCCTCGAGTCGATGCGGACCTCGCGGATCTCCCGCCCGGCGCCGCTGCCCGGAAGCGCCGCCCCCAGGGCCTTCGCCGCCTCCGCGACGCTGAAGAGGACGGGAGCCGGTCCGGCCGCGGCGGCGTTCGGGGCCGCGCCCTTTTCCCGCGTATCAGTCATGGCCGAGCTCCACCCTGAGCACGTCCTCGGGTCCGGCCTTCCTGAGATCCAGGCCTTCCTTGGCGAGGTCCTCGATGCGCCTCGGCGCCTCGGCCGCCGCTATGTCGGCGATGAGCCGCTTGTTCTCCTCCACCCAGTTCCGCTGCTCAGCCTCCAGGGCGGCGACCTGGGCGCGGAGCTCGGCGTAGCGCCGGGCCCGCGTCATGCCCATCCAGAGGACGGCCGGCACGCTCATCGCGAGGAGGAGCGCGGCCGCGCCGCGGAGGAACTTGGCCAGGGCGCTCACGCGGCCCTCCGCTCGATGACGCGGAGCTTCGCGCTCCGCGAGGGCGGGTTCGAGAGGGCTTCCTCGCGCGTGGCCTCGAGGGGCTTCTTGGTGACGACGGAGAAGGCGCTCGCCGCGCCCGAATCGCGGTCGCTCGACGCGAGGCCCTTGAAGAAGCGCTTCACCGTGCCGTCCTCGAGGGAATGGAAGCTGATGACGCCGAGCCTGCCGCCCTCCTTGAGGAGGCCGATGGCGGCGCGGAGCCCGCGCTCGAGGCGCCCGAGCTCGTCGTTGGCCATGATGCGGAGGGCCTGGAAGGAGCGCGTGGCCGGATGGAGCCGCCCCTCGCGGGCCTGCGGCGGCACCGCGCGCCAGACGAGGTCCGCGAAGGCCTTGGCCGTGTCGATCCTGCCCTTGCGGCGCGCCTCGACCACGGCGGAGGCGATCCTCCGCGAGTACCGCTCCCCGCCGAGCTCGTAGATGGAATCCGCGAGCTCCTTCTCGGGAAGGCGCGCGAGGAGCTCGGCGGCGCTCTCGCCGCGGGAGGGAGCGATCCTCATGTCCAGCTCCTCGTCCCGCTGGAAGGCGACGCCGCGGCCGGATGCCTCGTAATGGTAGATGGAGATGCCCAGGTCCAGGAGGACCGCGTCCACGCAGGCCCCCCGCTCGCCCCGGAGGCGCTCGGCGTATTCCTCGAAGAGGCAGTTTTCGAAGGAGATCCTCCCCGCGAAGGGCGCGAGGCGTTCACGCGCGCGGGCCAGGATGCCCGAATCCGCGTCCACCCCCACGATAGAGAGCCCGGGGTAGCGCGCGAGGAAGGCCTCGGAATGGCCGCCCTCGCCCAGGGTGCCGTCCACCATGAGGGAGGCTCCCTCGCGCGGGGCGAGCGTCTCGAGGCACTCCGCGAGGAGCACCGGGCGGTGCAGGGCTTCCACGGCCTAGATCCCCATGTCCCCGAGCTGCTGCTCGACGGCCTTCATGACGTTCTGGGAACGCGGCTCCCAGTAGCGGTCGTAGGCGCCCGCGTCCCAGATCTCGATCCGCCTGAGCACCCCCGCCACCACGCACTCCGCGCCCTCGGTGAGGCCGGCGTAGGCCCTGAGCGATTGGGGGATGGAGATGCGGCCGGCCTTATCGATGTCCACTTCCTGCGCCGGGGCGATGAACCAGCGCTGGATCATCCGGGAGTCCTCGTTGAAGAGAGAGGTCTTCTCCATGATTTTACGGACGAGCGTCTCCCACTGGTCGGTCGGGAAGAGCCAGAGGCAGGATTCGATCCCCTGGGTGATGACGACGGAGGGTCCGGAGAGAGCTTCGCGGAGTTTTGCGGGGAAAGTGAGCCTGGCTTTGTCGTCCAGGGTGTTCTTAAATGTCCCGCTCAGGAAATTCATTCCACAAATCCCCTTTTTCTCCCACTCCCACCCACAATTGTCTCCACTATCTCCCTATAATGGGATTCTGTCAACATTTGAAACGAATTCGGATACCAGGAAATCGATACGTGATGGTGATTTACTTCATTTCTGTGTAGTGGAACGCGGTTTTGGGCGTGAAATTCGGTCAGTTAAGAGCGGAAAGAGGTTAAGGAACGGACAATTCCGGAGTCCTAAGGCTGGTTGGAAGCCAGAAATATAGAAAAGAAGCGGGGTAAAAACCTTTTTAGAAAAAAGGTTTCCACCCCACGCCCCGCCTTCCAAAAATCGAGGACGGAGAACCGGCAATAGAGATTAAGTAAGGGAGATCAGGCCGCGGCAATCACGTCGCGGAGATTAATAGAAGATCGATTGGGGGTGGCATCACGCCCCGGGGAGCTTATCCTCGATGTCCGCGATGAGGCGGAGGGCGATGCGCTCGGCTTCCTCAGCGGCTCGCTCCTCCCCCTCCGGGGAATCGGCCATGGCGGCGAGCCCGCCGGAGGCGTCCTTGAGCTTGAAGAGCTCATCGGCCATGAGGATCGCGGCGAGCGAGGAGAGCTTGAGGGGGTCCTGGATGCGGGTCTGGGATTCCACGAGGGCGATGCGGGAACGGAAATAGGAGAGCAGCTCGCTGAAATAGGCGGGATCCTCGTCCGTCTGGACGGTGAAGGAGGTTCCGAGCACGTCGACGCGGACGGATTTCACGGGAGCCCCTCGGCCTAGAAGATATCCAGCTCGCCGGAGTCGGAATCGGCGCTTTTGCCGGCTTTTTCCGGGGTTTCCAGCGGATCGAGGCCCTCTTCCTCGAGGATCTCCTCGGTTTCCTCTATATCGGCGTCCGAACCGGAAGCCGCGGCGGGGGCCGGCCCCTCGTCCACGGAGCGGATCAGAGCCGAACCCTTGGCCGGGGACTTCGCGGCCGGAACGCCCTTGGCCGAACCCGCGGGAGCGGCTTCGGCCTTCGCGTCGGCCGCGCTGACGACGGCGTCCTCGAAGGCGTCGAGCTTCTTGAGGGCGTGGAGGATGCCCTCCTCTATCCGGGATTGGTCCTGCTGGAAGTCGCGGACGAGGACCTCGAGGTCCTTGATCCGCCCCTCGTAGCCGGAGAGGCGCTGCCTCAAGGCCGCGTTCTCCGAAGAAAGCCGGTCGATGTACCCGAGGGCGGCCGATACCCGCGCCTCGAGCTTCCTGACCTGCTCGAGGGTGAGCATCTACGCCCGGGAGGCGGACTTGACCGCCTGAACCACGGCCTTGAAGGCGGTCGGATCCTCGATGGCCATGTTGGAGAGGGCCTTGCGGTTCAGGAGGATATTGGCCTTGGAAAGGCCGGAAATGAAGCTGGAATAGCTCATACCCTCGGCCCTGCAGGCCGCGTTGAGGCGCACGATCCAGAGGCCGCGGAAATCGCCCTTGCGGTCCTTCCGGTCCCGGTAGGCGTAGCTCAGGGCCTTCGCGACCGAATCCTTCGCGACCTTGTAATTCGAATGGCGCCGTCCCCAATATCCCTTGGCGACCTTGAGGAGCTTCTTGCGGTGGGCCTTGCGCCTCGTACCGTCTACTGCTCTGGGCATCTCGTTCTCCTTAAGAATGGGGCGCGGAACGCGCGCCCGGCCTTGTCGGGGCTCGGTCCGGGCCGATCAACCGTAGGGGAGGAGGGTCTTCTTGATCTTGTAGACCATGGACCCGTCCAGGATCCCCGCCTTCCTCAGGCCGCGCTTGCGCTTCTGCGCCTTCTTGGTGAGGATATGGCGGAGATTCATTTTCTTGTACTTGACCTTCCCCGAACCCGTGAGGCTATAGCGCTTGGCCGCGCTCTTTTTGGTTTTCATCTTAGGCATCGCTCGTCGTCCCCGCTTTCCCGCTGTCCGCCGCTTCCGCGGGGCCTTGCGGACGAACCGCCTTGACCTTCGGACCCAGCATTATGAACATGAAACGCCCCTCCATGACGGGGGCCTTCTCAAGCACGAAATCGTTCCCCAGCCGCTTCATGACCTCGTTCAGGACGTCCACGCCCCGCTCGGTGTGCGCGAGCTCGCGCCCGCGGAAACGGATGGTCACCTTGACCTTGTTCCCCTCGTCCAAGAACTCCTTCACGTGCTTCGACTTGAAGTCGAGGTCGTGGTCGTCGATCTTGGGCTGCATCCGGATTTCCTTCATTTTCTGAAGCTTCTGCTTCTTCTTGGAATCCCGGGTCTTTTTTTCCTGCTCGAACTTGAATTTGCCGTAGTCCAGGATCTTGCATACCGGCGGGCTGGCCTGGGGCGCCACTTCCACGAGATCGAGCCCCTGCTCGCGGGCCATCCTGATGGCCTCCGGGGTCGGACTGATCCCCTTCTGGCTCCCGTCGTCGTCGATCAGGCGCACTTCCCGCACCCGGATCTGCTCGTTTATGCGTAAATCCTTATCTGCCAACTGTTCTCCTTCTCGCGCGCCCGGCAGGATCGGGCGGATCCTATCATACACTGATCCCCTTCGTCAAACAGAGGAGATCGGGCGCGGGACTTACCTTAACAGAACGGGCCCGCCGATGTCCAGTCCCGGAAGTGACATATAACCCTTTTGGCGGACAGCCTGAGCGCGCGGACGGAGGACGCGGTTGCCATGCCGGGAACCAACGTGTACTCTCAGGGTCATGTGGCTTTTCCTCATCCTCGGCCCCGCCGTATTCGCCGGCCTCCTCTTCACCAACGCCTTCCGCTCAACCTTCCGCGAGCAGGGCAGGCTCTTCCTCCTCGGCCTGGTCGCCGCCGTGCCGGCCGCGGCCCTCCAGTACCTCACCCGCTACTGGTTCCCCGTCACGTACGGCAGCCTCTGGGGCTGCGTCGGCTTCTGGTTCCGGGATTTCTTCTGGTTCAGCCTAGCGGGCTTCCTCCCCCTCGTCCTGGTTCCCGCGCTCAAGGAAAAATCCCCTGACCGGAAAGCGCGTTTCCTGTCCTTCCTCCTCGGGGCGGTTTCTCCCGCCGGCATCCTCACCTACCTGTACCAGGGACCGCCCAGAGACCTCTACTTCGTCCTCTACCTGCCCCTCATCAGGATCGCCCTGGCCGTCTTCCTCGCCCTCGCCGCGGACGCGGTCCTGACCGAGTACGGCGCCGTCCTCGGCCTCTGGATCGGCCTGGCCGTCCTCGCGGGACCGCTCGTCGCCCTCGTCCCCGTGTTCCACTTCTGGAACGCCGCGATCCTCGCCCTCCCCTTCCTCCTCATCGTCCTGGGAGCGGGCTGGCTCTGCTTGAGGGAGATCGCGCCGCTCAGGCGGAGAGGATAAGAGGAAAAGCGAAGAGACGCGCCCCGGGACAAGAGCGCCCGAGCCGCCGCGCGGCCCGCCCCCTCACGGCCGAGGAGCCGGGGCGGGGCCCCTTCCCGCGCGCTCGAGCGCGGGGAGCTCGCGCCGGAGGTCCGCGCGGACGCTCCTCTGCCAGAAATACTCCCCGACGAAGAGGAGCTTCCTGATCCCCTTCTCCCTGAAGAGCGCGCGGAGGAGCCGCTTCGGGGAGTAGACGAGGGCGCTCGCCTCGATGATCTCCCGCTGGAGCTCCGCCGGGGAAAGCAGCGCGGGGTAATGCACGACGTTCCCCGTGCACTTGGACCAGTCCTCGTGGATGAGCCTGCCCTTGTACGCCTCGTAGACCGGCGTCCCGGGCACGAAGTACATCGATTGCACGAGGATGCCCTTGATATCATGGTCGATGACGAAGCGCGCGAGCTTCTTACCGATACCCTTCCCGTGGCCTTCGGCGCCGACGATGAAGAGCCCCCGCACGGCGAGCCCGTGCCGCTGGATGTTGGCGATGGAGCGCTCCACGTCGGCGCGGGTGCAGTCCTTGCCGTAGCGCTCGAAGGAATCGTCCTCGAGGAACTCGATCCCCATGGCCAGCTCGATGAAGCCCGCGCGCGCGAGGAGCTCGAGCATCTCGTCGTCGAAGCCGACCTCGTAGCGGGCCTGGACGGTGAAGTTGTACTTCACCCCGCTCGAGATGATCGCCTTCAGGACCGAAACGGCCCAGGCGCGGTCCGCGAAGAAGTTGTCGTCCGTTATCCAGAGGATCCGCGCGAGGCGCGGGGGGAAGCGATGTCCATGGAAGGCGATGGCCGCCTTGATGTCCTCGACGACGTTATCGGGCGTCCGCGTCCTGACCCTGCGCCCGAAATGCCTCACGAGGGAGCAGTAGTCGCAGGAATGCGGGCAGCCGCGCGAGGCGTGGACCTGGGGCCAGACGGTGTTGTGCCCCGCCATCCTCCGGTAGCGGTGGAGGAGCGATCTATCCGGAACCGTGCCTAAGTCCCGGGGCGGCGGAGGATAGCCCGAGCTCGCGAGCTTCCCGTCGTCGCCGAGCCGGGCGACTCCGGGGAAGTCGATCGGTTTCACCGCGCGCAGGGCCTCGATGAATTCGAGGACGGTCTCGTCGGCCTCGCCGAGGAGGACGTAGTCCGCGTGTCGGGCGGCCTCAGCGGGGACCATGGACGCGTGAAGGCCGCCCATCGCGACGATCGCCTTCGATTCGCGCCGTACGCGGTCGGCGAGCTCGTATCCGCGGTTCGCGTTGAAGGTGAATATCCCGATAAAGACTATGTCGGCGTCCAGGACGTCCTTCCAATCGATCCTCGATATCGATTCGCTGTACATGCGGACGTCGTCCGTAGCGCGCTTCGCGATCGTGGCGAGGGTGAGGAGGCCCGTTGAGGGAGTTCGTACGTATTTATCGTAGGTATAGAGATTGCGGATCGATTTCCGGTATGGCAAATTCCCCGGTTCGATGAACCGGACCTTTCGGACGGTTCTTTTGAATGGTTCCATGGCTCGGCCATAAGGATACCCAATACGGACGCCGGGCGGCAATCGCCCGCGCGGGAGGCGCGGCGGACGGGCTTCCCGGGTCCTCGCGGCCGCGGGAATCGATGTCGCTTGCTTTCCGGGCGGCCGTGCATAGACTTTATCGTATCGAACGCCCGAGGAGGTTTTTATGAGGAAAAGTGCCGCCATGATGGTCTTCATGGCCGTCGCCATCGCCGCGCTCGGGGCGCAGTCGCTCAAGGTCGCGGTGCCCCAGCTCTCGCCGATATCCACCGACTCTTACAAAGCGCTGGCAGCGGCGCTTCTCGAGGCCACGGGGGCGTCGGCGGACATACAGGTCATGCCATTCGCCCGCTGCGTCTATTCCATCGAGAACAAGGACGTCGATATCGTATCGACCATCGTGGCGCTGCCTGACAATAAGAAGTGGGCGGCCCTCGGCTACGACTATTCGTCCACGGCCGCGGTGAAGATCGTCTTCGTCCTCTTCACGGGAAAGGGCAAGAAGATCGACGTCGCCGAGCTAAAGAAGGGAAATCCCAAGGGCTATAAAATAGAGACGGACGCGGCGCATACCGGGCACTTCCCCTTCGCCGTCCTGCCCTCCACGAGCGTGGACGCTAGTCTGAAGAAGGTCGACACGGGCGAGATCGACGGATACGTTTTCTCGCAATCCACGGGGGACGCCGCCCTGAAGCGACTGGGACTCAAGAACGTGCGCAGGGCCTACTACGACACCTTCTCGGGGACCTTCCTCATCCAGAAGGGCGGCCGCGGCGGGGCGCTCGACAAGCGCATCTCCGACGGGATGGCAAAAATAAAGGCGAACGGCAAGTACGACGCCATCATGGGACCGCTCATCGCCGGAGCCTCGTCCTACGCGGAATGGCAGCCCTGAGAAGCGGGGGAAGTCGATGAAATCCTTCCGCATGGACCTCAGGGCCAAGCTCCTCGTCCCCGTCATCTCCTCCTTCGTCATACTGTTCTCGGGCTTCACCCTCTACGTCACCCTGAGCCAGGGCGCGGCGAAACGCGCCGAGATGGCGAAGCGCATGGACGACATGGCGGACCTCATCGCGACCGCGAACAAATCGTACGTGTGGAACCTGGACCTTCCCGGCCTCGAGCAGAGCCTCGCCTCATTCATGAAGGACGAGGCCATCGTATCCGTCGACGTACAGGACACGAGGGGCAAGACCCTCGCGAAGGCAGAGACCGATCCGAGGCCCGTGATCACGACCAAGGAGCGTCCCGTCCTCCACGAGGGGCAGGAGATCGGCAAGGCCGTCGTCGCGTTCACCGACCACTACATGCGGGCGGAGCTCGGAAGGAGCGTCCGCGACCAGATCTTTTTCGGGGTGCTCATCACCATCATGATGATCGTGGCCGTGACCGTCGTCGCCAACCTGATCTCCCGGCCCATCATGCGGATGGTCGCGGTGGCCAAGGACATGGCCGAGGGCGAGGGAGACCTCACGACGACCATACCCGTCCGCGGCCAGGACGAGGTCGCGCTCCTCTCCTCGCACTTCAACGATTTCCTCGCCAAGCTGAGGACAATCGTCGCGACCGTCAAGGGCGCGAGCGAGCGCAGCCGCTCCCTCGGCGAGGACCTCGCCTCGAACACGCACGAGATATCGTCGTCCTCGGTCGAAGTCTCCTCGACAATGCGGTCGATGAACGAGCGTTCCGGGTTCCTGACCTCGCGGATCTCCGCCTCCAACGAGAACGTCGCGAGGATAAACGCCTTCATCGAGAAGGTCGTGGACATGATCCAGGACCAGGCCGCCGCGGTCAACGAGTCCTCGGCCGCCATCGAGCAAATGATCGCCAACGTCAACAACATCGAGCGCTCCACGGAATCCAAGCTCGAGCTCTCGCACGCCCTCGAGGACCTGGCCAAGCAGGCGGACGAGGGCATGAAGCGTAACGTGGCGGCCATGGAGGGCATCTCCCGGTCCACGGACACGATCGCCGAGATGATCGACGTCATCAACCAGGTGGCCAGCCAAACGAACCTCCTCGCGATGAACGCCGCCATCGAGGCCGCGCACGCCGGCGATTTCGGGAGGGGCTTCTCGGTGGTCGCGGACGAAATCCGCAAGCTCGCGGAGCAAACGGGCGCGAACGCCAAGGACATCGCCTCGACCCTCGGCGACATCGTGACCGGCATCGGGACGGCGACCGCCATGACCCGTGACACGAGCGACACGATCACGCGCGTGATATCGGGAATCCAGGACGTGGCCGGCGGCATGAAGGAGACGATGTCCGGGCTCAAGGAGATCGCGATCGGGAACGGCCAGATCACGGAGTCCCTATCCAGCCTCAACAAGATGACGGAGAACGTGAAGGGCGCCGGGCGCGAGATGCGCGAGGGCACCACGGACATCCAAAAGGCCTTCGAGGCGATCAACGGCATCGCGAACGAAAACAAGGACGGGATCAGCGAGATGAACGTCGGAATCGAACAGATCACCGAGTCCATGAACAAGCTCACCTCGCTCTCCAACGAGAACTTCTCCAATATCCAGGGGATCGAGCGCGAGATGTCGAAGTTCAAGACCTGACGGAGCCACGGTGCTTCCTTGACGCCTCCGCCTCCCGGCTGTATGCTTCGCCCCATCTCGAACGAGCGCGAAGAGCGCAGAGGACTGACCGGAATGATACTCTGACCTTCGGCCTTCACAGCGGATATGCGTCGCAGATCCATCGAAGGCCGCGAGGCGGAGCCGTCCTGAGCCCCTACGCGATCCACCCGCGCGTCGCATCAGCCTCCCGGCGCCCGTCTCTCCGAAAAACCGGAATCGGAGACATTCCATGAAAGACATGCGCTTTAAACCTTATTTCGATACCGATTTCCTCCGCATCAGGGATTTCCTCTCCTCATCCTCCGCCCTCGAGCGCCCGAACCGCAGGCCGTGGAATTGGTGGATCGACCGCTGGAACTTCACGCCCCTCGTGTCCCGCGCGATGCACGCCATGCCCCACGATATGTGGGCGGCGACTATCGGGCTCTGGGAACGGACGGATGACGGCTCAATCGCCGGCCTCGTCCTCTCCGAGGGCGAGGGACGGGGCGAGCGCTTCATCCAGAGCGGGAACGGGGAACTCCCCGAGGGAGTCCTCGAGGAAATGTTCGATTTCATCGAACGCACGACGGCCGACGACCGCCCCGTCCACTTAAGGATCGATCCGCGATTCCCCGCCCGCGAGGCCATGGCCGCCGCGCGGGGCTACGCGCGCATCGATTGGTCCGAGCCCCTCTCTTGGCTCGGCATCGATGACGCCCCGCCGCCCGATCTCGCCGAAGGCTACCGCCTCGCGCGGCCGGGAGAGCTGGACGCGTACGGGAAGGCCCTCCTCCACGCCCGGGCCTTCGGCCATGCGGACAAGGCCGAGTACGTCCGCCGGAACTGCGCGAACGCCTTCTCGCGGCTCCCCCTCGCGCCCGACTACCGGGCCGAGCTCGACATCGCCGCGGTCGGCCACGGGGACGATCCGGCCGCCTTCGCGGGCTTCTGGTACGACAAGGGGAATTCCTGGGGCATCCTCGAGCCCCTCGGGACGGCGCCGGAGCATCGACGCCGAGGACTCGCGCGCTCCCTCATCGGGGAAGGCGCGCGGAGGCTCGCTTCGGTCGCCGAACGGGAGGGCGGTAAGCTCGAGGGTATCTGGGTCGGGAGCGATCAGGAATTCTACCTGGCCATCGGCTTCAGGGTCATGAACCGCTGGGGGGTGTGGAGAAAGGAATGCACGGCGCGCGGGTACGGCGCTCGGCGCCGTACCCGCTTCATCGGGCCATTCAGCCTCTCAATGGGATGTATCGATGGCGAAGACGTTCCCCTGGACCAGGGTATTCGCGGCGGTCTTCGCTACCGAGCCATCCGTCCCGTGGAGCCAGAAACGCGAGACGAGGCCGATGTACCGCGCGAGACTCACGTTCGCGCGGAAATTGTACGGATCGGCGGCGCCCCAGAGATCGAGCCTGATCCTCTCCTCGAATCCCGCGACCTCGAGTTCCGCGGAATCGATCTCTCCAGTCACCGAAGAATCGTTCTGCATCTCGATCTGGAGCCACCAAGGATTGGGGGGATTCTCCGAGACGTCGAACACGGTGATCTCGAGGGGTCCGGGATTCCAATTCGGATCGGGCGAAGCCTCCGGAGGGGGCGTGGGCAGGGTCGGCACGGGATCCGCGGGGAAGGAAGTCGCTTCCTTCGCGCCGTCCAGGTACGCGAGTACGGTACGAGCCAGGGATCTGTAGTTGAGGCTCGCGGATTGGTACACCATGTTCTCGTGATTGCCCGTCGAGTTGTACCACATCCAGAAGATCCAGCCCGTGCCGCGCGCGTTGAAGGCGTCCAGGAGCTGGTAATCCTCCGCGGCCTCGGGATCGGCGTAGCTCCCCGTCGAGGAGCATTCGTGGCTGAACTCTCCGACGATGACGGGCAAGCCCAGGTCAATGAGGGTATCCAGGCCCGTATCGACGTTCATGTAGAAATTACCGTCGTCGTTCGGATCGCCGGGAGCGCGCCAGCCGCCGTACATGTGGAGCGAGAAGAGGATGTTGTGCTGGGGATCGGCGGCGAGGAGCTGCGCGCCGTACTGCTGGATGACGGATATCTCCGACGCCCAGTTGATAGAGTCTATGATCAGCGTATTGTTGACGCCGGCGGCGCGGAGCTTCGCGATGGCCGCGAGGTAGGTATCGCGCCAATTCTCGAGGCTGCCTTGGACTCCCTCCCCGTCCTCATAGGTCGAGCCCCACTCATTCGATATGTTGACTATGACGTAGCGCTCGTAGTCCTTCACCCACGACTCGCCGATCCAGAAGTCCGCCGCGTCGTCAATGTGTTCCGGATCGTTCAGGCCGGTGGCGTTGTGGTACTCGACGATGGGGACGATCTTGTACTCGATGTACTCCTCGACGGCCGCCCTGCGGCGCTCGGTGGTCGAGCATACGTACCAGTCGGGGTTGGCGGGATCCTCCACGGGACCGAAGACGAGGCGTGCGGCGTTCGCCCCCGACGCCTTGACGTAGGGCACGGCCTCTATGTTCTCGCTGCCGGTATTCCACCAATGATTGACGTTCACGCCCTGTATGCGGAATTCCGCGTTATTCGCGTCGTAAAGCTTCGTCCCCGACACGAAGAAGCCCGTGCCGGTATTGCCCGCGGGACGGATCCCGGCCGCTCCCGGCGTCGGCGTCGCGGCCGGGGAGAACGCGGGCACCGGAGACGGAGTCGTGTTGGGCCACGCGATCGGAGACGGCGACGCGCCCGGCGAGGCGTCGGGGCCGTCGTTCGCGGAGAAGGAACATGAAACGGCGAGCGCGGCCAGCGCGCACGCGGAGATCAGCGATACTTTCTTCATGAAGCGGTATCCTCCCGTTTTTCAACGATCGCGACGTCATCCCCCGCGCATCCGAAACATATCGCGGTTTTTACCAAATTTTGGGGGACGCGAGAAAAAACCTTCACACGTCCTCCTTCGTCCTCGCTATCGCGCGCTTCCTGATCGTTTCACATTGCGAAATACCATCGGATGCGTTATAGTCGCCTCGAAAAGGTCGTTCCTGCGGCGCACCAGGCCGCGGTCGCCCCCGGAACCCCGCGGCCGATCCGGCCGCCATCGTAAAAGGAGATCTTGATGAAATTGAAAACCGCGCACGTAGCCTGCCTCGCGGTACTCGCGCTGGCCCTCGCGGCCGCCCCCGTCGCCGCCGAGCCCGTCAAGGTTTCGGTCGGCGTATTCGTCAACCAGATCTACGACATGAGCCTCAAGGACAACCAGTACTCCGTGGACTTCTGGATCTGGTTCCGCTACAAGGACAAGTCGATCAATCCCGTCGAGAGCTTCGAGGTCATAGGCGGCCGCATGGACTCCAAGAGCGCGAACGAGACCGTCTTCGACGAGGAGAGCGGCGAATACTACGCGAGCGCCCGCGTCAACGCGACCATCACCAAGTTCTGGAACATCATGCGCTATCCGCTCGACAACCACGTGCTCGACATCATCGTCGAGGACAACGCCAACGACGTCGAGTCGATCGTCTACGTGCCAGACACGCAGAACTGCGCCCTCGAGCCCTCCGTCCGCGTCCCCGGCTGGACCATCGGCGCCATCAAGGCGGAGTCCTCCGACCACACCTACAAGTCCAACTACGGCGACCCCAGCCTCCCCCCGGGGAACCCCTCGGTGTATTCCCGCTTCCAGTTCTCCATCGGCATCAACCGCGTGGGAGCGGGCTTCTTCGTCAAGATGTTCTTCACCGTGTTCATCGCCACCCTCATCGCCCTCATGACCCTCTTCATCAGGGTGCAGGACCTCGATCCGCGCTTCGGCCTCAGCGCCGGCGCCCTCTTCGCGGCGGTCGCATCGGAGATGGTCATCGCGGCCAACCTGCCGGACACTAACCTCATCACCCTCTCCGACAGGCTCCACATCGTCGCGATATTCTTCATCTTCGCCTCGATCGCCGAGTCCGTGGTTTCCCTCGCCTTCGCCAACGCGGACAAGGAAGCCCTGTCCAAGAAGCTGGACAGGATCTGCCTCGTCGCATTCACGGCGGTCTACCTCGTGGCCTCCGCCATCTGCGTCATCATATAAAGCCCGATCAGCGCGATCGAAGGGCCGCCCCCCG
>CAYNQK010000022.1:0-36165 GCA_964399285.1 uncultured Spirochaetales bacterium | reverse complement strand
AGGCCGCCGTGCGCGGCGACGGCGCCGACGACGTCCGCGAGGGCGTAGCCATCATGTGGAAGGAAGGCGTGGACGTTTCCATCACCGGCAACTCCACCAACCCGACCCGCTTCCAGCACCCGGTCGCAGGCACTTATAAGAAGGAAACGGTCGACAAGGGCCGAAAGTACTTCTCCGTCGCCTCCGGCGGCGGCACGGGCCGCACCCTGCACCCGGACAACATGGCCGCCGGTCCCGCCTCCTACGGCATGACCGACACGATGGGCCGCATGCACTCGGACGCCCAGTTCGCCGGCTCCTCGTCGGTGCCGGCGCACGTCGAGATGATGGGCCTCATCGGCATGGGCAACAATCCCATGGTGGGAGCTTCGGTCTCGGTGGCCGTGGCCGTCGCCGAGGCTATGGGCAAACGATAAGGAAACGATCCTCTCAGGATGCGGGCCTGGATTTCCGGAAGGAACCGGGCCCGCTTGAGGGCTTTATCCATCCATCGCTCCCGCCGTATGATGCCCGCGTAGGGGGAAATCATGAGCGAAGCGTCCGAAAAAGCGGTGCAATGCTTCACTGACGGTTTTAGTTGTTCGCAGGCGGTGCTTTCATCGTGCTGCGAGCGGTTCGGCTTGGACAAGGAACTCGCCTACAAAGTGGCGGGAGCTTTCGGCGGCGGCATGGGGCACATAGACGGAGCATGCGGAGCCGTGACGGGCGCCCTCATGCTCATCGGCCTCAAGTACGGGAAATACAAGAAGGAAGACGCCGAGTCCAAGGACAGGACCTACGCGGCGGTCAAGCGCTACGTCGACGCCTTCAAGGCCAAGTACGGGTCGATCGATTGCACCGACCTCATCAAATTCGACATCAGCGTTCAATCGGGCCTCCTCAAGGCGCGCGAGGCGGGCGTTTTCAAGAGCGTCTGCCCCGGCCTCGTGAAGGAGAGCGTGGAGCTCGTCGAGAAGGAATTGGGCTAGGGCAGGCTCAACTCCGGGCTGAGGCCTCAGGATTCCGCTTGGTCGGAGACGAAGCGCATCACGGCCTCCTCGATGCCGTCACGCACCGCGTGGACCTTCTCCATGATCTCCTCGTCGGTACCCTTGAACGAGGAGGGGTCGTCGAAGGGCCAGTGGAGCTTCTCGGCTTTGCCGGGGAAGATCGGACAGCGTTCGGCGGCCTCCTTGGAACATACCGTGATCACGTAGTCGAAGCGTTTTCCCGCGGCCGCGAGATCGAAGACGCTCCGCGTCGGGTTTCTCGAGATGTCGATGCCGATCTCAGCCATCGCGCGAACGACGAAGGGGTTCAGCCTGCCCGGTTCGAGGCCGGCGCTCTCCGCCTCGAAGCGGTCCCCCGCGATCGATTTCAGGAAGGCCTCCGCCATCTGCGAACGCGCTGAATTATGGACGCAGAGGAAAAGAACCTTCGTCGGCATCGTCGCCTCCTCACAGTTGCTTCACGAGAGAATCAAGATGCCCGATCGGATGAGCGGGCGGGGAAGTGTTCCCGCGTCCGCTTGGCGATGCCCACGAGGCTCAGCATGACCGGCACTTCCACGAGGACGCCGACCACCGTGGCGAGGGCCGCGCCCGAGCTCAACCCGAAGAGGCTGATGGCCACCGCGACCGCGAGCTCGAAGAAATTAGAGGCGCCGATCATGCCCGCGGGGGCGGCCACCTCGTAGGGGATCTTCCAGAGCTTCGCCCAGGCGTATCCGATGGCGAAGATGAGGTAGGTCTGGAGGACGAGCGGAACGGCGATGAGGATGATGGCGAGGGGGTTCCCGAGGATGGTGCGGCCCTGGAACGCGAAGAGGATCACGAGGGTGAGGAGGAGCCCCGCTTCCGTTATGCCATCGAACTTCTTGACGAAGACGCCATCGAACCATTCCTTGCCCTTCTTGGGAATGAGGATGGCCCGCGTCAATGCACCGAAACCGAGCGGGATCACGACGAAAAGGCCGACCGAGAGGAGAAGGGTGTCCCAGGGCACGCGGACATCGCTCACTCCGAGGAGGAGGGCGACGATAGGCGTGAAGGCGAAGAGGATGACGAGGTCGTTGACCGCCACTTGTACGACCGTGTAGCCCGCGTCGCCGTCGGAGAGATAGGACCAGACGAAGACCATGGCCGTGCAGGGAGCGGCGCCGAGGAGGACGGCTCCCGCGAGGTACTCCGTCGAGAGATCGCTCGGGATCAGGTATTTGAAAACGACCTTGAGGAAAAACCAGGCGATCGCGTACATGGTGAAGGGCTTAATGAGCCAGTTCACGACGAGGGTGACGATGAGGCCCTTAGGCTTCTTCCCCGCGTTCTTGATGCTCGTGAAATCGACCTTAAGCATCATCGGGTAGATCATGAGCCAGATGAGGACGGCCACCGGGATGGATACCTTGGCGTATTCGAATTTCCCCAGGAAGGCGGGTACGCCGGGGAGGAAATAGCCGATGGCCACGCCCGCCCCCATGCAGAGGGCGACCCAGATCGAGAGATACTTCGCGAAGAAGCCGATCCGCCTCGTTTCATTCATCATCGCCCTTTCACCGAGCCGTTTTCTCGAGTATTTTCCGAGCATCCTCGACAGAGAGGAATTTTCCGAAGGACACGACCCGGTTCTCGACGACGAGGGCCGGCGTGCTCATCACGCCGAAGGAGGCTATCTCCCCGAGGTCTCCGACGTTCTCCACCTCGGCTCCGAGGCCCATATCCGATACTGCCTTCTTCACGTTCTCGAAGGTTGCGAGGCTCTTCTTGCAGCAGGCGCCGAGCACCTTGATCGTCATGATTCCTCCTTACCGAACGAACAGGAAGCCGAGGGCGTTGAAAACGTAGCCGATGGCCACGATGCCGGCGGCCACGATGCCGACGAAGACGGCGAGGAGCCTCGCCTTCACGACCTTCTTGAGCATGATGATCGACGGCAGCGAGAGGGCTGTCACGGCCATCATGAGCGAGAGGACGGTGCCGACGCCCACGCCCTTGGCCCAGAGCGCCTCCGCGACGGGAATGGTCCCGAAGATGTCCGCATACATGGGGACGCCTACGGCCGTGGCGATGAGGACCGAGAAGGGATTTTCCTTGCCCAGCACCGCCATAATCCACTCGGCCGGGATCCAGTTGTGGATGAGGGCGCCCAAGGCCACGCCCCCGAGCACGTAGGGCCAGACCTTTTTGAGCGTATCGAGCATCGCGTCCTTGGCGAAGGCGAGCCGGTCCTTCCGCGTCATCGACGGCGCGTCGACGGCGACCCGCGCTCCGGACGGCGGCGCGAAGCGTATCACGTACCGCTCCATCCCGAGCTTGTCGATGAGGGTGCCGCCCGCAACCGCGAGGACGAGGCCCATGGCCACGTACGCGAGCGCGATGGGGAGGCCGAAGGTCCCGATGAGGACGACGAGGGCCCCGAGGTCCACGAGGGGCGAGGAGATCAGGAAGGAGAAGGTGACGCCGACGGGCAGCCCCGCGTTCGTGAAGCCGATGAAGAGCGGTATCGAGGAACAGCTGCAGAAGGGCGTGAGGGTGCCGAGGAGCGCGCTCATGGCGTTCGCCCCGACGCCCTTGAATCGCCCGAGGATCTTCTTGGTGCGCTCGGGCGGGAAATGGCTCTGGACGTAGGAGATGATGAAAATAAGCGCGGAAAGCATGAAGAGGATCTTGATGGAGTCGTAGAGGAAGAACCGGACGCTCGCGCCCAGCCTCCCCGAGACGTCGAGGCCGAGGGCGGAGAGGAGCGATCCGATGAGATCATTCAGCCATTTCATGCCGAGGAGCTGCGTTTGCAGGAAATCGAGGATCATGCGCATCGGACGGTCCCCTTCCTAGTCGCCGCGCCGCGGCCGCCCGTGTATTCCGCGAGTGTCCGCGCGGCCGCCGCGCATCCAGTCCTGGACAGGGAATAACGCGTCCACTTCCCGTCCTCGCGGGACTGGACGATGCCGCTCTCGCAGAGTACCTTCATGTGATGGGAGAGCGTGGGCTGCGATATCTCGAGCTCCTCGAGGAGGGCGCAGGCGCAGAGCTCGCCGCCGCCCAGGAGATCGAGGATCGCGAGCCTGTTCTCGTCGCAGAGCGCCTTGAAGATCCTGGCGCCGTTCGCGTATCGGTTTTCCATGCCGAAGCCTCATATCGAAGGATATCGATACGTCCAGGATACGCATCGCATCGACGGATGTCAATATGAGCGGGAGGATAATGGCCGGCCCCCGTTCTTCCGCGTCAGATTCCGAACGCCGTCTCCGTTTTCCCGATGAGGGAGCAGATCACCGCCGCGTCGACGGCGGTCTTCCCTTTCTCCGTGGAATCACGCCGATGCCGCGGATTCCCCGTTCATGGCGATCGAAGCCGCGGCCGCGGTAGCGGTTCCGCGCCGCGCTATCCGAGCGGGAATGCCGACGGCCGTCGCCCCGGCGGGTACGTCCATCAGCACCACGGCGTTCGCCCCGATCCTCGCGCCGTCGCCGATCAGGATCGGGCCGAGGATCTTCGCTCCCGCGCCCACCATCACGCCGTCTCCCAGGGTGGGGTGCCGCTTGCCCGCGGCCTTGCCGCCGCGGCCGCCGAGCGTGACCTGCTGGAAGAGGGTCACGTCCCTACCGACCTCCGCCGTCTCGCCGATGACCGTGCTCATGCCGTGATCGATGAAGAGGCCCGCTTCTATGGTAGCGCCCGGGTGGATGTCGATCCCGGTGAGGAAGCGCGCGATGGCCTGCATGAAGCGGGGAAGCACGGGGACGCGGAGCGCGCGGAGGAGATGCGCGAAGCGGAACGAGAGGATCGCCCAGAAGCCCGCGTAGCTCAGCGCCTCGAGGAATCCCGCGAGGCCCTCGCCCAGCGCGGGATCGCGCTTCCTCATCGCATGGAAGTCCGCGCCGAGGTATCCGAGGCTACGAATTGCGGATCGGATCGGGCCGTCGGTTCTATTCGATCGAATCGCGCCGGCGTTCTTACGGACGATGCAGCAATATTCATCGAAGGCCATCATTTACCCCTTTCCTGAACGGTGAATCCGATGATATCGAGCACGTGCCGCTCGACGCGCCTGTTCCTTCCCTCCGCGGGGAAATCGTGGATGTGGAGGGCGGGATTGTAGTTGAGCTCGATGATCGCGTATGAGTCGTCGCCTACTTGCGCTTCCAGGTCGGCGATGATCATGTCGACGCCGGAAATGGCAGCGCCGCAGGCGGCGGCCGCGCGCTCGGCGACGCGCTTGTAGGCATCCGGCATCGCGTCGGTGTAGTCGATCGAATCGCCCCCGGTGGAGATGTTCGAGTTCCGCCTGAGGAAGGCTCGCGTCCCCGCGGGAACGACTGAATCCGGACCTAATCCCTGCTCGCGGAGGCACTCCAGCTCGATCGCGCCGAGCGTCAGCTTCTCGAGCGGGCTATGGTAGCCCTCGCCGCGGTAGGGATGCGCGTTCTTCGCCTCTACGAGGGCGCGCAGGGTCGAGGAACCGTCGCCGAGGACGTTCGCGGGCATGCGGTGGAGCACCGCCCGGGTCTTTCCGCCGATCACGAGGAAGCGATATTCCCTGCCCGGGACGAACTCCTCGACGATGACGGCGGAATCCAGGGAGAAGGCCGTATCGACGGCCGCGCGCGCCGCGCCCGCTTTCCAATCCGCCGGGAGCAGGGCGACGCCGTCGCCGAAATTTGTGGAGCGCGGTTTGACGACGAAGGCCTTGCCCGCGAACGCGCCCGCCGCGCGGTAGGCTTCCTCCGGGTTGGCGGCGAGCGAGCCCCGCGGGACGCGTACGCCCGAGGCGGACATCGCGCGCTTCGCCACTTCCTTGTTCTCCATGACGAGGATGGCCGAATAGCGGTCGGCGCTCGTCCTCGTCGCCTGCTTCACGTACTCCTTCCTTCCGTCGCGTTCGAGGAGGATGAAATTGTCCGAACGGTCGAGGACCGTGACCGCGACGCCCCGTTCCTTCGCTTCCTTTATGAGGATCTGTGTGGACAATTCCAGGTCCTCGTAGCCCGCCGTGATGAAGTCGCTCATGAAGCCGCCTTCCGGGCGCTGAACGCCCCGAGTATCGATTCCTTGTGCTCTCGCGCGAGGCGGAGACCCGCCGCGAGCCCTCCGCCCTCGCTGGCGGCGAGGAGAGCGAAGCGGTCCACGGACCTGAGCTCCGTTCCCGCGAGCGCGCGCCTCGCCCAGGCTACGGCCTCCTCGTGCCGCTCGCCGAGGCGGGGAGCGATCCGCTCCATCGCTTGAAGGAGGCCGTCCGCTGAACGGGAGACCTCGTTCCGTATGCGAGCGTCGGCGGGACGGCCCGCGCGGTCGTACGAGCAGGCGCTCGCCGCGAGGCTGAGGGGGTCGTCCGCGGACGCGTCGCGGCGGAGGGGCGGGCTCCCCTCGAGGAGGCAGGCGAGCGCGAAGGCTTGGGTGAAGGCCAGGGCGCGTTCGCCGATTCCGAGGGGTTCGAAGGGATCGAGGTCGAATACGCGGAGCTCGAGGTATTCGATGCCGCGCTCCCGGAGGCCTCCGAGGCCGCCCTTCTCGCCGCGCGGCGCGGCCTTGGGGCGGATCGGGACGTAATACTCCGAGGCCGAGTCGAGGAGGGGCGCCTTTCCTCCGCGGGGGGAGCAGGCGGCGTCGAGCTTCCGGAGGTACTCGTCGAGGGAGGCGAAGCGGACGCCGATGCGCCGCGCGCGGCCCGGGTCGAGGCGGTAGCCCAGCGGGCCCAGCCTGAGGCTCGCGGTTCGTCCGCCGCAGGAGCCTAAAGCGCCGAGGAGGGTAGCGGCGCTCGTCGCGCGGAGCTCCGCCTCGAAGCGCGGGTCGATAGAAGGGCTCGCCGAGAAGAGGAAGGCGAGGAGGAATCGGTAACGGACGGCGTTGCGCGCGAGGTCCATGTAGCGGCGGTTCGCTGCGTCCGCGGGATCCTCGCGGAATTTACCCGCGGCCCGGGACGTTTCCGCGTCCCGGAGGAAGTCCATGAAATCCCTCGAGAAGGAGAAGTTCACGTGGACGCCGGAGATCGCTTGGCGAGCGCGGCCGTAGCGCGAGAGGAGGCGCTCTCGGTAGCGTCGTGCTCCCTCTCGTCCGGGGTCTCCTCCGAACCGCGCGGGACGAAGGCGATCCGGTTCATCCCAGAGGCCCGGGGCGCTCAGGGGCCAGAGGAGTTCGTCGCCCATCGCCTCGTAGGCCTCAGCGTGCAATGAACGCAGCTCCGCGATCGCGCCGTCCGGGGAGCTCGACGGCTTCGTCACGAACTCGACCTGGTTCTCTGCGAAATCCACGGTGATGTCCCCGCGTCCGTGCGGGAAGGGATGGTCCGTTGCCGCGAGCCGCCCGTCCGCGTCGACCCTGAGCGCCTCCCGTTCTATCCCCCATTTCCCCGAGAGGAGGAGCCCGCTCCGGCCGAGGGCTTCGACGATATCGGATTGTCCAGGGCCCATCGACGGCCTCCTCTGTGCTAAGGTTCTATAACAATCGAACAAAACGCCGAAAAAAAAGTACCGATCGTCAAATGGCGCCGAGGAATTCCTTCAACTCCTTCACGGCCTTCTCGTTCACCTGGCAGCATACGGATTGGCCCTGGCGCGCGCAGGAAAGGAGTCCCGAGTTCTCGAGCTCCTTGATGTGGTGCGATACCGTGGAGCGGGAGACTTTGAGCATTTCGCAGGCGCGGCTGAAGGCGCGGAGGACGCCCTGGCAGCAGCCGTCCTCCTCCCGCTCCGCCTCCAGGACCATGAGGAAGACCTTGAGCCGCTGCTCGCAGGAGAGGGCCTTGAGGTATCCCGTGATGTTCGATAGTTTCACGATCATAGAATAATTGTTTTTCCTCAACCGGTCAAGCGCCCCGGGTGGCTAAAGGGAGAATACCCTGATATCGTCGAAATAGGCGTGGCAGTCCGCGGACGGCGCCCAGGTCGCGTCGCTTCCGCCGTGGAAGGTGGAGAAGTAGAGCTTGTCCGCGAGGTCCCCGTTAGTCACGAAGCGCAGGCCCCGGAGGTCGAGGGCCGGCTCCCCGTCGATCCAGATCCTCACCGCTCCGTCGGAGGCGCCGGGGGAGTTGACGATCACCTGCTCAGTGACGACGTACCAGCGCCCGCGCTCGAAGCGGACCGGGCCGTCCGAGGTCCTGAGCTCGAAGTCCTCGCCGTAGGTTCCCGGCTTGTCCATGTGGTAGAGGTAGAGGACGGCCTTCCCGCCCGACCTCCACATGAGCCGGGCCGAGAAGCCGTTCTCCCCGGTGCAGTCCTCGCCCCCGCTGCAATCGTCGCCTCCCGAGATGCCGGGGAGCTTACCGCCCTCGTGGCTCCCTCCCCAGTCGAAGCCCTCGCCGAACATGAGCCTGTAGGAGGCGCATGCGTCCCGCGCGGGAGGAAAGCCGAGCGGGGCCTGCGCGCCGTTGTCGGCGGTGCCGTAGGTGTTCGCGGGGTAGGTTATGCGGAGCGAGCGCGCGCCCGTGCCGGCGAAGGCCGAGCTCACGCGCGCCCTGTCCTGGTCGAAGCCGTCCACGTACGATACGTCGAAGCCCTGCGCCCGCCAATCGGCGATGCTGAAAACGCGGCCGTCCTCGAAGGATTCGAAATCGCAGAGCATGAGCGTTGTCCCGTCGAGGTAAGGATCGATGGGAGAAGGCGGTTGCGCGGGCCCGGTCCCGACGCAGGAGGCGAGGAAGGCCGCCGCGATGAAGGCGGCGGATAAGGGGAGGAGCCTAATCGATTTCCGCTGACGACGTTCCATGCGCCCAGTATAGACCCTATCAGGCCAATTTGCTCCTGAATATGAAGAATACGGCGCCGAGGATGCAGAGCCCCGCCCAGAGGTAGTCCCAGGTCGGCTTCTCCTTGAGGTAGAACACCGCGAAGGGGAAGAAGATCGTGAGGGAGATCGCTTCCTGGAGGATCTTGAGCTGGCCCACGGAGAGGATCTCGTGCCCGATCCGGTTGGCGGGCACCTGGAGGAGGTACTCGCAGAGGGCGATACCCCAACTTACGAGGGCGGCGACGATCCAGGGCTTGGCCGCGAGGTTCTTGAGGTGCCCGTACCAGGCGATGGTCATGAAGACGTTGCTGCAGCAAAGCAGGCCGATGGTGATGAGGACGCGAGTCATGATGATCCTTTCCTAGAGAAAACGGCGTAATGTATCCGTTCCCGCGCATCGTTTCAATCGGCTCGCGCGGAAAGGGAGGGGGGCGATGGGAAGGCTCAGGGACATCATGGACGCGGAGATGCGGCTCCGGGGATTCGCGGAGGGAACGATACGCGCGTATCTGCACGAGGCGCGCCTATTCGCGGAGACCTTCGGGAGATCGCCCGCGGAACTCGGCGCGGATGAGTGCGCGGCGTATTTCAGGCGTCTCGCGCTGGACGGGGCGAGTCCGGCGCGGCTCAGGATGGCCTATTCGTCCCTGAGATTCCTCTACGGCGCGCTCGGGCGCGAGGACGCCATGGCGGCCATCAGGATGCCGCGCGAACGGAAAACCCTCCCGGCCGTCATGTCCAAGGAGGAGGTCCAGGCCCTCCTCTCCGCGTGTCCGACCCTCCGTTACAAGACCCTTTTCGCCCTCCTGTACTCCGCGGGGCTCAGGATCTCGGAGGCGCTCGCGCTCAGGCCGGGCGATATCGATTTCGCGCGCAAACAGGTTTTCGTGCGTTCGGGGAAGGGCGGACGGGACCGCTACGCGATCCTGGGGGACAAGGCGGCCCTCCTTCTCGGGCGGTACCTCGCCGCGGCGCGGCCGCTCTCCTGGCTCTTCTTCGGCGCGCGGGGAAGGGAGGAACCGCTTTCCAAGCGGGCGGCGCAACACGCGTTCAAGGCGGCCGCCGCGCGGGCGGGCCTCGGGACGGAGCTCCACGTCCATACCCTGCGGCATTCCTTCGCCACGCACCTCCTCGAGGGAGGGGCCAATCTCTTCTACATCATGCGCCTCCTGGGGCATACTTCCGTCATGACGACGATCCGCTACCTCCACCTCCAGCGCCTCGACCTCCTCGGGGTGAGGAGCCCCATCGACGATCCCGCCATCGATGCCCTCGGCCTCGCGCCCGACGAGAACGGACAGCGCCTCCTGGAGCTCGCGTCGTGACGGATTCCGCGGCGGCCGCGCGGAACATCAAGGCCCTCTCCTGGTTCAACCTCCTCATGGACTTCAGGTTCTACGGACCCGTGGCGGTCCTGATCTTCCAGGGGATCTGCGGTTCCTACGCCCTGGCCATGGCCGTGTTCGGCGCCGCGATGCTCTCCTCCGTGGCCTTCGAACTCCCGACGGGAATCCTCTCGGACCGCGTCGGGCGGCGGCTCACCCTCATCCTCGGGCAAGGGGCGGGCTTCCTCTCGGTGCTCTCCTACGCCGTGGCGGGGAGCATCGGCGAGGGCGGGACGGTCGTCCTCTTCGCGGGCGCCGGGCTCGAGGGCCTCGCGCGGGCCTTCTTCTCCGGTAACAACAACGCCCTCCTCCACGACAGCCTCAAGGCCTCCGGACGCGAGGAGGAATTCCACCACGTCCTCGGAAAGCTCTCCTCGTACTTCCAGATCGCGGCCGCGCTCTGCGCCCTCGCGGGGAGCTCCATCGCCCAGGCATCCTTCGCCCTCGTCCTCTGGATCTCCGTCCTCCCGCAGGCGGCAGCGCTCGTCATGGCCTTCCTCGTCGTGGAGCCGCGGATCGGAGAATCGAATGGATCGAAGGAATCCGATGCTCGGGGCGCTGACGACGCCTTTTCCTCGCTCAAGCATTTCCTGACCGCGGCGAGGGCCTTCTTCGGCAACAGGCGCCTCGTGGCCGTGGCGAGCGCGAACGCCGTCTCGAACGCCCTGGGGGAATCCGCCTATCAATTCTCCGCGGCCTTCTTCGCCTCGCTCTGGCCGGTATGGGCGATCGGCTTCTCCAAGACGATCTCCAGCGTCGGCGCCGCGGCGAGCTACCGCCTCTCGGGGAAGGCGATCGACCGCTTCGGCGCCTTCCCGGTCCTCCTCGCCTCGCGCGCGTACGGCCGCGCGGCGGGCATCGTCGCGTCGGTCTTCCCCGGTCCCTGGTCTCCGATCGTGTCCTCCTCTTCATCGCTCTTCTTTGGCACCGGAATGGTCGCGAGCGAGACGATCATGCAGGCCGAGTACACGGACGGCCAGCGCGCGACGATGGGCTCCATAGGATCGATGATCGAAGGCCTGCTCTTCGCCGCGGTATCGCCCCTCCTCGGGCTCCTCGCGGACGGAGTCGGGGTCGTGCGGGCCTTTCTTTGGGTGCAGATCGCCATGATTCCGTCGGTCATCGCGCTCTGGATCGAGCATCGGCGGCCGCGCGCGCAAGGCGCGACGCCCGTGGACGCGGCTATGAAATCCCGCTCCGGGGATGATCGCGGAACTTGACCGGGGCGCCGAGGCCCGGTATGATGCTCCTATTATGCGCCGCTAGAACCCTTCATGACCGATGACGCCTGAGCGCGTCGCGCTTACCGCCATCGGCGAACCGATGTCCTCCTCAATGAAGGGATACCCTCATGTTCGACTATAAGCGCCTCTTCGAGCTTTCTCGCGACCTAGGACCGTCAGCGTCGAGCACGTCCATGTTCTGGACCGATCCGCACATCGCCGCAATCCTCCTCAAGGAGCACCTCAATCCCGATACGGACGCCGCCTCTCGCCGTCCCGAGGCCATCGATGCGACCCTGTCGTGGCTCGAACGGACCGTTCTCCGCGGCCCCTCCCGCGTCCTCGACCTCGGCTGCGGCCCCGGGCTCTACGCCGAGCGGCTAGCACGTCGCGGCCATCGCGTTACCGGCATCGACTTCTCCGCCGGCAGCGTGGATCACGCGCGGGCATCCGCGGACAAGGCCGGGCTCGGCGTCGATTACCGCGTCGGGAATTACGTGACCGACGAATACGGATCGGGCTACGACCTCGTCATGATCATCTATTGCGACCTGGGCGCGCTCTCGCCCGAGGACCGCATGGCCGTCCTCAGGAAGGCGCGTTCAGCGCTCAATCCGGGAGGGGCCTTCGTCTTCGATTTCATCGGAGAAAGCCTCGCGACAACGTTCTCGCCGGGCAAGGGCTGGTCCTTCGAGGAATCGGGATTCTGGAGTCCGCGGCCGCACCTCGTCCTCGAGGAGCGGAAGCATTTCCCGGAGTTGAAGACGGTCCAGCGCGCGACCCTCGTGGCCGAGCCGGACACTGGCCGCGTGGAACGCTACATGATCCGCGATTCCTATTTCTCCGACGAGGACGCGCGGAGACTCGCGAGCGAGGCGGGCTTCGCTTCATGCGAGCTTCACCGCGGCTTCCTGCCCAAGCCTAACTGGGGCGGGGAGGACGTGGCCTTCGCGGTCGCGAGGGTTTAAAAAGGCCGGAAACCGGTTCAGGGCGCCTCCGAGCGGAGATTCGGCTTCCAGCCTTCCGCTCGGTAGCGCCTCGTGTCCTTATTGAAAGACCAGAAGAAGAAGCGCCTGAGAACAGGACATCGTTGGATGCGGCTCACGACGATGCGATCGAGGGCGAGCGCGGCGATGTGGGCGAGAACGACGATGGCGGCGACGGCGAGGCCGTATACCGTGATCGACGCCCATGCGGGAAGACGTGAACCGACAACCGGGGCGATGAAGGACGCGTACGCGGCGATGCCCGCCCAGGATCCGCCGACGGCGAGCGCGGTCAGCGAGGCGATCCTCCCGATGGAAGTGACGATCGCCTTCTTGGGGCAGACGTTGATGCAGCGGTTGCAGGACTCGCAGTCGGATTTCCAGTACGGCCTGCCCTTTCCGGAGCCGCGCATGAGGATGGTGCCCGCGGGGCAGGCGCGGGCGCAGATGGCGCAGCCGTCGCAGTCCGAGTCCGCAACGAAGAACTTGCCGAGAAGGCGCCTTCCGACGGCCATGAAGAGGAAGCCCAGCGGACCCGACCCGATGAGGGGCCGGCTCGCGGCCGTGAAAGCCGATGGATCGTCCGCGGCGAGCGCCTTGCCGAAGGCTGACGCCAAGGCGTCGCCCTTCGCGGTCATGGCGGCCTTCCCCTCCGCGGCAAGGGGTTCAGCGAACTGGGTCCAGTTCTCGGGATAGCTCGCCGCGCCGACGAACCTCGCGTCGTAGCCGCGTCGCTTCAGGATCGCGGCGGCGCGCCAGGGTGCGCCCATGTGGCCGCCGCCGTCAACGGCCAGGACCGCGGCCCGGATCCGCGATCCGTCCGCCCGGCGCCCCGGGGGGAGCCGCTTCAGGAAATCGGCGACGAGCGCTGGTGGGGCGGCTGCGTAGACCGGTGAGGCTACGAGGATCGGATCGGCCTCCGGGCCATCCCCTGGGCGCGCGCCGCGCTCGATGCGCCTCGCGTCCATCCCGATCCCCGCGGCGGCGAGCTCGCGGCCGACGATGCCGAGCGCGCGCTCGGTGTTCCCCGTTCCAGTGAAATAGTAGGCCCGGTAGGTCATCCCTTCCTCCCTTCTGTCATCCCGAGCGCGCCGCGGATCATGAGCGATGCGGCGGCCCGGATTTCCCTCATCGACGGGGCCGCGTAGGCCGAGTTCACGAGGAGCCCCGCCGCGTAGTTCATGAGCGCGGAGGAGAGCGAGGCCGCCGCGGCCGGCTTGAGGCCGAGGCCGTCGGCGATCACCGACCTGAGGCCGTCGACGAATTTCCTGTCCAGGGCGGCGCAGGCGGCGAAATCCGAATCGCGGAGGAAGCGCGGCGGGAACACGTAGACCCTCGTCCAGAAGCGGTATACGGTCGAATCCGCCATCGCGGACACGAAGGCGAGGAGGACGCGCGCGATGCGGGTCTCGGGCGATCCTGGGCCGGACGCCTCGCGCATGCATCCCGCGGCGGTCTCCTCCCATTTACCGAGGGCGAGGGCGAAGACGGCGCGGAAGATGGCTTCCTTGCCGGGGAAATGGGCGTAGAGCGAGGCCGCCCTGATCCCTACCGCCGCGGCGATGTCCTGGACCGAGACGCCCTCGTAGCCGCGGTCGGCGAAGAGCTCGAGCGCGGATTCGAGGATGAGGTCGCGGGTGCACGCCGCCTGAGGGCCCTTCTTCTTCGCGGAATCGGTGGGACTCATGAGCCTAACGAACATTAGTTAGGAAAATAGGAAATGTCAAGCCTCCGACGCGGCGTTTTTTGGCGGGGGCGCTTGAGCGAAGGCCGATCGGGGCCTAGACTTCAACCGGGCGCATCCCGGGAGGTGGCTTCATGGCGAACGGAACGATGCTCCAGGCTTTCCACTGGTACGTAAAGCCCGATTCGTCGCTCTGGAGGACGCTACGCGCCGAGGCGGGGGGGCTCGCGGACGCGGGCTTCACCGCGCTCTGGCTGCCTCCCGCGTGCAAGTGCGCGTCGGGAGCGAACGACGCGGGCTACGGGCCTTACGACCTCTACGACCTCGGTGAGTTCGACCAGAAAGGATCCGTCCCTACGAAATACGGGACGAAGGCGGAATACCTCGCGCTGGTTCGCGAGCTCCACGGGCGCGGGATGCAGGCCTACGCGGACGTGGTGCTCAACCACAAGGCGGGGGCGGACGCCACGGAGCCCGTGCGCGCGCGCCGCGTGCGGCCCGAGGACCGGAGGATTGGATACGGCGACGAGGAGGAGATCGACGCGTGGACCTCCTTCGCGTTCCCGGGCAGGAGGGGCGCGCATTCCCCCTTCGCCTGGAGCGCGCGGCACTTCGACGGCGTGGATTGGGACCAGCGCCGCGGAGAGAAGGCCATCTTCAAGTTCGTGAAGCCGGACTCGTCCTGGGAACCCTTGGTGGGGGACGAGATGGGGAACTACGACTACCTCATGTTCGCGGACATCGACTACACCGAGCGCGAGGTGGTGGACGAGCTCAAGCGCTGGGGGCTCTGGTTCATCCGCGAGACGGGGGTGGACGGCTTCAGGCTGGACGCGGTGAAGCACGTGAGCTTCTCCTTCTTCCACGAATGGCTCCACGCGATGCGGGACGGGAGCGGGAAGGGCCTCTTCACGGTCGGCGAATTCTGGAACTACGACCGGAAACTCCTCGAGCTGTACCTGGAGAAGTCCGACGGCGCCATGGCGCTCTTCGACGCGCCGCTCCACCTTTCCTTCCACAAGGCGTCGCGCGACCCGGGCTATGACATGCGGACCGTCTTCACGGGGAGCCTCGTCTCGGAGAATCCCTGCAGCGCGGTGACCCTGGTGGAGAACCACGACACGCAGCCTCTGCAGTCGCTCGAGTCTCCGGTGGAGCCTTGGTTCAAGCCCCTCGCCTACGCCCTCATCCTCCTCAGGGAGGCGGGCTATCCCTGCGTCTTCCATCCCGATTGGTTCGGGGCCTCGTACCGGGACAAGGGGCATGACGGGAACGAGGACGATATCCTCCACGATCCGGTGCCGGGGCTGCAAGAGATGATCAGCGCGCGGCGCGGGCGAGCGTACGGGAAACAGCGCGACTGGTTCGATCACGAGCGCGTGATCGGATGGACGCGGGAGGGTGACGGAACGGCGCCGGGCTCCGGCCTCGCGGTCCTCATGAGCTCGGGCGACGAGGGCTGGAAGTGGATGGAGATGGGCGCGCGATGGGCGGGAAAGAGGATGCGCGATGTCCTGGACGCGAAGCGGGGGGCGATAGAGGTGAACGCCGACGGATGGGCGCGCTTCACCTGTCCCGAGCGCGGGTTATCGGGATGGACGGAGGCGGGGGCCTGAGCGTCTCCCGTTTTTGAAGGGATAGCGAGAAAGGGGTACCTTTTTGAAAAGGTTCCCCTTTCGTTTCTTTTCCTTATTCGAGGATAACGGCCGTGACGGAGAGGGGCGGGAGGTCGATGGAGAACGAGTCCGACGCGAGCGCGACCGTCGATGAGACGAGGGCGTTGTTAGTATGCGAGACGAAGGTCTCCGCGCCCGGCAGGTTGGAGAGCCTTCGCGTTTGGTAGTCGCCGTCGGCGAAGGATCCCGGCTCGAGCGCGAAAGCGGTCGGGCGGGTCTGGGTCCGCGAGCGGTTCACGAGGAAGATCGTCACGTCGCCGCTTCCCGAGTCGACGGTGCCGTAGGCGGAGACGAGATGGTCGTCCGCGCTCGTGACCGCGATGGGGAAGAACGAATCCCTCGCGAAGCGGGAGAAGAGGTGGAGGGTTTCCCACATCCCCGTCTTCCAGGACCAGGGCGAGAAGACCTCGCCGCCGTTCGCCATGAACTCGCCGATCGTGGAAGCGTACCAGATGGCGATGACGTTAGGATCGCTTGAGGCTACGTCCATCTCGGTGACGCCCACGCCCACGTTCGTGAGGCCGTACTGGGCGAGCCAGCCGCGGGCGCGCTTCAGGATGTATTCCCGCCTGAGAGAGGTATCCCAGCCGCCGTTCAGGGTGAAGAGGCCCCTTGCGCCGGGGTAATCGTAGGTCTCGTCGAAGAAGACGCGGTGGAGCTGGAGGATGTCGTCGGGGTTCGTTTCCCCGGGATAGAAGTGGATGTCCACCATGTCGAGGAGCTTTCTCCCGGTGGAATCCTGGCGCGCGTCGACTTCCTTGATGAAGTACTGGAGCCAGGGAAGATTATCGGGGCGGCCGCCCGCATCGCCGCTGTAAGAGTACCATTGCCACTCGTTGCAGGTGACGGGGCCGGTCAGCTTGACGTCCGGGTTCGCGTTCCGGGCCGCCACGCCGACGGCCTCGTATTTGTCCATGAAGGCGGCGCCCGAGCACTGCGTCGGCATCACGTCGTCGTGGGTGCCTGACCAGATCTCGGGCTCGTTATCCATGCTCCAGTAAATGAAGTTCCCCTGGTCGAGGCTGAGCTGGCCCGCGCCCGAGCCGAAGAAGTGGCCGAGGATCCCGACCGTGTCCGCGGGGAGCCAGTCCTCGAGGTAGAGGGCGGGATTCCCCTCGACGAGGGCGTCGGGGCCGCCCGCGGGATTCACCGTGCCGCCGCCGGCGAGGTTCTGCGCGACGCCGGACCACCATACGGAGCCGTTGTAGGCGTAATCGTTGAAATTCTGCGTCGTAGTCTCCGCCGCCTGCCCGAGGAGCTGGAAGGCGAACATGACGTTGAGATTGGGAAAATTCGCCTCGGCGTATTGCGCCTTGGCGTCCCAGTCGTTCGTATAAACGTTGTTATACCAATCCGGATGGCTCGAGAGCTTTTTCTCCCAGTTATACTTGGTGGCGTTGTTGCCGCCGTTTTCCCGCGCGAAGCGGAGGCCCGACTCCAGAATGCGCGTGGCATTGCCTGACGAAACGAGGTTATTCCCGCCGTAGATATACGGTGAAATCGGCTGGGGCGTCGCCGCGGGATCGACTTCCAGGGTGACGGGGGCGCCGATGACGGGCGTCGGCGTCGGTTGCGGGCCCGGGCTATCAGGGCGGATAGCACAGGAGGCGATGACGAGCGCCGCGGATACTATAGAGAGAAAAATGCGCGAAATAAGCCGGAATGTCTTCATGGGATCGAGGGTATCTCGCCCCGGCGGCGATTACTAGGGTGGAATTCCGCGAGATTGAATATAGAACGCGGCGTCAATGACCTATCAGTATTGTACTCGGGTATTTTCCGTAATACATTACTGGATGCGGCCTGAACGGGCCATGTCCGCGCCGGATCGACCGGGCGGAAAGGAGCGAATCGATGAGGCGTAAACGATGTACGGGAGCGGCCGCTATCGCGGGCTCGGGGCTCGCGCTTATCCTGGCTTTCGCCGTTTCCTGCAACCCGCCCTTTTCCTCGGTGCGGATAACGGGCAATCCTTCCATATATGCCCCTCTCGGATCACGGACTTTCCAGATGGCGGATTATTTCGCCGTCCGGGACCTCACGGACTCGCTCAACGAGGCGATGGGAGGCGAGGGTAGGGCCTACGACTTCATCGACGCGTCGAGCCCGGCCGAGCGCCAGATCCAGAAGGTCCTGGTCCACTTCCCCCTCGCTGAGGTACCCCTGGACTTCTCCTCGTACATGGAAGACCTGGACTTAGGCACGAGCTTCGACGTCCAGATCCCGGAGCAGAGCTTCACCGTGCCTCCCCTCGCCGCGAACCGCCAGTCGACGCTGGACATCGACGTCAACCAGATGGTGGTGGACACGGCGAACGCGGGCATGGAGCCCATGAGCATAGGAAGCGTGACTGAAACGGGATCGCCGACGCTCGTGACCGCCTCCTATTCGGGGACCGCGAGCACGACGAATTACGATACGGTGACCTTCTCGGGCGGCACGTACACGCTGACCTTCTCCGAGGTGACCGGGGCCGGCCCCGGTCTCACGCTGACCCTCACGCGCATCGTGCTCCGAAACGGCGCCACGGTCATCGCGCAAGCCGACTACGCCGTGAACCTCCTGGCCCCCGGCGGCGCCATCGCGAATCTCCCCCTCGCGGGGCTGACCCTCCCCGCCGACTACGACGTGGATTTCACCGTGACCACGTCCAACGGCACCCTTGGCAATACGCACAGCCTCAGCGCGACCGCTGCGATATCCCAGGACACGGGGATCGCTTCCGCGACCGGCCTCCAGTTCACGGAGGCGGTCTCTCTCGACAGCGACGTACTCGCGCTCGGCATCGATCCCGCTACCTTCTACGGCGCGGACATCGGCGCGGGCACCCTCACCCTCTCCCTCTCCGCCATGCCGGGCACGGGCTTCGGCGTGGCCGTGGACGCGGACGTCGTTCAGGCGGGGGGGCTCAACATACCCGTGACCGTGATCGGTACTCCCATCAGCCTCGCGGGCCAGCACGTTTCCCCGGCCGACGCCACGTTCTCCGGTGACGCGACCATCACCGCGACGAACGCCTCCATCACGGTCCCGCCGAGTGGCGTGATCAGCCTGGATTGCGAAGTGGCAGTGGACGTGACCTCGCTCTCGAGCCTCACCGTCATTCCGGGCGAGCCCATCGACCTGCACGAGACGGTGAACGAGGCGCTGAGCGCGGACGTCGCCGAGTGGGTTCAGAGCGTCCGCTTCGACGAGGTGGGCTTACGCGTCACCATGAACAACCAGCTCCCGGGGAACTCCATCGGAATCGCCCTGAACGCCCCGGACTTCGGCATCGCCCCGGTTCCGCAGAACTTCCCCTCGGGCGCGACGACGACCCGTTCCTATCTCAGCGCGGACTACGACATGAACATCGTCGCCGTCGGCGGCTCCATCGACCTCGCGATGGACATGACGCTCTCCGGCTACGACGAGCTCAACAACCGCCTGACCTTCACGGATGTCACGCCCGGCTCCGCTTTCCTCATCGGGGGTTCCGTGGAGGTGGTCGCTGACTGGTCAAGCGTCACCCTCAACGGCGGATCGCACGGCGCCGGGCAGTTCCCCGCCACTCCGATCGACCTCTCCGAGGCCTTCGACCTCCTTGATCCGTCCATCCGCTTCACGGAGGCTTCATTCTACGTCTACGCGAGCGGGATCGACCAAACCTTCGCCGACGCCCTCGACGTGACGCTCTCCGCGGTCTACGCCCTGCCCCCGGGCGGGCCCGTGAGCCTCATCGATCCGAGCGACGGGATCACCGCGCTCGCCGCGGGGCTCCCCGATCCGCTCGGGACGCCCGAGGGCGTCTACGAGGGGACTCTTCCCCCGACGAGCATGCCCCCCATCGACTTCTCCGCCGTCGTCAACGCGCGGCCAGCCGATCTCCGCCTCGACTACCTCGTCTCGAGCGGCGGAATCGTCCTGAACCGCGCAGCCGTTCAGGAGGGGCAAACCCTCAGGATCGACGCGGCCTTCGTCATCCCCTTCAAGCTGGAGGTCACGGCATTAGGCGGAGCGCCCATCGCGCTCGAGGGCCTCGAGGACGGGCTCGGGCACGGAAGCGACCTCTTCGGGCGCTCAGGCCCCGGCGACGAGATCGACGACCTCCTCGGGATGCTGAGCTCGATGACCCTCACGGCCGTCCTCGACAACGGCACCGGTATCGAGCTCTCGGCCACCCTGGACGACGGCGCGGGGTTCCAGAAGACCCTCACCACGAGCACGGGGAGGCACGATCTCGCCCTGGACGCGAACGACATCGCCCATATAAGGAGCACGATACCCTTCAACCCGATGCTGGAGGTCGTCGTCCCGTACGGAAGCTGGGCCTTCAGGCGGGACGCGGCGCTGGCCGCGACGCTCTCGGTCACGGCCGTGACCGACATCGACGAGACCATCGAGCTCGGCGGGGAGGACTGACATGAGGCACCACATCGCGCGCTTACCCGCTCTCCTCGCATTGATCGCCCTGGCGATCGCATCACCCCTCGCGGCCGAGATCCCAGAGCGCACGGCGGAGCTGAGCATCACCGCGGGCGCCGGGCTCTCCAACAACTACTTCTCCCTCGCGGACCTCTTCCCCGAGGACGGCGTCCTCCTCATCGACCTCGACGCCATGGCCGAGGCCATCGGGCCGGGCGGCTTCCGCTTGGCGGGAGACGCGCCCGTAGGGATTTCCCTCGACGTGAAGCTCCCCAAGTCCCTCAAGGTCGGGCTCTTCACGGGCGTGAGCGCCTACTCCCTCGGATGCCTCCCGGACAGCCTCTTCGATCTTCTCGCCGAGGGCAACGGCGAGGGCGAGACCATCTCCGGCGACCTCGACCTCAAGGGGGACGTTTTCGTGGAGATCGGCGCGCGGGCCTCGCTCGGGTGGGGGAAGTGGGAGTTCAGCATTTCCCCGGCCTTCTTCGGATCGGCGCTCCACGTCGCCGAGCCCACGGCCTCGTACTCCGTGTCCACCGATCCCGTGGCCGGGACCATGACCGCCATCGGCACCGCCGTCATCCCCGTGTACAGCGCGGTGCCCTTCGACGCCTTCGGGGAAATGGGCGGCGGCGAGATCCTGGGCGCGGTCCTCGCGTCGGGCGGATTGGACCTGAGCCTCGGGGCCACCTATCGGCTCCTTCCGGACCTCCTCTTGGGCGCTTCATTGAAGCGCGTGCCCATCGTCCCCGCCCGGCCCGGCTACCTCAACACCGTCACCGCGACCTTCGAGGCCACGGCCGAGGACCTGATCGGCGGGGAGGAAAGCATCACGACGGAGGAGTCGCACTCGGTCGAGACGGCGGAGGGGAGCTCTAAGGTATTCCGTCCCTTCAAGGGCGGGGTCTCCGCCGTCTGGACTCCCGAGGCGGTCGGCTTCCTCACGGTATTCGGGAACCTCGACCTCGCGATCTATCGCGGGGTCTACGCCGACTTCGGGGCCGGCGCTATGGCGACCCTCGCGAACGCCCTGTCGGGATCCTACGAGATCGCCTTCGAGGACCTCGTCTGGAAGCACCGCCTCGGCTTCATCGTCAATCTCAGGTTCTTCGAGCTCAACGGGAAGATATCGCTCCAGTCGCCCGACTTCCTGGACAGCTTCGCCGCTCGCGGCCTCTCAGCCGCGCTGGGAATCAAGGTAGGCTACTGACGCCCCGGGGAGGGGCCGGGCCCGCTCGCCTCCTCCCCGATCCCCGGCTCCGTTTCCATTTGCCTCCGCGCGCCTCCGTGCGTAATACTAGATAGGCCAGGCGCTGGGGCCGGCGGTACCGCGCTCGCCGCGCCCGCCGCGCGAGCAACGTCCGCCCGGCGAGGAGGAACCATGGACGGCGGCAGGCCTTCGGGGGGATTCATCGGGAGCGAACGCTTCGGGCTCATCGCCTCGCTCGCCTTCGCGGCAGTCATGACTGCGACGATAGCCCTCCTGACGCCCGCCCTCGCGCGCTTCGAATCCAGGGAAGCGGGCCTCATCACGCGGGACGCCGATCTCCCCAAGGAGGAGCGCGCCTCTCATTACGAATGGAAACTGAACCAGCCGACGGCCTGGACGCGCCTTTCCGCCTGGGGGCTCTACGCCCTGCACCAAGCCGCCGCCTGGTCCATGATCGCCTGGGGCGCGCGGAGGAAGCGCCGCGCCGCGGCCGCGGGGGAGCGGACGGTCACGGACAGGCTCGATCCCGCGGGGATCGGGTTCTTCGCGGTCAACGCCGTCTTCGGGCTCCTCCACGTCGCGCAGACCCATCTCTTCTACGACGGGCTCGCGCAGGACGTTCCGGTATGGACGAGCCAGGGCTCGGTGATCGTCATGCTCGTCCTCGCCCTCATCATGCAGAACGACCGGCGGGGCCTTTTCTTCGGAAAGCGCGTTCCCATGCCGCGGGGCGCGGCGGACTTCGTAAAGAAATACCACGGGTACTACGTCGCCTGGGCCCTCGTCTACACCTTCTGGTTCCATCCGACCACCGGGACCTTCGGCCACCTCGTGGGCTTCTTCTACATGTTCGCCCTCCTCGCGCAGGGGACCCTCCTCTACACGAGGATACACGTTTCCCTCAAATGGAGCGCCCTCCTCGAGGGCCTCGTCCTCCTCCACGGCGCCTCGGTGGCCTTCATGGGACAGCGGAGTCCGCTCTGGACGATGTTCGCCTCGGGCTTCGGCTTCATGTTCGTCGCGACGCAGCTCTGGGGCCTCAAGCTCCCCAAGCCCGTCGCGTGGGCCCTCGTCGGCCTGTACGCCGCGGCGGTCGCGATTCTGTACTCGGGAGTCCTGGGCGGCCTCGGGCCCCTCTTCTCCCAGCGGCCGTCCCAGGTCCATCAGGCGCTCTGGATCCCCTTCACCCTCTACGGCCTCGTGATTCCCTTCCTGGCCCTCGCGGCGCTTCTCTCGTGGATAGGGAAAAAGGCCGCCCGGGGACGGACCGGAGCCGCCTGAGGTCCCGGTCCCGGAGCGCCGTCAGGCCTCCGCTAGGGCCTTTTCGATCTCTCCGCGCAGGGACTCTGGCGCGTCCGCGGAAGCGAACCGCTTAACGGTTTTCCCGTCGGGGTAAATGAGGAACTTCGTGAAATTCCATTTCACCGCCTTCGAGGGGAAGCCCGGCGCCCTGTCCTTGAGCCAGACGTAGAGGGGATGCGCGTCCGGCCCGTTCACCTTGATCTTGGACATGAGCGGGAAGGTGACGCCGAAGTTGAGCGAGCAGAAGGAGGCGATGTCCGCGTCCGATCCCGGTTCCTGGTGCGCGAACTGGTCGCAGGGGAAGCCGATCACCGCGAGCCCCTTCGGCCCGTACTCCTTATGGAGCGCCTCGAGCCCGGCGTACTGCGGCGTGAAGCCGCACTTGCTCGCCGTGTTCACGACGAGGACGGGCCTGCCCCTGAGCGACGCGAAATCGAGCTCGCCCCCTCCGTTCTTGGTCGCGCTGAAGGCGTAGACGTCGGGGTAATCTGGACGATCCTTCATCGCTTGATCCTTTTCAGCGCCGCGAAGATCGTCAGTGCCAGGATGACGACGCCGGCGACGAGGGCCGCGATCCACACGGCGGGATCGGCCATTCCCTCGAGGGGATAGCGCTTGATCACGATGCCGGCGTAGGCCCAGACCACCACGAGGGGGGCGGTCACGGCGCGGCGCCTATAGACGAGGGCGAGGGCGACCGCGAGGCCCGCGCCGATCACGATCACGGTCCATACGCGGGGATCGATGCCCCAACCGTTCCAGCCCGCCTTCACGAGGACGGCCGTGACGTTGGCTATCGTGGCCACGCAGATCCAGCCTAGGTAGACGTGGATGGGGGTCGTGAGCGCGAGGCGGAGGAGGGCGGGAGCCTTCGGGCTCGATCCGGGATGAAGGGCCCCGCCCGAAGAGAGCTTCTTGAAGGCGCTCTCGGCGAGAAGGACGAGCGTGACGAGGAGAGCGAGCATGAGGGCGAGCGAGAGGGGGAGGAGGCGCCAGTGCCAGGCGAAAATCCAGCCGACGTTGAATACGTAGTTCGCGACGAGGAGGACGCCGTCCTTCGCCGTCCAGGCGCCCGGTAGGGGATTTTTCGAGAAGGCCTGGTACAGGATGGCGGCCGCCAGGGCCGCGAGCAGGAGATAGATGAGCCCCCAGATGGAGAAGGTGAGTCCCGCCGGGACGAAGAGGTTAGGGATCTCGTCGGAGAGTACGCCCGTGTTCGCTCCGTTGAGGGGGAGGGCGTTGGCGAGGGCGTTGACGGTGAGGACTCCGGCGAAGGCCGCCAGGACGACGAGCGCCAGGGCGATGCGCGCTCCCTTGCTATCCGCTACTTGTTTCATGATTTCCTCCGGCGGTAAAGATAAGGCATTTCATTGGCGGAAGCAAAATCCTCGCCCGCGATCCGGCGTCCGTGGTATCATGGCTTCCATGGAACCTGACGACGGGCCTGGCGCGGGAGGCATCCTCAGGGAGCGGGAGAAGGAGCTCGCCTGCATCTATTCGATCTGCCTCCTCGCGGCCGGCGCGCCCGAGCCGCGCGAGGCGGCGAAGGGGATCGCGCGGGCACTCTGCGCGGCGATGATGCGTCCCGCGGCGGCCGGCTGCGAGGTGGCCTTCCGCCATGAACCCGACGGCCAGGAGGTCATCGAGAAACGCGGAAGGCTCGCGCCCGCGGATCGCGCGGACGTCCCGCGCATCGCGGCTCCCCTGCCGGATTCCGCGGGAGGCTGGACGGGGTCGATACGGATCGAGTACGCGGCGGGCGGTACCGAGTTCCTGCCGCAGGAGCGGTCGCTCCTCGAGTCCGTCCTGGTGGTCACGGCCTCCATCCTCAGGACCGCGAGCCTGTTCCGCGACCTCAGGATCATGGCCGACGACCTCTCTTCCAAGAACGTCGCCCTGCGGGAGATCCTCTCCCACATCGAGGACGAGCGGCGACGCGCCCTCGATTCCATGCGCGCGTGGATCGATTCGGAGCTCCTCCCCCTGGCCGAGCGCGCGGTCGATCCCGGCATCGGGCCGGAGAAGCGGATGGCTTACGCCGATCTCGTCGTCGCCGAAGCGCGTCGCTTCTCATCCGGCTTCGGTCCGCGTCCGACCGAGCCGCCTTCGCTGAGCCCGCGCGAACGGGAGGTCGCGGCCCAGGTGAGGAACGGACGCACGAGCAAGGAGATCGCGTCCCTTCTCGGCATCTCCATAGCGACGGTCGAACGCCATCGGCACAACATCCGAAGTAAACTCAAGTTGAACGCCGGCGACGCGAACCTGGCCGGTTTCCTCTCCTCGATGATCTGATACCCCCGTCTCGCCTTGTAGGGAGATATACAAGGTCCGTACAAGGCAACTGAAGGTTGTCCCCCCTCGCGATCCCGCCTATCTTCCGTTCCGAGACGCGGCCATGCTCGGCCGGAAAGGGGGATGCCATGGTCATGAAGGTCGTCAGGGAGGAGGACTTCCGCAAGCTCTCGGCGCTGTCCAGCGCGATGCGGCGGAGCCAGCGTCCCGAACGGGCGGCCCACCTCGAGCGGAGCCTCAGGGAATCCCTCGTCATGGACGGCGAATCGGCGAGCGGCGAATTCGTCTCGCTCGGCTCCGATGCCCGGATCAAGGACCTCGCGAGCGGCGATGTCTACGCGTACCGCCTCGTGTTCCCGGGGGACGCCGACGTGACGCGGGGCTGCCTCTCCGTGCTGAGCCCTCTCGGAGCCGCCCTCCTCGGAAGGCGGAAAGGCGAGACCTTCTCCTACGCGAGCCCCGGAGGCGAGATGGCCGTCAAGGTGCTCGGCGTCTCCGCGGCCGCCGAAAACGGCCGATGACCGTCGCGGTCGAGGGCTCCGCCCGGGAAAGCCGAGCGGGCGGGACGCGCGCCGCGTTCCGCCCGCTATTCTCGATTAACGATCACGTGCCCTCGTCCCTGTTCCGCCATTCCGCGTGGGCGTCCTGGAAGGAGGCCTCGGGCTGGACGCGGATCGAGGAGCCTCGCTCGCTCGCGTCTCCGCGGCGCGGGCTGTCCCTCCTCACGAGGCCCGTCGAGGGCGTCGGCACCATGGCCTTCGCGCCGGGGTCGCCGTCCGCGGAGCTTCTCGCGATGTTCGGCCACCGGCCAGAGGCGGAGAACCGCGGCGCAGCGCTCGAGGAGCTCTCGTTCGCGGTGAGGGGATCGCTCCCCGATGATTGCGTCTTCCTGAGGTGGGATCTCCACGCGCTCGCGTGGGAGGGCGCGGAGGACGCGCGCCTCGCCGAGATCAGGATGAACGCCTCCACGGGCTCGCGGCCTTTCAGGAAGGCCCCTAGGGAATACTGCGCGCTCGATACCATGATCGTGGACCTGGGCGGCGGGCCATCGGCCGTCGAGGGGAGGATGCAGTACCGCGCGCGGTACGCGGCCCGGCTCGCCGAGCGCCGTGGAATCTCAGTCGACGTCCGGCGCGAGGAGGGCCTCGAATCCTTCCACGCGCTCCACGTGAAGACGGCGACCCTCCGCGGCCTAAGCGTCCACGGCCTTCCGGCCTTCGCTTCCCTTTTCCGCGCCGCCGAGCGCGGCTCGCTCGATCTCTCCATTTATGCGGCTACTGTCGATGGGAGGGACGCCGCCTCCGCGGTGATCGCCCGCCATGGCGGGGAGGCGTGGTACCTCTTCGCGGCCTCCGATCCAGGGCTCCGGGAATACTGCGGCCCGACGGCCGTCCTCAAGCGGGCCATCATGGATTGCGTCGCGGCCGGAGGATCGCGCATGGACCTCATGGGCGTCGCGCCGGAGGGAGATCGCGCCCATCCCTTCGCGGGCTTGAGCCTCTTCAAGTCGGGCTTCGGAGGGGAGCGGCGTAAACGCGCGGGCGCCTGGGACTTCGTGATCCGGCCCGAGGCCTACGAACGCTGCGTCTCCTTTGAGCGGGTGGCGATAGCCTGAGGATGCGCTTTCAGGCGAGCGCCTTCAGGCGCCCTTTCCGAGCGCGACGTCGCGCGCCCAGAGGAGGAGCCTGAAGGCGGCGGCGTCGCCGCCCGAGTCGGGATGCATCGATTTCGAGAGTTCGCGGAATTTCGTTTTTACCTGAGCGGCCGAGGGCGCTTTTACCGTCTTCGGATCGGGGAGGCAGTCGAGGATCGAGAGCGCGATGAGCCCGTCCGCGCGGGGAAGCGCGATGGTCCGGTAGGCTCCGTTGATGGCGGTTACCGTTCTCCTAAAGAGCGCTACCCAGCGGGGACGCGTGAAGGAAGAGAGCTCGCGGGCGCGCTTGAGCGTTCGCGGCATGAGCGCTTCATGGGCGATCGGCCCCTCCGGCCGACGCCTTCCCTCGACTGCCGCGAGCCATTTCATGAGGCGGAGGACGTCCGCGGGATACGAGGCCATGATCGCCTCGATGCGCGTTCGCTTGTCGCTCGCCGCCTCCTTCCGCCGAGCGGCCGCGCTCCATTTCAACTCGAGGAACAGCGGATAGAAGAGGTGCCTCCTGAGGCCGTAGGTTCCATAGAAGTTCATGAGGAAGCCCGGCTTCAGGCGCGGTTCGTCGATGAGCCGCGCCGCGATCCTCGAGAGCCGCGCGTTCCTGAGCTCCGGAGAACGGCGCAGCATGTCCTCGAGGAGGGCGAACTCGGGCCGTTTCCTGAGAGCGGCGCTCTGCCGGGCGAGGAGGCCTTCGAGGGTGATCGTCCTTCCTGAGGAAACGCGGCGCACGGTTCTATCATAGCACGCGGTCCATAACAGGCTTAGTGGATCCCCCGCCCGGGGATTTCTCGGTATTTTTCGATTCCGCTTGCTTCCCGGCTTGTTAAGAATTATTCTTAATTACATGTCCGTCCCGGGAGGCCCATCTGAAACGCCAGGCCGATAAAACTGAATCAAGACTCAAGGCGCTGAAGGCGGCCGCGGATGCAGCGGGGCTGAAGCTCACCCGGCAACGCCTCGAGATCTTCAAGGAGGTCGCCGGGCGCCTCGATCATCCGGACGCCGACTCAGTCTTCGAGGCGGTCAGGAAGCGCTTGCCCGCGGTTTCGCTAGATACGGTGTATCGGACCCTGTGGACGCTCGCGGACCTCGGCCTGATCGGCGTCCTGGGGCCGCGCATGGAACGGCAGCGCTTCGACGGGAACATGGCGAAGCATCACCACTTCGTTTGCATCCGCTGCGGGGCTGTCAGGGATTTCACGAGCGGCGAGCTCGACGCGATCTCCGTGCCGAAGGCGGCCAAGGAATTCGGGGAGGTGGTGGATGCGCAGCTGGAGGTGCGGGGGATCTGCAAGGAATGCTCGAAGAGCGGCGCCTGAGCGCCGCCGCGGGATAGAAGGAGCCGCCGGCCGGCGAGACGGGCGGCTATCGCGATCATGAAGGACGTAAGGAGGGAAGACGATGGCTGATTCCAAAAAGCTGACGACCAGGAACGGCGCTCCGGTTGCGGACAACCAGGATTCGCTCACCGCCGGCAACCGCGGCACAATGCATCTCCAGGACGTCAGCTTCCTCGAGAAGCTCGCGCACTACCACCGCGAGGTCATCCCCGAGCCGCCCATGCACGCAAAGGGCTCCGGCGCCTTCGGGACCTTCACCGTGACCCAGGACATCACGAAGTACACGAAGGCGAAGCTCTTCTCGCAGGTGGGCAAGAAGACCGATCTCTTCGTGCGCTTCTCCACGGTCGCCGGAGAGCGTGGCGCGGCGGACGCGGAGCGGGATATCCGCGGCTTCGCCACAAAGTTCTACACGGAGGAGGGGAACTGGGACCTCGTGGGCAACAACACCCCGGTGTTCTTCCTCCGCGATCCCCTCAAATTCCCGGACCTGAACCACGCGGTGAAGCGCGATCCCAAGACGAACCTCCGGAGCGCGAAGAACAACTGGGATTTCTGGACTAACCTTCCCGAGGCCTTCCACCAGGTCACCATCACCATGAGCGACCGCGGCATCCCGTACTCTTACCGCCACATGAACGGTTACGGGAGCCACACGTATTCCATGATCAACGCGAAGGGCGAGCGCTTCTGGGTAAAATTCCACTTCAAGACGCAGCAGGGCATCAAGTGCCTCACGGACGCCGAGGCGGAGGCGATCGTCGCGATAGATCGGGAGAGCCATCAGCGCGATCTCTTCGACGCCATCGAGCGGAAGGAGTTCCCGCGCTGGACCCTGTCCATCCAGGTTGTTCCCGAAGCGGCGGCCAAGGATTTCCCCTTCAATCCCTTCGACCTCACCAAGGTCTGGCCGCACAAGGACTATCCCCTCCACGAGGTGGGCGTCCTCGAGCTCAACAAGAACCCCGAGAACTACTTCGCGGACGTGGAGCAGGCAGCCTTCAATCCCGCCAACATCGTACCCGGGCTCGGCTTCTCCCCCGACAAGATGCTCCAGGGACGGCTCTTCTCCTACGGAGACGCCCAGCGCTACCGCCTGGGGGTGAACCATCACCAGATCCCGGTCAACGCGCCCCGCTGTCCCTACCATTCCTTCCACCGGGATGGAGCCATGCGCGTGGACGGGAATTACGGCGCCACCCTCGGTTACGAGCCCAACTCCTACGGCGAGTGGCAGGAACAGCCCGGAGCCGCCGAGCCTCCCCTCGCCCTCGAGGGCGCCGCGGATCGCTATGATTTCCATGCGGACGACTCCGACTACTATAGCCAGCCCGCGGCCCTCTTCCGCATGATGACTCCCGCGCAGAAGGAGGCCCTATTCGGGAACACCGCCCGGGCGATGGGCGACGCCCCCAAGGAGGTCAAGGTCCGTCACATCGGGCACTGCCTCAAGGCGGACAAGGCATACGGCGAGGGTGTTGCCAAGGCCCTGGGCATTCCGCTCTCGGACGTTCCGGCGTGAGTGAGTCGGGTAAGGGAGTCGAGTCGCCGGCCTTGAGCGCCGCGGCGGCTCTCACTCCTGAAGCGCCCCGGTCCGGGCGGCCGCTCAAGCTGGCCGCCCGGGTCATCCTCGCGGGGATTGGCTGGGTTTGCTTCGGCCTTGGGTGGATCGGGATATTCATGCCGGGCATCCCCACCACGATCTTCTGGATCATCGCGGCCATCCTCTTCCTCAGAACGAACAGGAGGGCCTACGCGCGGATCGTCTCGCACAAGCGCTTCGGCGAGGCGGTGAGGCAGGTAGTGGAGGAGGGGCGGATCTCCCTCAAGGGGAAGGTCGTCTCGATTTCGGCGATGATGGGCTTCGCCACCATCGGCGCGCTGGCGATGCGAAAGCCCCTCATCGGCGCCATCGTCATCTGTTTGGCGGCGACGGGGAGCCTCTGGGTGGGCTTCATGCCCATGGCCGCGCTGGGGGCTACCTGCTCCCCGCGAAGCGCTCTACTTCCTTCGCCGCGCGTTCAGCGCCGTTCTCGCTCGCGAGTTTTCGCGCGACGCTTTCCGCCGCGGCTTTCATTTCCGGTTTCAGGGCTTCGCTCAGGGCTATTTCGAGTCGCTCGATGGATAAGGAGCGCGCGGGGATAGCCGCTGGCGCCGCGCCGAGTTCCCGGAGCCTGCGCGCCCAGAAGGGCTGATCGGCGAGGTGCGGGACGATTACTGAGGGAATTCCCGCCTTGAGGGCCGCCGCGGTCGTGCCCGCGCCGCCGTGATGCACGGCCGCCGCCACGCGGGGGAAGAGCCAGGAGTGCGGAACGTCGTCGACGAAGAGGAGCCCCTCCTCCTCGCCCGATCCCGCGCCCAGGCCGCCCCAGCCCTTGTTCACGATCCCGCGTTTCCCGGCGCGCTTCAGGGCGGCGCGGATGGCCGCCAGGCAGGCGCCCGAATCGAGGTTGGGCATCGACCCGAATCCAAAGTACACGGGCTTCTCCCCGGAATCGAGGAAGCGCGCGAGCGCGCTCGGAGGCTCCCAGCGGGGATCGTCGGGGAGGAACCAGTAGCCCGTAAGCTTGACGTTCTCTCCCCAATCCGCGGGTTTTCCATAAACAGTCGGGCTGAAGGCGTAGAGGAGGGGCGAGGTCGCGCGATCCAGCCGCGCCCTCTTGAGCGAGGCGCGGTAACCGTCCAGGCCGGGGATCTCCGCGGCGAGGGCGTCCAGGGGAGCGCGCGAGAGCGTGTATACTGCTTCTGCCGTGATGCCGGAGAGGAGGCGGTTAAGCGGCGCGCCGAGATCGCGCCCCCCGAGGAATAGCCCCGTATCGCATGAGGTGGGCGTGAGGGGGATGAGGCCTACTTCGATGGCGGGGATGCCCGTGAGCCGGGAGATCCCGCTCACCATGGAGAGGGCGTTCTTGTAGACGACGGCGTCCGCATCGGCGAAGAGGCCCATGGTGTCCCGACCGGCCTTCATGAAAAGTTCCTTCGCGACTCGTTTGCGAATCGCCAGGAATTTCAGGATTCCCTTGCCGTCGGCGTACCGCGCCGTCTCCGGTCTCGAGAGCAGGCTCGAGATATCGAGGCCCAGCTCGCGATGCTCCACGCCCCGCGCTTCGATGGCCTCGCGGTGCTCCGGCGGCGTCGCCAGGAAAACCGTATGGCCGCGGGCCTTGAGCTCCAGCGCGAGGGCCATGAAGGGCTGGATGTCGCCGCGGCTGCCGATGGTCATGAGCGCGATCTTCATTTTCTCTTCTCCTTCACCCTCTCGATAAGGCCGTCCATGATCTCCGAAACGCCCAGGAGGAACTCCTCCACGGCCGCCAGCTTCTCTCTACCGAACGCGCTGGCGGCCGCCTCGACGTCCTCCGCGTTCACGCCGTGAAGCCTCTCGTGCAGGGCCGCGAGCTTGCGGCCCTTGGCCGTCAAGGTTATGACGAGCTTCTTCGCGTCGCCCGGCTCCGACGCTCTCAGGATAATGCCCTTGGCCTCCAACCGATTCACGGCCTGCGAGACGGCTCCCCTCGTCACGTTGAAGAGCGTCCCGAGCTCGGTCGCGGTCCTGGCCCGCCCCTCGCCGATAGCCACCGCCATATGCATCTCCGCTCCGTAGACGGTCGTACCGTCCCTCATCCGTACGGGCGTCGCCTGCACCTGGTTGAACTTCTCCGCCGCGCGGACGAAAAGATAAGCTATCCGTTCCAGGGTGGGCTGCGCCATGATTATGTATAGTATCTAAACAAAACAGGAAATACAAGTCCTTCAGGAGGGAGGGATGAAACGGCTCGGGCCGGACTTTTTCATTCGAGCCCGATGCCTTTCGCGATGATGGCCGCCGCACTCACCACGAAATGCGCGCAGGGCCTTTTCGCGTAATACTCGGCGTTCCGTTCCGAGGGATCGGGCTTGGGCAGGCAGGAGGCCTTGGTCAGGAGCTCGCGGCAGGAGGTCGTGCCGAAGCGTTCGGCGAATTCCCTGTCCATCGATTTCACGAAGTCGTAAAGGGCCTTCTTCGAGGCGTTGTCCTCCGGGGGATAATCGCCCATGTGGAGTCCGGCCACGTAGGCCATGGCGCTCACCGCGCCGCAGGTCTCGCGGAGCCCGCCCCGCCCCCCGCCGAAGCCGGCTGTCGCCTTGAGCACGGAAGCTTCCTCTAGGCCGAAGAATTCAGCGAAGACCGCGGCGGTGGCCTGGGCGCAGTTGTGGCCGCGCATGAAGAGCTCGACCGCTTTATCGGAATAGTCCATGAAAGCGAGTGTAATCCGCATCTCTCCGGGAGGGGAAGGGAGGACGCTCGGGCGTATCGGGGGTAGAAGGCGTGGGAAAGAGGATTGACTTTTTGCAAGCACTATTATACAAGCTTGTATATGTCCGTTCGCATGGTGATCCTGGGGTTCCTCCGGAGGGGGCCCCTCCATGGATACGAACTCAAGCACATCATCGAGCGCGACATGGGCGACTGGGCCGGGATCGCCTTCGGTTCCATCTACTTCGCCCTCTCGAAGCTGACGGAGGAAGGCTGCCTCAGGGCCAAGGAGGTGGAGGGCGAGGGGAAACCGGCCCGTATCGTCTATTCCATAACCCCGCGGGGCCGGGAGGAGTTCGGGCGCCTGCTCCGCGAATGCTGGTCGGGCTTCGAGCGCCATACCGATCCCCTGGACCTCGGCATCGCCTTCATGGACGACCTGGGGCCGGGCGAGGCCGACGCCCTCCTGGCGGAGCGGGAGAAGAGATGCGAGAAGACCCTGGCGTATCTCGCGGTCCATGAGCGGGAGGAGCTGTCGGATCCCGACGTGCCTCCCCAGGCGCGCTTCATCTTCTCGCACGCGCGGAGCCGCTTCGAGGCCGAGCTGGCCTGGATCGATTCGGTGCGAAAGGCGCTAAAAGGCGGCGATTGAGAACGCGTTTTTTTTGAGGTGATATACAAGCTTGTATAGCAAGGAGGAGAGAATGGGAAGGAACGATGCAAGGATACCCGAGGGCGGGGCCATCAGGGACGAAGATGCGATGAGCGCCGAGGAATACGGACGGCTCATGATCTCGAGGCTGGAGGGCGAATACCGTCGCTTCGCGCGTGCGGCTCTCGCTTTCGGGAAGCCGCCGCGGGACGGCCTCGTACTGGAGATCGGGCCCGGGCCGGGATGGGCGGGCATCATGCTGCTCGAGGCGCGGCCAGACCTGCGGCTACTCGCCATCGACGCCTCGGAAGACATGCTACGGGCGGCCGCCGCGAACGCGAAGGCCCGGGGCGTCGGCGAGCGGGCAAGGTACGCGCTGGGCTGCGCCGAGGCGCTCGATGGAGCGGAAGCGGGAAGCGCCGACTTAGTGGTGTCACGCGATTCCCTCCACCACTGGTCCGATCCTCGCGCCGCCTTCGCCTCCATCGCCCGGGTCCTCAAGCCGGGCGGCGCTCTCTACCTCTCGGACGAGCGCCGGAATATCTCGGCCGCGGCCTGGGCCTTCGTCTCGATCTTCGGCTATCTGAGCATGGGACGCTTTTCGCGGTACTGGAAGAGCTCTATACGCGCCGGGTATACCGCCGGAGAGGCGCGCGCCTTCGCTGCGGCGCTTGTCGGCCGTGAGAGCCTCGTAGAGGGGGGATTCATCGACCTGCGGATCATGGCAGGCCCGCTCGCTTCGGGGCAGGATAGGGGGGCCGCCTGATGCCGCGGATCGCCAAAGGGGGGAAGTACGTTTTCGGCTGGTCCATCGTTTCGCCGCTAGGAAGGATCAGGGTGCCGCCCGAGGCATGGGCCGAGTATGGCCTGCGGGGGGCGCGGCGCGTGTACCTCATGGAGGGGAGCAAGGCGTCAGGGGGATTTTGCGTCATGCCGCCGCCGCTCCTCGCAAAGTCCGTCATCGGGCGCTTGCTCTTCGCCGCGGAACATGGGTTGCGCGATTTCCGCGTTCCTGAAGCGGAGCCGCGACCATTCAAGGGCCGGTGGTACTGCTGGGTCGGCGTGGACGGGAAGGGGCGCATCGACCTGCCGGAAAAAACGCGAGTGGCTTATGGCGTCCGACCCGGAGACGCGCTCCTTGTAATCCGCGGAAGCGATATCGCCTTCGTCATGGCGGCCACCGGGCCCTTGCTCGCGGCGGCGAGGGCCTACCCCGGAGATATAGAGCGCTTCGAGGCGAAATGAGTGACGACGATTTCTGATGGGTCGGATGCTGCCCGACGGCGCTAAGGGGAAGAGGGCTTCGTCAGGCGCGCTATTCCATCAACCCGAGTCCCTCGAGGGCGCGAATGGCGGCTTCCTCCCGGAAGCGCGCGTCCTCCTTTTCGTCTATGTCGATGCGGACCACAAAGAACCAGGGCTCCCCTTTAGTTTCCAACCAGCCAACGTACCAGCCGATCTGCGGCTTCACGCGCATTGTCCAGCCGGTCTTGGCCCTGAGGACGTACGAGTCCGTTTCCTTGACGATGAGGGCTTTTTTCAGGACGGCATAGGAAGACTTCTTGAAGGGGAATTCCTCTCGATAGATTTTCTTGAGGAAGGATATCTGCTGTTTCGGCGTGATCCTGATATCGCCGTCGAGCCAAAAGGTATCCAGGCGCGGGCCGGTCTTTCCGTTTCCGTAGTCGAGCCTCTCGAGCCAAGCGCGGTACGTTTCGTCGCCGACGCGGCGAGCCAGTTCTTGATAGAACCAGACGCAGCTCGAGGGGAGGGCGCTTATGACGCATTGATCCTTGTTCCATTCCTTGAAGCCTTTATTCTCTCCGTCCCAGGGTATGACCTCATCGGCGCTCTTCACGGCGCCTTCCTCCAGGGCGATGAGGGTGTTCGGGATTTTGAATGTCGATGCGGGGAGAAAGGCCCCGTCCTCATCGCTTTCGCGGTTGCGAGCAGAGCGCTCGCTTCCTGAGAGGTTCTCCACGATGACGGTGCCCCGTAGGCCGTTGGCGGCGAGGAACTTTTCCATAAAGGCGAAGTTTCGTCCTTTGGAGCAGGACGCTATAAGCAACGCGACGAATGCGCACGCGCAGGGGCTGAGGGCCAATGCGGAGCGGTAACGAGAAGGGTTTATACCGTACTTTGGAGCGTTCTTCATTTTCATCGCGCCTCCATGGCTAATCGAAATAAAGCTCATTTCGCGATAGGCGGTGAAGGGAACCCCGGCCTCACATCCCGAGCGCCAGGCTCGCCGCCATCACGGCCATGCCTCCCGCGAGGCCGGCCATAGCGAGATGGCTCTCCCCGAATTCGCGGGCTGAGGGGAGGAGTTCGTCGAGCGAGATGTAGATCATGATCCCGGCAACGGCGGCCAGGATTATGCCGAAGGTGGGGCCGCCGATAAGGGGCTGCAGGAGGAGGAATCCGATCACGGCGCCGAGCGGCTCCGAGAGGCCGGAGAGGAAGGAGTACCAGAAGGCCTTGCGGCGCGATCCGGTAGCGAAATATACGGGCACGGAGATGGCGATGCCCTCCGGAATGTTGTGGATGGCTATGGCGAAGGTTATGGTGAGGCCGAGTTTGACGTCGCTGAGCGAGGCGAAGAGGGTTGCCACGCCTTCCGGCACGTTGTGCAGCATGACGACGAAGGCGGTGAGGATGCCCGTCCTGAAAAGCTTCTCCATCCCATGCCTGCCATGGCGACCGAGCCGGCCGCGACACTCGCCGCGCCGACGAAACCCCGGGGTCGGGGAGGCATTGACGTCGCAGGCCCGCGAGTCGGAGGCTTCATACGCGGCGGCCTCCCCGGCGCGGGATTCGTGAGGATTGATGGATGCGGGTACGAAGCGGTCAATGAGGGCGATGGCGAGCATGCCTCCGAAGAAACCGAGGATCGCTCCCCAGTAACCGCCGGCCGCGCCCCAGAGGGCGGAGAGCTGCGTTCGGGCGTCGTTGAAAAGCTCCACGAGCGATACGAAGATCATCACTCCGGCCGAGAAGCCGAGCGATACGGAGAGGAATCGCGGAGTCGTTCGCTTGGAGACGAGGGCGATGAAGCTGCCGACGCCGGTGGCCAGTCCGGCCATGGCGGTGAGGAGCAATGCGCGGATGAAGGGATTCATGCCATCACGGTAGTGCGGTTCGCTCTCCGCCGCAAGGGGGTATCCGTTTAGGCCGCGTCCAGATGCTCTATCAGGATCTTCCCTCCGAGCCCGATGAGGACGACGCCTCCGAGACGCTCCGCCCCCTTCCCGATGACGCCGCCCAGGCCGCGGCCAAGGAGGACGCCGAGGGCGGAGAAGAGCGCGCACACGAGGCCGATGACGACCGCGGGGAAGAGCACCGGAACGCCGAGGGCGGAGAAGGAGAAGCCCACCGCCGCCGCGTCGATGCTCGTCGCGAGCGAGCGCAGGCCGCGGGTCAG
>CAYNQK010000021.1:13601-36541 GCA_964399285.1 uncultured Spirochaetales bacterium | reverse complement strand
CATGGAAGGCGAGTGACCACGTATGTTGATTTTGGTGCAATCTCAGGACATCGGTAACGAAAATGTACCAGGACATCGGTAACACTTTTTTATCCCGTTACCGCCATTTTATGTCCAACCTGAAACTCTATCAAGCCTTTTTCTAAGTTCAAATAGCCGATATGGAAACATGCAAACCAAATCTCAATGAGGCCTTTTTCTATAGCCCTTATTCCGATTGAGTATCCAGAAAATGGGTTTCCAATAAAATAACGTTTCTTCAGAAAGTTAAAAAAGCCTCTGTCTGAGACTCTTCTCGAATAGAACCCCTTGGGGTATTCAATATCATCAATGGCAGGATCATACTTTCTATCAGAATAGTAATACACATCTGACGGGCATTTCATACCTAGTGATTCATGCGCTCGTTCACGGTTGAACTCGTCTTTCCATTGATCAAATATAGCCTGACGTTCCTCAATGGTCCCTTGAACATGGCCCTCGAGCTCCTTTGCTATATCCAAATGCATTCGTTCATGACCGCCATTCTGATATGGGCAGCCTGGGTCTATACGATCAAGTTGAATGCCTAAAGACATCCACCATACGGAGAGCTTGGTAAGCCCCAACGCATTAAAATGACATGCAAAAGGAGATCCATTATCCGAACGGATGCATTTGGGAAGGCCAAAGAGGGTGAAAAGACGTTCAAATTCCTTGCGTACACAAGAAATATCAGCCTTTTCCATTTCCTTAATGGTCAGGATCCCCTTACTGAACTCATCACGAACGGTTAAGGGATTCACCTGTTCCCGTTGAGGCGTGTACCACCAGCCTTTGAAGTCAACGGTCCACACATCATTTGGTGCTTGGGGGACAATCCTATTTTGAATCCTTTGTGATGGGAAGATCCTTTTCCGTTTGCGTTTTTCAACAAGACCTGCGCGTTCAAAAATGCGGTTAACTGTACTGTAGACGGGAATGCGCTCTGAGGGATGAGCTTTATGATAGAGCACTTGGATTTTGCGAGCACCCCAGGATGGATGTAGCCGTTTCAGGCGAACGAGCTCAATGACGATATCAGCCGAGATGCTAAGAGGGGAGGTAGTAGGCTTTCGGGAGAGCTCTTCAAGGCCCTTTTTCCCCCGGTCTTTGAATCGTTCAAGCCATTTGTACCCAGTTTTGGTTGAAATAGAGTAACTGGTACATAGGTCCGTGAACGACTCTTGGGCCTATAACGATTTTTGTGTAAACGGCTATACTTCTGAAAGGAGAAGATATGGCCATCTCCAAGGACGTTCTCGACGAACTGATGAAAGATTACAAGGGGCCGGATGATATAACCGGACCCGAGGGGCTCCTCAAGCAGCTTTCCAAGGCCCTCATAGAGCGGGCGATGCAAGCTGAGATGACGGAACAACTTGGCTATGAGAAAAGCGATCAAGCTCAAAAGCCGACAGATAATCGGCGGAACGGCTCATCGAAAAAGAAGCTTCGGTCAGATCAAGGCCCGATGGAAATCGATGTTCCACGCGACAGGAAAGGCGAATTTGAACCCATCATCGTTCCCAAGCATCAACGGGAGTTCAAGGGCTTCGACGACAAGATACTGTCCATGTATGCCCGGGGGATGACGACCCGGGAAATCGCCGGGCACCTGAAAGAGATATACGGAACGGAGATATCACCCGAACTCATCAGCAGGGCTACGGATTCTGTGAAGGAACTCCTCGACGAATGGCGGTCCAGGCCGCTTGAGCCGTTCTATCCGGTGCTTTTCCTGGACGCGCTCGTGATACCGGTCAAGGATGATTCAAAGATCCAGAAAAAGGCGTTTTACCTAGCCCTAGCCATCAGAATGGACGGCCAGAAGGAGCTTTTGGGCCTTTGGGCCGAGCAAAACGAAGGAGCCAAGTTCTGGCTCGGAGTGCTCAACGAGCTCAAGAATCGAGGCTTACAGGATGTTCTGATCGCCGCGGTCGACGGTCTTTCGGGCTTTCCCGATGCGATTAACACGGTTTTCCCGAAGGCCGAAGTTCAGCTCTGCATTGTGCATATGGTCCGAAACTCACTGAAGTTCGTTCCGTACAAGGATCGAAAAACTGTCGCGGCCGACCTCAAGAAAGTCTACTTATGCCCTTCCGAAGAAACGGCTCGTTCCGAGCTCGATGCCTTCGCGGAGAAGTGGGATTCGAAATATCCTATGATTTCCCGGTCGTGGCGTACCAAGTGGCCTGAGATCGTCCCATTCCTTAAGTTCCCTGAGGTAATCAGAAAAGCGGTCTATACGACGAATGCAATTGAATCCTTGAATTATTCGATCCGAAAAGTGACGCGCAACCGGCAGTCGTTTCCGACAACGGAATCGGCCATGAAGCTGGTGTTCATGGCCTTGCAGAACATCTCAAAACGATGGACAATGCCGCTCCGTGATTGGGGCGCGGCGGTCAACCAATTCGCGATCATCTACGGCGATCGGGTGCCGTTGTGATTCGGCTGTTTACACAAAAAATGTTACAGGTCCAGAATTTGAGGAGAATTACCTACATCCATGTTATAATCCTCACGGCAAATCCTTGATCTTTGACAATAAAAGTGAAGGATACGGGATCCTCCTTTTCTGAACGGAGTGGGGGAAGCGGAAGACCCCGGAGGCGCTCCTATCCCCGTGAGCCGAAGGCGAGAGCGCGGCTCCATGAGACGCGCTTCACAATCCACAACCGCGCCGAGCCGAAGGCATAGCGTAACGAAGTGGAGCGTTAAAAGTCTTGCGCGTGGGGGAATGAAGTATAGCGAGCAAAGCGAGCGTTAGCCGCGAGTAACCGGGGCAACGGAGAGCCTGTTCAGCCCCTTTGCGCCGGAAGGGATGCCTTCCTGGGAAGGCGCGGGTGGGTATGAACAACGCAGCGAAGGGAATCAGAGTACTCTCTGCTCTGACCGGAGCTGCGTTGTTCTTACCCAGGCCCCGCTACCCAGTATTGCGCATCCCTTCCGTCGCAAGGAAGCTGAGCATCTCACCCCAGCGCCGCCCCGTTCGCGACATCGTCGAGGAGCCAGACGAGCATCCGCGAAAGCACCTTATGGCCTCGCCGGTCGACGAGGGGGAGGACTTCCGCCCTCCACTTCCTGAGCGCGGAGAGCGCGAACGCGGTGGGATTCGTGTGATACGAGACGAGGTTGTAGAGGATCATGCGGACCTGGCCCGCCAGGGCGTCCAGGATGCCGTTCGCGTAGAGGCGCTCGAGGTCTCGCTCGAAGGCCAGGAAGAACTCGTCGCAGCCGGGGCCGAGGTCGGAGAAGAAGGATATGGCGGCGTCGCGGTGCTGGCGGTAGCCGCGGCTTTCCGCCTTCACGAGGCTGTCCGCGGGGAATCCCGAGGCGATGAGGTCGACGAAGGCCTGATAGAAGGCGCCGCGATCGAAGGGGCGCGCCTCCGGCTCGCCGTATTCCGTATACGCGCTCGAGCGTCCGCGCCCCCGCTGGGCGCTCGAGCCGGCCGTCTTTCTATTGGGCGCGCGCGTCCTGGACGTGTTCCCCGAGGCCTGACTAGTCTTCGTTCCGCTCTTCAGCGTTCCGCCGGGTCCCGTAGCCGTCAGGGATTCGAGGGCTTCCTCGTATTCGATCCTGAGCTTGAGGAAGGACGCGCCCCCGTCGCCGCGTTTCACGTCGGGATGGCAGGTCTTCGCGAGGAGGCGGAAACGGCGCTTCAGTTCCGTCGCGTCCTTGATCTCGCCGCGCTTTATCGCGGAAACGAACCTATTAGCGATCGTCGTCCCCTCCCCGTGCGGAGTCTAGCACATCGTCGGCCCATGAGGAACGCCGCGCGTCGGTCCTCGGCGTTCGGCGGGGGCGGGGACGCTTAGCCGAGGCGGGAGCGGATGCGGGCGAGCGCGAAGCCCATCCACGCGGAGGGCGACTTCTTCTGCCCGAAGTCCCAATCCTTCATCGCGAGGTATACCGAGCCCGGGACGATGCCGTCCTTTCCCGCTTGGGACTCGAGGACCTTGAGCATGTCCTTGAAGCGCGGATCCTTCCGCGCGACGGCGGAACGAGAGAGGACCTCGAGGACGTGGACGATGTCGTACCATATCCAGGGGAGCTTGGCCTTCCTGAAATCCGTGCCCATGTAAAAAATGTAGGGGTGCTCCTCGCGGCTATGCTCCCAGAGGGAGAGGAGGCATTCGACGCCGCGGGCTATTTCCGTTTTCCATGCTTCCTCGTCGAGGAGGAGGAGCTTCAAGGAGACGAGGACGGCGTAGGGGCAGGGATCGGATTTCTTGCCGGGGCCGCGCCAGGCGCCGAGTTCGGGAGAGACCGCGCAGGGCCAGCCCTTATCGAAGGAGAGCGAGGCGATCGTCTTGATCCCCTTCTTGAGCGAAGACTTTGGGGCCCCGAGGAGCGAGAGCGCGTACATGAGCGTCGGCGCGTCGCAGAGGGCCCAGGCGGAGCTCTTTCCCTTCCCGCCGTGAGCGGCGCCTATGTCGAAGGGGAGGCGGGGAAGGCCGTCATCCCCCATCGTCCCGATCACATGGTCGACCGCTGCCGAGAGTCCGTCGTCGGTTTTCTTGAAACCGAGCTCGGCGAGGAAGGCGAGCGCGTGGAAGCCCTGGTTCGCGCTCTTATGGCTCGCGATGACGGGCCAGGGCCAGGCGAGAGCCTGGGAAAGGAGGGCCGTCACGCGGGGGTCGGCGAGGGCGGATTTCCGGAGAGCGGGGGACGGCTTTCCTCCTGTGAAGGCGGCCGCCGCGAAAGCGAGAACAGGGTCCTTGTTGGATGAGTAATCGATCGCTCCCATAACGCCGTCATTATACTGCAATAAACGGGTCGCGGATCATGATTCCGCATGGCGCATCGATCCCGCGCGGTATATACTCTCGGCGAGGAGAATCCATGAAATACAAGCAAAAATACTGTGGAACGATCCGCGCCCGATTCGCGACGCTCTTCATCGCGATGCTTTCCATTGCGCTTCTCGCGGGCTGCGGGTATACATCCGATCAATCTCCTGAGCCGTTGCCTGCTCCGTCTCCAGAGCCGCTCGCGACTCCGTATACGGTGGGTGGAATGGCCGAGATAAGGGACGGGGTATGCGTAGGCGAGGCATTCGTGGGCTTCCAAGGGAACGATGATCCGATCACAACGGGCATCACATGTTCGATGAACGGGACTGATCTTGCCTATGAGGACGGTTCGATTTACTATACCGCGACGATACCCGATGTCGACGCTGGAGAGTCCGTCGTATTTTCCATCAATTGCGGCGCGGGCAATATGGCTATCGTGACCGCGACCGTTCCCGATGCGCCAACGATAACATCGCCCGTTTCCGGGGGATCATATGCGTCTGGAGTTGATATCTCGGTTTCTTGGAATACAGCGATGGCTCACGCAGCCTCTTTAGTCTATATCGCGGTCTTCTGCGATGGCACGCTTATCAGTACCTCGATTGTGCCCTTCGCCGATGGCTCGTACGAGTTCATCGGCGGTTTCTCTTCGGCCGGGTCTTACGAAATAAGGGTTTCTACCGCCAACTCCGCGGTCATACCGGGGGTGAACTTCTTTAATTCGGTTTTCTGGGCCGCGAATCGATCATCAGTCACTTTCAGCGTAAACTGAGCGGCCCAACGGAATGAGAAAAGACCGCCCTTTCGGGGCGGCCTTTTTTCCGGTCCCGTCCGACGCCTCAGGCGAGGACGGTGATGTCCTTGTTGAGGAACATGGTGACGATGTCGATGATCCAGCCGATGCCGAAGAGGCCTCCGGTGATGATCCAGACGATCCCGATGAGCGTCCGTCCCCTGAGGATCCTGTTTATCCCCATCACGAGAGGGTCGACGAAGATGGTGAGGATGAGCTTGATGATCCAGTCCAATTTGTCGATTTCAGTGGTCGATGCCATGGCTATGCCCTCCGTTCGGTCGTGTGGCGCGTTAGGCGCCCATATCCGATTCTCGAACGCGCGGCGGCATCCGTCAAGCCCGGGGACGCGCTTGCGAAAAGACGATGGTCGGGCCATAGTGAGGGGAGCCTGAAGGAGGAACAATGGCAGCGAGGCATTCCGTCCGCATCGCCCGGATCGCCGCGATCATCGTCGCGGCCCAGGGCCTCTCGCCGCTAGGCTTTACCGCCGCGGCCGCTCCGAAGGCCCTCACTCGTCCGCGAGCGGCCGTCGAGGCCTCCCTCGAGGAGGCGATCGCGGCGGCGGAGTCCGAGGTCGATTTCCTCTTCTGCGTCGAAGGCGCGGATGGGCGCGGATTCGCGCGCGCCCGTGGCGGCGTCGCTCCGGACAGCGCGCTCGAGTCCGCGTCGACTTCCAAGCTCCCCACCGCCGTCATCATCCTCAGGCAGGTGGAGAAGGGGCGCCTCAAGCTCTCCGACAAGCCGGCGGATCTCCTCGCGGAATGGCCGCTCAAGAAGTCGCACGCCCTTTCCGCCATGACCCTCGCCGATCTCCTCTGCTTCACGTCCGGCCTCGAGAACGAACCCCTCCTCCTCAACGCCAAGCGCGCCACCCTGGAGGCGAGCGCCCTCGCCGCGGTGCGCCAGAACGCGGGCTCGACCGCGGTCCCGGGAAAGGTCTTCTATTATTCCGGATCGCACCTGCAGGTGGCCGCCCTCATGGCCATCCGGGCCGGGGGCTTCGACGATTGGCGGGGCGCGTTCGACGAATTCAGGAAAGAGACCGGGCTCTTCCCGGCTTCCGCCTACGATCTCCCCTCCGACGCCAATCCGCGGGTCGCGGGCGGCATGCACTGGACCGCCTCCGACTACATGGCCTTTCTGAGGAAGCTGTCCCGGGGAGAGCTCCTGGGCGTGGCGATGATGGGCGAGCTCCTCCGCGACAGGACGCCGCGGCCCGCCGTCGCCGTCGGTTTTTCCCCCGTCAAGGAGGCGATGGGCGAGGACTGGCATTACGGCTTCGGCCTCTGGATCGAAACCCGCGGTCCCGATGGTTCGCCCTCGCGCGTGTCCTGTCCGGGCGCCTACGGAGCCTATCCCTTCTGGGACCGCGAGAAAGGCTATTTCGGCCTCGTAGCCCGCCAAGGCCCCCTAGGCTCCTTCCCCGAAGGCATCGCGCTCGAGCGCGCCCTGCGGCCTCTCGTCATGGAGTGGCTTACTGCCGAATAAAAAAGCCGGATGTCCTTCGATATTCGATGTGGGGTCCTGTCAGGGGGAGTGAACGGGTTCCAGGTATTCACCCGTTAACTCCCCCTGACACCCCCTCAGATACTTCGCGGACATCCGGCTTTTTCTACGGTTCACCCCTCCATGCCGCGCGCCGCATCTCCCTATACTCATGGTTCACAGTGCGGAGATGATGTGACGATTTGATCGCCGACGGGATGCGGCCCAAGAAATCGTGCGCGGGGTGGCAGGGGAATCGAATGCATGAATACCTGGAGTGCATTCGATTCCCCTGACAGGACCCCTCATTGAATATCTTGGGCCGATAATGTTCACGCTTATCAAATCGTCACGATCTTATCCGCGTCCACTTCGTTGACGTAAATGTGCTCGTACCTGCCCGAGGGCTCCGCCACGCGGGCGTCGGGAGCGTAGAGGCTCATGAAGAAGAAGAGGACGTCGTTCATGTCGTTCAGGGATTCGGTGAGGGAATAGCGATAATAGATCTCGTCCTTGTGCTCGAGGAGGATCTTCAAGCGGTGGGCGTCCTTCTCGATGAGGGGATCGGTGAGCTCGCGGATGTTCGCGCGGAGGCCTCCGTACCAGGAGCGCGACACGCAGAAGAGGTTGAGCTTCCCCTCCTTGTCCTTGTAGTAGAGCTCGCACATGCCCCCCATCGCTGGCACGGCCTTGTGGATGTCGTACTTGTCCGCTTTGCGGATTTTCGACCATTTGATGGTGAAATACGCGGAGGGGCCTTCCTCGGTTTTCCTGATGACCGCGTCGGTGTCCAAAGGCCCTCCTCCCGTTCCGGACCGCGCCGGGCGGCCTCGATGCCGCCAATCTATCGCGTTCCGGGCATCCCTTCCGGCGCCTGAGCGCGCGTTCCGCCCCGGGCGGGGCCCTCGCGGCCGCTCTCCGGCGTCGGGCCATTCTGGACCTTCCTATGGAAAAGGGCAAGGAGCGGGCTTATCATGGAAGAATCGCGGGAGGATCGGCGTCCATGGCCGCCCCGCGCGATCCAAGGAGGAGGCCGATGCGGATCCATGCGTCATCCGGCGCCGCGCTGCGGAGAGCATTCGCGTGCGTCGCCCTGTCCCTGGCGGCGATCGGGGCGGCCCAGACTCAGGCGGAACGCTATTCCCGGAGGCTCCGGGACGCGGCCGACTGGGGGGAGCGGAAGGCCGTCCTCGAGGAGATGCGCGATTCCAAGGACGCATCGCTCGCCGCGGCCTTCGGCGCGGTCCTGGACCAGGCGCTCGGCGTGGAGCGGTCGCGGCTGGACGCCCTGGAGCGCGAGCAGTACGACGCCTCCCTGGCCATCGTCTGCGCCGCGCTCGGCGCGGCGAAGCGCCTCGAATCCCGCGAGAGCCTCTTCCGGCTCGCCTCCTCGTCCGCCGCTCCCGTGGTGCGGTCGGAGGCCTTGATAGCCCTGGGAAGGATGCAGGCCAAGGAATACGCGAGCCAGATCGCGGAGATCCTCGCCCGCGCGAACGAGGGCATCTCCGGCTCCGCGGGGGCCGGGTCCGGCGTGGGCGCGGGCGGCAGGTCGGGTCCGACCGACCGCGACGCGGCGGAGACCGTCGCCTACGGTTGCGTGGTCTCACTGGGCGCGATTGGCGGAATCGTCGGCTGGCGCGAGGTCCTCGTCGCTTCGCAGGGACGATACGGTCCGCTGGTGCGGAAGGCCGCGGAGCAGAGCCTCGCTTCCATGGTGGCCGATCCCACCGAGGCGGTCATCGTTTCCATCGACGCCGAGGCACCCGCCGTCGGCGAGTCGGCCCTGCGCTACGAGATGGCTTCGGGCGCGAGCCCGGCCGCCAAGACGCGGGCGGCCATCGCCGCCATTCAAGCGGGCAGGGCCAAGGACGCGGGAACGTTCCAGGAGCGCGCGGCCGCGAAGGCGCTCAGGATCTCCGGCATCAACGCCCTCTCCGCCTTAGGCGGCACCGATCCCGCCCCCGCTCCCTTCTTCCGCGAATCCTGGCGCAAGGGCGACGGCGACGAGCGAATCGCCGTCGTCAAGGCGCTCGGCTCCAATGGATCCGCCGCATGCGTCGACGAGCTCTATTCGATTATCGAGGAGCTCGACCAGGCGAGGCGCATCGGCAACGCCCGCGAGGACTCCGAGCGCCTGATGCGCGCCGCGCTCGCGAGCGCGGGAAGGTCGAAGAACCGGCAGCTCGAGCCCGTGGTGCGGACCGTGCTCTCGAACGCGGCCTGGACCGGCGCGGTGAAGGCCTCCGCCAACGAGGCGCTCGCCTTGATGGGGGCGCGATGACGGAGGCGGACGAAGGGGGCCTGAAGGCGGGGGGCGCCGACCGCGCTCCCCGGAGGAAGCGGCTCGCGGAAGCCCTCGCCGCGGCAGGCATATCCTGCGCCTGCTTCCGCGACGAGGAGGGCGCCCGCGATCCCGCCATACGGTATCTCACCGGCCATCCCGGGGACGCCGTCCTCTTCCTCTCCTCGAGCGGGGAATCGGTCCTCGCGGCCTGGGACTTCAACCTCGCGCGGCGGATGGCCGACGTCGACCGCGTCCTCGCGTACGGCGACTACGGGCGGACTCTCCGCGGCGCCATCGAGCGTCTCCTGCCCTCGATTATCCCCCACGGGGGCGGCGCCCTCGAGCTTCCCGCGCGGATCCGCCATACCGAATACCTCGAAATCGGCGACGCCTTCCCGGGCCTCGAACTCCTCTGCGATCCGCCCGGCGGGGGCGCTGGATCGGTGGCCCGCGCGCGCGCGATCAAGGACCCCTCCGAGATCGATATCTATAGGAGGGCCGCGGCCATCACCGACGCGCTCGCGGACGAAGTAGCCGAGGGCGTGGCGTCCGGCGGGCTGAGGACGGAGGCGGACGCGGCCCTCGCCCTCGAGCGGAGAGCCCGCGAGCTCGGCTGCGAGGGCATGGGCTTCGAGACGCTCTGCGCGGGACCGGCGCGGAGCTTCGGCATCCACGCCTTCCCGCCGTGGACCGCGGGCCCCTTCGGCGCTCCGGGGCTCTCCATCCTCGACTTCGGCGTGAAGCTGGAAGGCTACGCGACCGACGTGACCATGACCGTCGCGCGCGGGCGCCCGAGCCCCCGCGCGGAGCGCATGCTCGCCATCGTGGAGGAGTGCGCCGCCGCGATCGAGGCCCTCCTCAGGCCGGGCGCCGGAGCCGCTGAGCTCATGAGGGCCGCGCAGGCCGTCTTCGGGCGCGAGGGGTTCTCCATGCCGCACGCGCTCGGGCACGGCATCGGGCTGGAGGCGCACGAGGATCCCGTGCTCCGCGACCGGCCCGGGAACGACTGGCGGCTGGAGAGCGGGATGGTCATCGCGGTCGAGCCCGGGCTCTACGATCCCGACGAGGGAGGCGTCCGTTTCGAGAACGACTACCTCATCACGGACGGCGGCGCCGAGCGCCTCACCCGTTCGAGGATCGTCCGGCTGTAGCGGGAGAGCGCGAAGGCCCGCAATCGCCGCGCGCGCGGATCCGAAGGCCGCGCGTCCTTCGTTGCGATCCGGGGTCTCCGGCGTTAGAATGGACTCATGCGCTGGTCAATCGAACCCGGTCCTTCCGCGACCTATCTCGACCTCCCCGGATGCAGGCTCGGCGCCGAGCGCGTGCGGGGCCTCGTGCGCCTCGTCCTGGAGCGCGGGGGCTCGGAGGAGCGCGTCGACGTCGCGTGCCGGGACGAGTCCCCAAAACTCTCCGTCAGGTTCAGGCTTCCCAAGCCCCCGGTGCTCTTCATCGCCGATCCCGCGATCGTGGTGCCCGCGGAGTCCATCGTACTCCTCGGCGCCGATCTCCCCCTCGACGTGGCCGTGGAGGATCGCGCTGGGACGCACCTCTGGGAGTTCGTGTCCCCCGAGTACCGGAAGGCCTGGTCGGGCGACCTCGACGGAGGGGAGGGCGGCTTCGCGCTCGCCTTCGAGCCTCGGATAATCCAAAAGCCCCTCGACGCGCGGCCCCGTCCGGGAAGAGCGGGACTGAGCGTCCTCGTGGCCAACCAGGGACGGAGGCGTACGTCCGAGTCCCGGTTCTCCGTGCCCACGCGCAACCTGCGCCTCTACGAGGCGGGGAACGAATTCATCTGCGACGGAGTCGCCGTGGTGCGCGAGCCTGAGGGCGGATCGAGGACGACCGTCCGGGCGCTCCGGTCAATCGTTCCGGAGCTTTCCTTCCCCGTCGTCGAGGACGCCAGGGAAAGCCCGCAGGAGCTCTTCCTCAAGCGGGGACGCCGTTTCCTGCGCTCCATCACGGGGCTGGAGGATCGATGATGTGGTCCGAATACCTGGGCAAGGCCGTCGACGCTGTAGCGGAGTACTTCCGGTCGGACGGAGGGAAGCGCCTCGTCGTGGCCTTCGCGACGGCGGCGGGCCTCCTCGTCCTATTGAGGCTCGTGCGGCTCCTCATCGCGGCCGTCGGGCGGAGGCGCGGAACCAACCAGGGTACCGTCCTCGCCGACAAGGCGGTCCAGTACCTCGGCTTCACGGCGGTCGCCTTCGTGGCCCTGGACATCGCGGGCGCGGACGTGAGCGCCCTCCTCGGAGCCGCCGGGATCGCGGGAATAGCCCTCGGCTTCGCGGCGCAGACCTCCGTGTCGAACGTCATTTCGGGCATCTTCCTCATCACGGAAAAGGCCTTCGCGGTCGGGGACGTCATCCGCGTGAACGACGTCACGGGGACGGTGAAGTCCATCGATATCCTCTCGGTGAAGCTCGTGACCTTCGACAACCAGCTCGTCAGGATCCCCAACGAGACGCTCGTGAAGTCGGTGATCGTCAACATCACCAAGCATCCCGTGCGGCGCCTCAACATGAAATTCCTCGTCGGCCACGGGACGCCCGTCGAGGAGGCGCGCGCCGTGCTGGACGAGGCCGCCCGCGCCGTGCCCCTCGTCATGGCCGCCCCCGAGCCCTTCTTCTTCGTGGACGTCTGGGAGCGCGACGGGCTCTGGATCCTCTACGGGGTCTGGATCGAGCACTCGGACGCCGTCGCGGTCAAGAATCAATTCTTCGCGCGCGTCCAGGAGGCCTTCGCGCGGCGCGGGATTCCGCTCCCCCGCCAGGCCCTCTCCCTCGCGGAAGGCTCTAGCGGCCCCGAGGCCGCGCGGCCCCTCCCGGATCAGTCCGCGAACGCCCCCAGGTCGTCGTAAACGGATGAGTCGTAGTTCCCGCTCGCGGGATCGACGAACTCGGGATCGACGGTGGAACAGCCCGTAGCGTGGAAATCCCCGCTTCCGGCGCAGCCGCTCTGGTACGCGGAGTTCGTCACGGCGATGCTCGCGCGGCGACCCGTCCCGTCCCGTTCGGCGTAGAAATCCGAGAGATCCTCCTGATCCGCCGAGGCGTTGCCCCAGAAGATGCAATGATCCGCCTCGACGAGGGCATCGATGGCGGGAAGCCCGTTATCGGCGACCTCCGCGTAGATGGCGTTCCCGAAGGAGTCCGCGACTCCCGTATTGTCGGCGAATGTGCAATAGGAGAGCTCGACCCTCGCGTCGGCCGTGGCCCTCGGTCCATCGACGTAGAGCGCGGCTCCGCCGCGGTGCCCGCCGTCATCGATCCGATTGCCGTAGTAGAGCTCGCGGCTCATCCGCACGTTGGCGCCCTCGTCCACGAAGACCGCTCCGCCGATGGTCGGAGCGAAGTTGCCCGCGAAGACGTTCCCGCGCAGCGTCACGAAATACTCGTCAGAATACTCGTCCCTCATCCCGCCGTCGACGATCATGCCGCCGCCCCAGCCGTAACCCGCGGTCTCCCCGATCCGGTTGCGCCTCACGAGGTTGTTCTCGAAGGTTCCGCGGAGGAAGGAAAGGTAGACGCCCCCGCCGTGGTCCGCGTGGGCCACGTTGTCCTCGATGAGGTTGTCCGCGATGTAGATCCGCTCATCAGTGACGGTTTCGAGGTGCACGCAGATACCGGCGCCTTTTCCGCTCACATTGTTCCGAATGACGTTTCCCGTGATGGACGCGACCATCCCCGATCCTCCTGAGAGGATGCCGCCGCCCCAGGCGTCTAGGAGACCTTCGCCCGAGAGCGTCGCGCCGTTGCCTTCGATGACGTTGTTCGAGATGGCGAGGTCCATTTTCCCGCCGTTGCCCGCGGAGTCGAAATACAGGCCATGCGTGCCGCCCGTCACGGTGAATCCGTCGACGAGCACCGCGATGCGCGGATCGTAGACGCCGCCCGTGAACTGCATGCTCACGACCGGAGCGCTGCCGTCTCCCCGGATCGTCGTGACGTAAGTCTCGGGATCGCGGACGTCGAAGCGGGCGCTCTGATAGCCGCCTTGGATCGTCACAGAACGGTTGCCGTTGAGGACTATGTTTTCTTCATAGATGCCCTGCGCGACGCGGATCTCCGCTCCGTCGGGCGCGATGTTCACGGCGTTCTGTAGGGATCTGAAGGGGTCTGTTTCGGTGCCGTCCCCGTCGTCCGCATTGGCGCGGTTCACGTAGATGGGCGTTCCCGCGGGATAATCCGGGGCGCGCGTTACGAGCACGCGGTAATTCTTCGCGGTCCCTGATACAGGCGTGACGGTGATCGTGGCCATCTGCGGGACGCTCGCTACCAGGCTATCGATCGTGACGGGCGCGGAGACGGTAGCTGCGGGATCCGCCGGGGTACCGCTCACGGTGACCGAGGTGACCGCGTTCACGACCATGACGGTATATAAGGTTTCATCCGCGGAGAAGGACGGATTGAGCGTACCCGAGCTCACCGTCAGCGACGAGAGGTCGGCGCTCGGCGCTGCCGGGGATGGGCCGGGAGACGCGGTCCCTTCATGGTCGCCCGCGGCGACGCCCCCGCAGGAGGCGATGCACGTGGCCGCGATGACGGTCGCCGCGACGGTAATGAAGTGTATGAGAGCGGCCTTCTTTTTCATTCGAGGGCCCCTAAATCGTTGAATGAGGATCGGGGCGTGAAGATGGCGCCTTCCGCGTACTGGTAGAGCACGGGGTGGACGTCCGTTATTTCCGCGGGAAGGGGCACCGCCGCGTTCCGAGCGGGGGAATCGCTCTCCAGGCGGAAATCGCGCCCCGCGGGATCGACGATGCCGGGATCGGTTCCCTCGATGAACGCGACGACCTGGGTGACGGTGCCGTAGGGGCCCGCGCCGTCAGGGCGGTGAGGCATCCATCCCGCCGAGATCCAATTGCCGCCCTCCGCCCGCACGTCGCCGAGCTCGGCGAGGATCTGGTTATCGGCGTCGCCGAAATGCGCGAAGATATTGTTGAAGCACCTTATGTCGGCGTTCTCGGATTCGGCCTCGAAGAGATTGGTGCGCCAGTTCACGCTCTGCCTCGAGAGGTTCACCACGGTGTTGTCGTAGAAGAAGAGCGTCCCGTTCCTCGCGTACAGGTCGACGTTGTCGGCTCCGTAATGGAAGAGGGTCCCGCAGCCGCCGTTCGGGGATGACGCGTCGTTCACGAGGATGTTGCCGTAGACGTAGGTGACGCCGAAATCGGGCTGGGCGCTCAGGAGCTCGTAGGTGTCCTCGGGCTCCACGAGGTCCAGGAGCCGCGCGCTCGCCTCGATATGGTTGTACCGTATCACCGTGCCGGAGCTCCTGTCCTTGAGCGACGAGCCCTCCGCTCCGTCGCGGAGGTCGCCGATATAGCAGAACTGGATCGTCATGCCCGCGCCCTGGATGTAGAGGTTATGGTAGCGGTCGGTGCCGACGGTCCCGTTGTGGTAGATGCGGCAGCCTTCGACGAGGGTGTCCTCGCTGATGTTCTGCATGATGGCGCTGTTCGCTTGGGTGAATACCCCGTTCCCGTTTCCGGATATCTCGCAGCCGAGGATGCTCACGTGGCCGGCCCTGATCCAGAATGCGGCGGACCCGTCCGCCCAAGCGTGCGTTCCCGTCTCGTCCGTATATCGGTAGTCGCGGTACGCGCCGGTGATCCCGAGGTTGGCGAACTCGATGTACTCGGGCCGCGTGGGAGGGGGCGGGTCCGCGGGCTCGGGTTCGTACCACGGTCCGAGTATCAGGATGACCCCGAGGCCCGTCGTCCATTGGTCGAAGAAGCCGCCGTCCAGATTGTCCCCGGCCACGGCGCCCGCGCCTGAGATCACGGGGAGCTCGCCGTGAGGTCCCGGGATGCCGTAGATCCGGATGGGATTCTCCTCGGTGCCGATCCCGTCCATCCCGATGATCCCGACGTAGGGCTCCGGGCGGTAATGGATGCGCACGAGGTCCCCCGCTTGGAGGTCGAGCCAGGGAAGCTCCGCTATCTCCTCGTACGCCTCGCCGGGGCCGAGGTCGAAGATCCTGAGGACGCCCGTCGTCGGCACCAGATAAATGGTTTCGCCAATGGGCGTGAAGGGCGGCGGCGTGACGACGGGACCGGGATCCCCCATCCTGAAGTTGCATGCCGCGAGGAAAATCGCGCATGCCGCCGCCGATAGGGCGCTGAACCTACTTTTCATGGATCCTCCGCGACGGGCCGATCCGGGGACGCCCTTCTCGGCTCAAGGAATCGCTCCCCCTTTTTTATCCCGGAAAGCTCCCGATTCCCAGCGCCCATTCGTTTTTCAGGAAATTCCGTTTCGATAGGGAGAAGGACGGCCGCGGAACGCCGTCGTTTCTTGTCACGTTCGCTCTCCTCGGTTATTATGCTTCCGTGGTTCGCGCCGCAGGAGGTCAGTTCCGATGAAGAAGCTCTTATTGCTCTCTTTTTTCCCGCTTTTTCTGTTCGTCGCCTGCGATCAGACGCCGGGCTACTCGCTCAGCTTCCAGAACAACACCAACAATAATCCAGGCGGCGGGAACATGACCCTATACAACGTGACGGGAGCCATCGAAGAGGATTATGGAGTATCGGGCCGGATCATCCCGGTGGGGTCCATCCATCAATTGCAAGGTGAAACCGAGGGCGTCGTGAACTTCGAGGTCGGATTCAGCGGGATAAATTATCGAAATGTGACTACCATCAACCTCGCGGTTGGCGGTACCTATCAACTTCGTTTTACGCAAAATGGCGGCACGCTCTACTGTAATCTTTATCAAACGGACGGCAATCAGCCGATCACGTTGACTACCTTTTAGCGTCTTCTTTTTGCACCGAATCACGCTCGTGGGGTAGAAACCTTTTTCTGAAAAAGGTTTCCACCCCACGCCCCGCCTTCCAAAAATCGTTCATGACGGATTTTTCTCGGCTCCGTTCGGGGAAAAGCCTCAGCCGCGATTGTTACTATTGACAGAAACCGCTCGAGCCTGGTATAGTGCCGTTGTTACTACTAATAGTAACACGGAGGAATCATGGCAGGGGCACGGCTCAGGCACGACGGAAAACTCAAACTCCTTCCCGGGGAGCGCTTCACCCCCTACACGCTGGCGGTGAAGCTCAAGGCCAAGGCGATCCTGGAATCGTCGTCCTTCATCAAGGGGAGGGAGCGTTATTCGATCCTCCTCGTGAAGGAGGCCTTCAAGCTCATCCAGCGGAAGGAAGGCGTCTACTTCGAGAAGGACGGCTCCGAGCGCCGGATCCGCACCAAGGCCCAGAACGGCAAGGAAGCGGACATCCTGGACGTCTGCCAGTACTTCGCCTCCCAGCACCCGCCCCTGGGCCAGGACGTCCCCTGCCCCACGGGCGGCGTGGGCTACCTCTCCTACGAGTTCTGCGCGCGCTGCGACGCCATGCGCTTCCGGGACCGAGAGGATCCCGAGGGCCTGCCGGAGGGCGTCTTCATGTTCGGTCACGTCTACGTGGTCTTCGACCACTACACCGACATCATGTACTTGATAGCGGTCAACTACAACGAGTGCGAGACGGACCTGGACGCCGCCATGGCCGAGGTCGAGAAGCGCATCGACGACATGGACTTCAACTACCTCTCCCGCGAGGACCAGTCTTATCCCGCCACCGTGGTGGGCGGGACGGACGACCGGAAGGCCTTCATGGCCGGCGTGGAGGCGGTGAAGAAGGAGATCGTCGCGGGGAACCTCCTCCAGGGGGTGATCTCGCGCCGCCTCGTGGTGGAGACGGCGCTCCCTCCCCTCCAGGCCTACCGCAACCTCCGCTCGCGGAATCCCTCTCCTTACCTTTTCTACCTGGACTTCGGCTCCTTCACGCTCTTCGGCTCGTCGCCGGAGGTGCAGGTGAAGGCGAAGAACGGGATGGGGATCGTGAAGCCCATCGCGGGCACGAGGAAGCGCGGCAAGACGCAGGAGGAGGACCTGGCCCTGGAGAAGGAGCTCCTCGCGGACCAGAAGGAGAAGGCGGAGCACCTCATGCTCGTGGACCTGGGCCGGAACGACCTCGGGCGCGTCTGCGAGCGCGGCTCCGTGAAGGTCACGGACTTCATGGAGATCGAGCGCTACTCGCACGTCATGCACATCGTCTCCCGCGTGGAGGGGAAACTCGCGGACGGGGTGGGGCCGGCGGCCCTGATACGCGCCACCTTCCCCGCGGGCACGGTCTCGGGCGCTCCCAAGATCCGCGCCGTGGAAGTCATCGACTCGCTCGAGCCGCACAGGCGCGGCTTCTACGCAGGACTCGTGGGCTACTTCGAGGCCGGGAGCGGGATGGATTCCTGCATCACCATCAGGTCGGCGCTCGCCAAGGACGGGAAGATCATCCTCCAGGCGGGCGCGGGCATCGTGTACGACTCGCGGGCCGAACGCGAGTACGAGGAAACCTGCGAGAAGCTCAGGGCCACGGCCGTGTCCGTCGGCGTGGAGGTCTAGGATGTATCTCATAATCGACAATTTCGATTCGTTCACCTACAACGTGTACCAGGTCCTGAGCACCCTCGTGGACGACGAGATCAAGGTGATCAGGAACGACGCCGTCACGCTCGCGGAAATCGAGGCGATGGCGCCCAAGGCCATCATCGTCTCCCCGGGGCCGGGGCGCCCCGAGGACGCGGGCGTTTCCGTGGCCGCCATCAAGAAGTTCGCCGGGAAGATTCCCATACTCGGGATCTGCCTGGGGCACCAGGCGGTGGGCTACGCCTTCGGCGGGAAGATCGTGCAGGCGGCGCGCATCGTCCACGGCAAGGCCGAGGACATCATCACCGACGGGCGCGGGCTCTTCAGGAACATCCCGAATCCGGCGGTCTACACGCGCTACCACTCCCTCGCCATAGAGGAAGCGAGCCTCCCCGACTGCCTCGAGGTCACCGCCCGATCGCGCGACGGCGAGATAATGGGCGTCCGCCACAAGGAGTTCCTGGTGGAGGGCGTGCAGTTCCACCCCGAGTCCATCGCCTCGGAGACGGGGAAGGACCTCCTCAGGAACTTCATCCTCTACCGCCGGGAGCCCTTCCCGTACAAGGATACCCTCAGGAAGCTCGCCGCGCGGAAGGACCTGACCATGGAGGAAGCCGCTTCCTTCATGGAGGACATGACGGACGGGAAGCTCTCGGACGCGCAGATCGCGGGCTTCCTCATGGCCATGGAGACCAAGGGGCCCTGCGCGGACGAGATCGCGGGCTGCGCCTCCGTCCTTAGGAAGAAGCGCGTCCAGCTCCAGCATTCCAAGCCCGTCCTGGACACCTGCGGCACGGGCGGCGACGGCCTCGCCACCTTCAACATCTCCTCCATGGCGGCCGTCGTGGCGGCGGCCTGCGGCGTATCAGTGGCCAAGCACGGGAACCGCGCGGTGAGCTCGCTCTCCGGCTCCGCGGACTTCTATGACGAGCTCGGCATGAAGACCAACCTCTCGCCCCTGGGCGCGCGCGAGCTCCTCGAGCGATCGGGCTTCGCCTTCCTCTTCGCGCCCCTCTACCACGGCGCCATGAAGTACGCCGGCCCCGCGCGCAAGGCCCTGGGCGTGCGCACCGTGATGAACCTCGTGGGGCCGCTCTCCAATCCCGGCCTGGCCGAATACCAGGTGATCGGCGTCCCGGCGGACGCGCTCAGGGCGCCCGTGGCCCGAGCCGCGCACAAGCTCGGCGTGAAGCGCGTCCTCGTCGTGCACTCGCGCGACGGCATGGACGAGTTCTCTCCCGCCGCGCCCACCGCGGTCCTGGAGATCGACGAGGAGGGGAACGAGCGCGATTACGAAGTGGATCCCCGGGAGCTCGGGATACCCGCCTGCTCCATCGACGACCTCAAGGGCGGTTCCGCGAAGCGCAACGCGGAGATGGCGCGCGAGCTGCTCGCGGACGCGGCGCTCCACGGCCCGGTGCGGCAGGCGGTGTCGCTCAATGCCGGCGCCGGGCTCTACGCCTGCGGCATCGCGGACACGCTGAAGGAAGGCTATGAAACGGCCCTCTCCGCCCTCGTGGACGGCCGCGCGCAGAAGAAGCTCGAGGAGATCGTCTTCATGTCCAAGGAGCTCTCGTGAACGTACGGGACGAGATCGTAGAGCTCAGGAAGCAACGGCTCGCCGCCGAAGGCCCATTCCAGGGGCTTCCGCGGCCTCAGGCCCGCGACCTTCCCCTCGTGCCCTTCCTGGGCGCTGAGGGGGTGGTCTGCGAGATGAAGCGAGCCTCTCCTTCCAAAGGTGACATCGATCCGGGCTTCAAGGCCGCGGAGCGCGCGTCGCTCTACGCGGCCGGCGGCGCGCGGAACGTCTCGGTGCTCACGGAGCAGGACCGCTTCCGCGGCTCCCTCGCCGACCTCGCGGAGGCCAAGCGCGCCCATCCCGGGCTCTCCGTCCTCAGGAAGGACTTTCTCCTGGATCGCGCGGACGTGGAGGCTTCCTATCTCATGGGAGCGGACGCCGTCCTCCTCATCGCCTCCATGCTCGACGCCGCGACCCTCGCGGACCTCGCCTCATACGCGGCTTCCCTCGGGATGTCCGCGATGGTGGAGGTCCACGATGCGGAGGACGTGGCCAAGGCGAGGGCCTTCAAGCCCGGCATCGTCGGGATCAACTCGCGCGACCTCAAGAGCTTCAGGATCGATCCATTGCTGCCACTCAAGGTCCGCGCGAGGATCGACTGGGAGGCCAAGGTAGTCTACGAGTCCGGCATCATGGACGAGGCCGACGCGGCCTTCCCCGGCTCCGCGGGCTTCCAGGGCATCCTCGTGGGCGAGGCCGTGACGCGCGACCCCGGCATGGTGCGCGCCATCAGGGAGGCTTTCGCCTCCGCGCCGCGCCGCGCCTTCTGGACCGAACTCTGCGGGGCGATGACGCGCGGCGGAAAACCGAGGACCCTCGTGAAGGTGTGCGGCATCCGCGAGCGCGGGGCGTATCGGGCCGCCGCTGAGAACGGAGCGGATGTCGCCGGCTTCATCCTCGCCGAGTCCCCGCGGAAGGCGGACGTCTCCTTCGTGAGATCCCTCGGGAAGCGCGAGGGTTTCCCGCTCCGCGTGGCCGTGGTGACCGATCCGCCGTCCGCGCTCGATCCCGAGGTCATCGGCCTCGTCGAGGAAGGTTTCCTGGACGCGGTCCAGTTCCACGGGCGCTCGGAGGACGGAGCGGCCGGAGCCTCCGCGTTCAAGCGGGACTGCCGCTCGAGCGCGGCGGGCAGGGCCCGCGTCCCCTACTACAAGGCCGAGCGGCCGCGGAACGCGGATGACGTGAAGGCACTTTCTTCCTTCGGTTCTCCGCGCGTCCTCATCGACGCGCATTCGACCAAGGGCCTGGGCGGCACGGGAGAGCGGGCGGCCGCCGAGGCCGTCGAGGCCGCGCGGACGGCTCTCCCTGGGCTCTGGCTCGCGGGCGGGCTCACGCCCGAGAACGTCGGCGCCGCCGTGCGCGAGCTCGGGCCCGAGCTCGTGGACGCCGCGAGCGGGACGGAATCCTCGCCCGGCGTCAAGGATCCGGAACTCGTCAAGAAATTCCTGCGGGAGGTAGCGCATGCGACATGAGGTATTCAACGATCACTTCGGCGATTACGGCGGGCGGTACGTCCCCGAGGTCCTGAGGACGGCGCTCTCGGAGCTGGAGGAGGCCTTCGTGTCCCTCATGAGGGACAGGGCCTTCCTCGCCGAGCTCGACGAGTCCTACCGGAACTACGTGGGGAGGCCCACGCCCCTCTACCGCGCGGAGAACGCGAGCCGGGCACTCGGGGGCGCGGACATCTACGTGAAGCTCGAGGGGCTCGCCAATACGGGCGCGCACAAGATCAACAACGCCCTCGGGCAGGCCCTCGTGGCCAAGCGCATGGGGAAGAAGCGCATCATCGCGGAGACGGGCGCGGGCCAGCACGGGCTCGCAACCGCCGCCGTCTGCGCCAAGCTCGGCCTGGACTGCACGGTCTACATGGGCGAGGTGGACATCGCGCGGCAGCGCCCCAACGTCTTCGGCATGGAGCTCTTCGGCGCCAAGGTGGTGCCGGTCTCATCCGGTTCGAAGACCCTGAAGGACGCAATCAACGAGGCAATGCGCGACTGGGCGGGGAGCTTCCCCGACACGCACTACCTCATCGGCTCAGCGCTCGGCCCCTCCCCGTATCCGGACATGGTGCGGGAGTTCCAGTCCGTGATCGGCAAGGAAGTGAAGGCGCAGGCCAAGGAACGGAAGCTCGACATCGAGGCCATGGTGGCCTGCGTGGGAGGCGGCTCCAACGCCATCGGATTCTTCTCCCAGGTCCTCGCGGAGAAGCGGCCGCGCCTCGTGGGCGCGGAGGCGGGCGGCCGCGGGCCGGGCGTCGGAAACAACGCGGCGCGCATGCAGGGCGACGGGAAGGTGGGAGTGGTCCACGGCTACAAGAGCCGCTTCCTCCTGGACGGGGACGGCCAGGTCCAGGCCACGCACTCGATATCCGCCGGACTCGACTATCCCGGCATCGGACCCCAGCTCGCCGCCGCGGGAGAATCGGGCCGGATCGATTTCATGGCCGTGCGGGACGACGAGGCCGTGGAGGCGCTCAAGTTCTTCGCGCGGCACGAGGGGATCATCTTCGCCCTCGAGTCCGCCCACGCGGGCGCCGCCGCCATGAAGATCGCGGCGTCCGCGCCCAGGGGCAAGGCCGTCATCGTCAACATGTCCGGAAGGGGCGACAAGGACATCTTCATAACCGCCAAGGCCGTCGCCCCCGGGCCCTGGATCGATTTCTTGAAGCGCGAGGTGGCAGACTATGGACGTTAACGGTTTCGATCCCGCCCGCCCCCGGATCATGGCCCACATCGTGGCGGGCTGCCCCGACATCGCGGGCTCTCTGGCGGCCGCCCTCGCCCTCGCGGAGGAGGGCGCCGCGTACCTCGAGGTGCAGTTCCCCTTCTCGGACCCATCGGCCGACGGGCCGGTCATCCAGACCGCCTGCGTGCGGTCGCTCGAGGGCGGATTCACCATGGCCCGGGGCTTCGCCCTCGTGAAGGAGCTCGCCGCGGCGGTCAAGGTCCCCGTCTTCATCATGAGCTACGCGAGCCCGGTGGTCGTCCGCGGCGCCTCGGCGTTCTGCGACGCCGCCAAGGACTCGGGCGCCTACGGCCTCATCATCCCCGACCTCGCCCCCGACGCGGACGAGGGGCTCTACGCCGCGGGCGCGGCTCGAGGCCTCTCAGTGGTGCCCCTCGTGGCCCCCGGCATGCGGAATGACCGCTTCGACCGCATCGTGTCCATGAAGACCGAGTTCATCTACGCGGCCCTGCGGCGCGGCATCACGGGAAGCCAGACCGAGATAGGCGCTGAGAACCTCGACATGCTCGAACGGGCGAAAGCGGGGGGCGCCAAGGTGATGGGCGGCTTCGGCGTGCGCGGCAAGGAGCAGGTGGCCGCGCTCTCGAGCCACGTCCACGCGGCCATCGTGGGCACGGCCTTCACCGAGGCCGTGCTCGCCGCGTCCGCGGGCGGGCCCGCTGCCATCGCCGCCGCCGTCCGCGAGCGCATGGCGGCGATGCGCGCATGACGCGCTGAAGGACTGACGCGACGAGGCGCGGGCTCGCCGAGTCCGCCGCGTCCGCGGGCGGGCCCGCTGCCATCGCCGCCGCCGTCCGCGAGCGCATG
>CAYNQK010000021.1:0-13501 GCA_964399285.1 uncultured Spirochaetales bacterium | reverse complement strand
GCATGACGCGCTGAAGGACTGACGCGACGAGGCGCGGGCTCGCCGAGTCCGCCGCTTCGCCGAGTCCGCCGCTTCCCCGAGGGCGCCGCCACGCATGGACAGGGCGGCGCCCTTCTCCCTATACTCGAATCCCGGGCGGATCGCCGCGCGGGCCGGAAGGAAATCATGGAACGCACGAACGACATACGCATCGTCGCCGAGGTCCCCCTCGTATCGCCGCACGATCTCGCGCGCAGGATCCCCATGACGGAGAAGGCCAACGCCACCATCGTGGCCGCGCGCGCCGGAGTGAAGGCCGTGCTCGAGGGTAAGGACGACCGAATCCTCGCCGTGGTGGGGCCCTGCTCCATCCACGACCCCGCCGCGGCGCTGGACTACGCGCGGCTCCTCGCCGCGCTCAATGCGCGGGTGGAGGACAAGCTTGTGGTGGTGATGCGCGTGTACTTCGAGAAGCCGCGCACCACCGTGGGCTGGCGGGGCCTCATCATCGATCCCGCCATGGACGGCTCGTACGACGTGGCCCGAGGCCTCGCCACCGCCCGCAAGCTCCTCGTCGCCATCAACGAGCTGGGGCTCCCCGCCGGCACGGAGATGCTCGACCCCATCGTGCCCCAGTACATCGCGGAGCTCCTCTCCTGGGGCTCCATCGGCGCGCGCACCACCGAGTCGCAGACCCACCGCGAGCTCGCATCCGGACTCTCCATGCCCATCGGATTCAAGAACTCCACCGACGGCGACGTGCAGATCGCCATCAACGCCATCCTCTCCGCCCGCCAGGCCCATTCCTTCATGGGGATCGACGGGAGCGGCAACACCTGCATCCTCCGCACCCGCGGCAACGAGGACTGCCACCTCATCCTCCGCGGCGGCAAGAGCGGCCCCAACTACCGCTCCGCTGACATCGCCAAGGCTCGCGACCTCCTGAAGGCCGCGGGCCTCCCGACGCGCATCGTGGTGGACTGCAGCCACGGGAACTCCGCCAAGAAGCCGGAGAACCAGGTGCAGGTCCTCCGCAGCATCGTGGACCAGCGCTCCCGGCGTGAGAGCGGCTCCGAGAGCATCGCGGGCTTCATGATGGAGAGCAACCTCGAAGGCGGCTGCCAGCCCATCCCCGAGGATCATTCCAAGCTCAAGCGGGGCGTGTCCATCACTGACGCCTGCCTGGGCTGGAAGGAGACCGAGGAGATCCTCCTCGAGACCGCGGACAGGCTCAGGGCCATCGGGGGCTGAGCGAGCCTATCTCATTCCCTCGGAAGGGATGCGGATCGATGAAACGCGGGGCCTGGGCTGGCACGATACAGCTCCGGGAAGAGCGCAGAGTACTGCAATTCCCTCCGCTGTATCGTGTCCACCCACTCGCGCTTTTCCGCACGACATCCCTTCAGAGGATATAAGGCGGTAGCTAATATTTGAACAATTACTCGAAGAGGTGAGTCGTTCTATGCTTTTGATCGCCATCGTCTTCATAACCCTCGCCCTCGTCTTCTACACGCTCGGGGTGTGGTGGGAGAAGCTCCGTAAAAAATTGACCGCGCCGATGGTCGCGGTCTTCTGGGCCGGTTTCACCTGCGATACTGTCGGAACCCTGGCCATGGAGCGGATCGCGGGCGGCGCGTTCAAGTTCAATTTCCACGGAATCACGGGCCTGGCCGCGATCCTTCTCATGCTCGTCCACGCCGTCTGGGCCTCGATCGTCCTGGCCAGGCGGGACGAGCGGGCGAAACGGGATTTCCACCGGTTCAGCCTCGTCGTCTGGCTCGTCTGGCTCATCCCTTACCTGAGCGGCATGATCGTTGGAGTGAATCGGTAGCTGAAGAATGCCGCGGACAATACCGGCGATCCGAGCCGATTCCCCGCGGATCGTTCGCGGCGACGCAGGGTCTTCGAGGGGCTGAGGACGGTTTACGCGTAGATTTCCGGCTTTTTTCCGGGTATTATTCGCGCTGTCCGGTTGCGGCGGACTAATCCTGAGTCGGGGGGCAGCGGCGGGATGGCGATCGCTCTTGCATTCATTTACCCGTTGACGCACATCGTATTCTTCGCCGGGATTGTCGCCGAGTTCATCCAGATCAACTACCCGGAAGGGAACGTCCTCAAGCTCTACGGCCCCTTCCTCATCACGTTCCAGATCTACGCTCTGTTCGTGAATCATGAATTCTTCCTCGCCGAATTCACTGGTCGGACCGGCTATTATTCCCAGCCCGCCATCCTGGCGATCGAGACGATCCTCCATGCCGTCTTCATGCTGTTCTATATCAGGCTCGCCGCCAAGATCATCGAGCGGCCGCCGCGGTTCTGGAATACGTGGATCGCCGTGATCGCGGCGCTGGTCCCCCTCGCGGCGCTGGCGGCCTTCCTACTGCCCGGCCCCGGCGCGGGCCGCTTCGTCCCCGAGCCGTCCGCGGTGAGGCTCTGTTCCGTCCTCTCGACGAGTTCCATTCTCCTGTATTCCGCGGTTTACTTCCTGCTATACCGAGGCGGCGTGGAGAGCCCGAAATGCGCCAAGCCGATGATGCTCTTCACGGCTATCGGCAATTTCGCCTTCGTCGCCCTCTTCGTTCCGGCTCAGCTCCTCAAGATGGGAAAGGCGGCGCTGCCCGTCTACGTGGCGCCCGAGAACGCCTACCTCCTCGCGGTCGGCCTCGCGAACATCATCTACGATGCGCCCCAGGTGCTTCTCAAGCGATCGGAGGCCGCACGCATCGCGGCCGGGTCAGTCCTGGACGAGGCCGGCCTCAGGGGCCGGGAACGCGATATCGCCCTCCGCATCGAGCGCGGCATGGCGAATAAGCAGATCGCGGCGGAACTCGGCCTCAGGGAAGCGACGGTCCGGAATTACATCCACGGGATGTTCAAGCGGTTCGGCGTTTCCAACCGCGTCCAGCTCATGGTGGCGATCAAGGGCGGTTCGGCCGGCCCGCGCGGGAAGGCGGATCGCTCCTGAGGCGGTATATCAGCTGCGACCTGCTCTGGACGCCGAAATGCCTGAAGAGCTTGAAGATCCGGTTCTTGACGATGGCGACCGACACGCCCAGCTCCTCGGCGATGCGCTTATTGGAATACCCGGACATGATCATGTCCGTGATCGCCTCTCCCCGATCGATGTCGTCCGGCAGGGCTTCCCGTGAAAAGCCGGCGGGATCCGGGTCCACGAGATGGCGCCTGCAGGCGAAGACGATGCTGCCGATGAAGAGGACGACGAAGCTCAGGTTGAGGATCCAGAAGGAGTCGAGATAGAACTCCCGGTCGAGAGACCTGAGGTAGAAGCCGAGGGAGAGGGCGAAGTACAGCGCGCCCGCCGCGTTGTTGACGATGACGAGCTTTTTGTTGAGTTCTCCCTTGATTTTCCTGTAGCTCGCGGCGATGTAGGCCTGGATGGCCGCGTAGGCGGCGAAGGTTGAGAGCATGCTGGCGGAGAAGAAGAACGGCAGCCTGTCGCGGCCTCCGAGGAGGCCCCAGGCGCCCCCCATAAGGAGGGCGGCGAGCGGAGGGGAGGCGGAAACGGCTACGACCGCTTTGCGCCACCGCGTCATGGGATTCTCGGCGAGCAGGAATCCGTTCCAGACCATGACGAGGGAAAAAACGGAATTCCCGAGGTTGTAGAACAGGAAATAGACCATGTTCCGCTCGAGCTCCTCGCGGGGCGCGAACGATTCCACGAAAAAGCCGACGTTCCGCACGATGGCGTAGAAGAGGCATGCGAGCATGAAAACGGCGTACGCCGAAAGCCATTTGGGCCCGCCTCGCTTGCGCGCGAGCAAGAAAACTATGAATGCGGTGAAGGCGAGCGCTTCAACGAAAAACTGGAACAGCAGTATCGGCAAGTCGGACTCCTGGATATCGTCGATGAACGCGATGCCGTTCGGCGAGCCGTCGCTTGAGTCATTGTGCCCGGCCGTAACCGCAAGGTCAATCCGCGCGGCCCGGGCTCCCTTCCTCTAGGCCGCCGTTCGTGAGCTTGTATATTAGCTCGGTCCTGCTCTGGACTCCGTGCTTGCGGAACATGCGGTATATGCGGTTCTTGATGGCCGAGACGGGCACGCCGAGCTCGAGCGCGATCTCCTTGTTCGATAGGCCGGAAACGATGAGGGAGACGAGGGTCTGCTTTTCGCCGTCGAGCCCGCTCGGCATGATGAGGGCGGTATCCGCGTCGGGCGCCGGGGCCGCGAGGACGTGCTTGGATATGAAGAAGGCGCTTCCCGTGAAGAGGACGAGGTAGCTCAGGTTGAGGGCCCAGAAGGAGTCGATGTAATAGGCCGTCGTGAAGCTGTCCGCGTATGCGAGGGCGGAAAGGACGAGGAAGAGGCCGCCGGTGGCGTTGTTCACGGCGATGAGCCGCTTTTTGAGGCGGCCGTCGGCCGAGCGATAATGCGCCGCGATGTAGACCTGAACGGAGACATGCGCGGCCAGCGCCATGAGCATGCTTGTCGTGAAGAGCGGGGGGAGGAATTCCCGCCGCCCCAGCGCGCATGATACGGCGCCCGCGGCGAAGGCCGCCATGGGCGCCGAGACGAAGGCTATGATCGCGGCCTTGCGCCCCTTGTCCGTCCGCTTCCCCGAGATGTGGAACCCGGCCCGGAAGATGAAGAACGAGAAGATCGAGTTGCCGACGCAGTAGATGAAGAAGAACGCGAGGCTGTGCTCGAGGTCGCGGGCGGACACGTACGATTTGAAGAAGTAGGCGACGTTCCGCATCGCCCCGTAGAAAAGGCAGGCGAGCATGAACGACGAATACGGGGCGAGCCATTTCTGCCCCGAACGTTTCCACGCGAGGAACGCGACGATGGCCGCGCTGAGGCCCAGGGCTTCGATAAAAAACTGAAAAAGCAGCGCGCCCAATCCCTTCTCCCGCCTAATCCGGCTATTCCGGCCTCAAGATCCGGCTCTTCGCGCCTCTTCCCGTCCCGCGTCGTTCCTTCGTCCGGGCGAGTCGCGCTCAGCCCGCATTCGCCACCGCGTCCAGGAAGGCGCGCAGGTTCGCAGAGCTCACCTTCGGCGGCATGCCGCCTCCGCAGGAGTAGATGATCCTCTTGTCGTTCCTGGTCGCGGCCACGAGGTCGCGCGCGGCGGCGGCCACTTCCTCCGGGCCCTTGGCCGCGAGGACGTCGCGCGGGGGGACGTTCCCGAGGAGGACGACCTCGTCGCCCGCGAGCGAACGGAGCTCGGGGAGGGTCACGTCTATGCCCATGTTGAAGAGGTTCACGCCCATCTCCCGGAGGAAGGGTGCGCTCACGCGGCAGGGCGCGTCGTTGTGGAGGAAGCGCACCTTGAGGTCCTCGGTGAAGAGGCGCTGGAAGTAGGGCAGGCCGAACTCCTTGAATTCCGCCTCTCCGAGGAAGCCGATGATGTCGTCGAGGAGGAAGACGCCCTCGATGGAGGGGAAGGCCGTCCTTTGGAGGTCGATCCAGTCTTTCATGAAGGAGACGATCTTCTCCATGAGGGCGTGGGCCTTTTCCGGGAACATCATCATGGCCGTGAGGAACTCCGTGGAGCCCATGAGGTAGGAGGCTATGTTGAGCGGTCCGCGGCTCACGGCGAAGCGGACGCGGTGGCCGGCCGCCTCGATGGCGGGCCGGGCGAGGGCGAGCCGGTTCAGGACGAAGGGAAGGAGGCCGTCCGTCCGCGGGTCGGGGGCGGGGAGCGAGTCGATGTCGTCCATGGACTCGATCACGCGATGGGCGTGCGGGAAGTCGTCCAGGGGGAACGAGGACCGCGCGCCGAAGGCCGATGGCTCGGTGCACATGCCGAACTCGGACCAGAAGCCCGGAAGGAACATGGCGTCCGGGAAATCCTCGGCGGCCTTGAGGTTCGCCCGGAGCCAGATATCCTGGCTCGTGAAGTAGTCCAGGATCCGGGCCCCGTACCAGTTGGGAAGCCATGGGCAGTCGATGACGAAGCCCGTCGGCTTAGTCTTCTCCGCGTCCCTGCCCTCGATGATGTTCACGAGACGGTTCCACTGGGCGTCGGTCATCGGGATTCTCCTTTGATCGCGGTATTACGCGATCCGATCGCGGTATTTCGCGATCCTATCGCGGTATTTCGCGATCCGATCGCGGCATGCTTCGATTCGAGCGTCTTGTTCCGGTAGGTGCAATCCTTCCTGCCGCAGACGTCGCATCGGTAGCCGCGGCGCGCGAGGCCGGGGCCGGCCCCGATGATCCCGCTCACGGACTTCACGGGCCGCATGAGCGAGGATTCCGTGAGCTCGATGCCGAGCGCGCCCGGGGGGAGGAGGGAAAAGAGCGAACGCTGGTCCGAGACGGGCCAGCCGCAGTAGCCCGGGCTATAGCGCTCCGTGACGCCCCATCCGCTCGAGAGCGCTGCCGCGGCGACGGCGGCGTGGACGCGCTCGGCGGCGCGTTCCGCCATGAGCGAGGCGACCGCGTCCATGATGAAGGCCTCGGGTCCGTCGTCCGCCTCCATGAGGGCGCGGACGCGGTCCTCGGGGCCGCTCCCGAGGCCGCAGAGGAAGACCGCCGCGGCCTCGGCGCCCGCGAGCTCCTCCGCGATGACCGCGCCCGTGGAGAGCGAGGCGCCGTCGAGCGCGACGCGGCGCGACGGGGAGAGAGGACCGGCCGCCGAGCGCGGCGGCGCCGCGACGAGGACGTATCCCGCCCGCGGCGCGGCCAGGGTCCCGGCCTCCGCGATGGCGGCTTCCGCTACGCCGAGGAAATACGGGGGCGCGCCGCCCTCGGGGTATCCCGCGGCGGCGCAGGCCTCAGCGGGCGTCGGAAGGACGTCGGCGGATATGAGCTCGATTTCGATGAAGGGGGCTAGGATCGCCATTTCAAGCGTTCTCTGCGCGCGCCGCGGACGAGCGGCGCGGGGCTCAGGCCCCGGCCAGGGCGTCCAGAGCCGCCGCGGCCTCCTGGGGATTCTTGCCGTAGCCGTCCGCGCCCATGCGCTTGGCGGCGTCCATGGTGAGGGGCGCCCCTCCCACGATGACCTTGGTCCCGGGGAACTTGGACTTGATGTCCTTGATGGTGCTTTCCATGTTGACCATGGTGGTGGTGAGGAGCGCCGAGAGGCCGACGAGGCAGCCCGGATTGGCCTGGACGGCGTCCAGGAATTTGGCGCTCTTCACGTCCACGCCCAGGTCCACGACCTTCCATCCGCCGCCCTCGACCACCATGGCCACGAGGTTCTTGCCGATGTCGTGGAGGTCGCCCGCGACGGTCCCGATGACGAAGGTGCCCTTGGGCTTCACCGCGCCCGCGGCGAAGTAGGGCTTCAGGTGGGCCATCACGGCCTTCATGGCCTTGGCGGCCATGAGGAGCTCGGGGACGAAGGCCTGGCCTTTGCCGAAGCGATCGCCCACGAGGCGCATGCCCTCGTCGCAGGCCTTGAAAATGGCTTCGGGCTTCTCGCCGGCGGCGAGGGCCTTCCTCGCGATCTCGTCCGCCCCCTCCTTGCCCTTGAGGTCGGGCGGGTAGGGCGAATTCACGTCTACCTTGCCCCGGTCGATGCAGGAAATCAGTTCGTCTACGACTCCGGCCATGGCTTCCTCCTGGACGCGTTGAGGGTGCCGCCAGTATCCATCACTTTCCGCGTTTTTGGAAGGCCCGGCGTTCGATGCCGACTCGCGTCCCGGGAAGGGGGCGCGGCGCGCCGCGGCCGGATAGACGCGCCGCCTCAGCCCGCCGCGGCGCCCCGGTCCCCGCGCGTCCGCCGCGCGAGCGCCACGAGGACGGCGACCGCCGCGAGGACCGCGTCCACGCCCGCCGCGGCGAGGAGGGCGCGGGGGAGGCCGATGGAGGTGGCGAGCGCGCCGGTGCCCATGGGGAAGAGGAAGGTCCCCGCGCCCGCGGCTGACGAACAGATGCCGAGCGCCACCGTGGAGCCGGAGGACTCCGCGCCCAGGACGCTCATGATGATGGGATAGACCCCGGAGAAGCAGAGGCCCGTGAGGAAGGAGCAGGCCCAGGTCCAGGGCGAGAGCGCGCCCCGTCCCGCGGGCGAGAGCACCGTGAGCGCGTAGAAGACGACGCTGGACGCGGCGAGGGCGACGAGCATGAGCTCCTGCCGCTTCCCCCGGTAGCGGAAGGAGAGGAGGAGGCGCCCGATGAGGAGCCCGATCCAGAACACCGATACCGTGGCGGCGGCCGTCGCGGAGCCGAAGCCGCGGTGCCGCGCCGCGAACTCCGCGATCCAGCTGTTGTAGGTGAGCTCGACGCCCACGTAGAGGAACATGCCCGCGACGAGGAGCCAGAAGAGGGGCCGCGTCCACGCCGCCCGCCCCGAAACTTGGGCGCCCGCGGTCTCCGCGGCGGACTCCTTCCCGTCCATGCGGGGGAAGGCCTGGAAGGCGACGACGGCGATGATCAGGACCTGGAGTGCGCCGGCTCCGGTGAACACCAGGGCGAAGGGGATGCGCGCCGAGGCGAGGATCCAGACGAGGAGGGGGCCCAGCGCCGCGCCCACGCAGAAGCTCGCGTGCATGAAGTTCATGAGGCGGCTCTCCCCCGGCCGCTCCATGCGGACCACGGCGGAGTTGGTGATCACCTCCGAGAATCCGGAGCCCAGGCCGATGGCGAAGTTGAGGGCCGCGTTGACGGCCGCGCTCGGGAACTTGCCGAAGAGGGCGAGCCCGAGGGCGATGAGGCCGAAGCCGATCGACATCAGGGCCTTGGGCGGGAAGCGGCGGAGGAGGATGCCGCAGGCGAGGGTGGAGAGGAAGCCCCCGAGGGCGCCCGCCGCCATCACGATCCCCGTGCTGAGATAGTCCCAGGCGAAGCCGTCGATGATCTGCGGCACCGTTGCCCCGAAGATCGTCATGGAAATCCCGAGGGCGACGAAGTTGAGGAGGAGCGCCGCGTAGAGGCGCTTCTGCTCCGTTCCGAGGTGGTCGAACATGCGCGCTATCATAACGGGCGAGGATAGTGCTTGTCATATCGCTGCCGGGTGAAGGGGGACTGGAATGAGTCCTCTGCTAGGGTCAGAGTTCGCTCCAGGGTGGGGGAGGAGGGCGGGAGCCCTTCTCCCCGTTGAATAAGAGTAATATTATTGGTATGGCCAGTTCAAAAATAAAAAAATATCGATAAAAAATGATCTTAATATCTTGATTTTTTCTCCCTTTTTTTCTAGGCTCTCCCTGCGCAGTCGGCCCCGTGTTTTCCCGACTATCAGTCATCCGGCCGCGCGCATCGGAGATCCATGAATTTCATCGACATCATCGATCGCCTCCACGCCCACATCGTGCACCGCTCCTTCGGTTTCCCCGGCAAGCCCATTCTCCACGTGGTGGCGAGCGACCTCATGAGCGACATCCTCGTGACCGATTACGACGACGCGGTGATCCTCACCTCCCTGGCCTCCGAGCAGGCGGTGCGCACCGCGGACATGATCAGCGCCCGCGGCATCATCCTGGTCAACGACAAGATCCCCCAGCCTTCGATGAAAGCGCTGGCGATACAGCAGGACATCACCCTCCTCTCCACGCCCATGCCGATGTTCGAGGCCTGCGTCGCGCTGGGCGGGCTCCTCGGGGCGGCGCGCGCCCTCCGGGCCGGGAGCCCCGGCTGACGTGGACGCCTCCGCCATCCCCATCAACGCTGACGACTCCCCCTCAGTCATCCTCGACCTCATCTACTCGCTCAAGGTCAAGGACGTCATGACGACGAAAGTCGTCACGGCGCGGCGGGACGAGAGCCTGAGGCGCGTCCGCGTCCTCATGCGGGAAAACGACATCACGGGCGTGCCCATCGCGGAGGAGGGGCGCCTCTTCGGCATCGTCTCCATAGACGACATCGTGACGGCCGTGGACGAAGGCCACATCGACGATCCGGCCGAGCGGCGCATGACGCGGAACGTCATCGTCCTCGAGGACGACATGCCGCTTTCCTTCGCCGTGTCCTACCTCAATAAGTACCGGTTCAGGCGCTTCCCCGTCCTCAACAAGGAGCGGGAGCTCGTGGGCATCATCACTTCCAAGGACGTCACGCGCGCCCTCCTCGTCGAGATCAACCGGGAGGTCCTCCGCATGGAGCGCCAGCAGGCTCAGGCGGGAAGCGCCCCCTCGGGCGGCGACCTCGTTTTCCGCACCGCGCGTTACGACTTCGAGGGCGCGGGACGGGCCTCCACCGAGATCAAGAAGGCGCTCAAGCGCCTGAACCTGGATCCGAAGCTGATCCGGCGCATCGCGGTGGCCTGTTACGAGCTCGAGATCAACCAGGTGGTCCACTCGTCGGGAGGCTCCATCAGCTGCTCCATCAGGCCGGACAGCGTGACTATCGTGGCCGCGGACGGGGGACCGGGGATTCCGGACGTGGACCTCGCGCTGCAGGAGGGCTGGTCCACGGCCAACGAATGGATACGATCGCTCGGCTTCGGGGCCGGCATGGGATTGGCGAATGTGAAGCGCGTATCGGACGAATTTTCCATCGAGTCTTCCGCCGGCGCGGGCACGGTCGTCCGCGCGGCGATCCGGATAGGGCCCGCCGCGGCGGGCGAGGGGGGCAACGCATGAAGGTAGGCGGAATTCCCGCGGCATTGGGCTGCGAAACGGTGCAGGGAGAGTTCGCTGACGGCGAGCTGGCCGGGGGCTACGCCTCCGATCTCCTCTCGGACGTCATCGCGCACGCGGCCGCGGGCTCGGCGCTGATAACGATCCAAGCGCACAAGAACACCGTGGCGGTCGCGTCCCTCGCGGGGCTCCCCGCGATCATCGTCTGCAATTCCCGTCCCGTCCCGGACGACATGACGGAGGCCGCGAAGGCGGAGGGCATCGCCGTCTTCAGGACGGCCGAGAACCAGTTCACCGTGTCCGGCAGGCTCTACGCCCTCCTGGGCGGGGCCTAGGCGCGGAAGCCGCGCGGTCCCGCCGGGCCATGCTGATCGACCTGCACAACCATTCCTGCCTTTCGCCCTGCGCCACGCTGGAGCAGTCCCCTCGGGTCCTCGCGGCCCGGGCGGCCGAGCGCGGCATCGGCCTCCTCGCCCTCACCGACCACAACTCCGCGCTCAATTGCCCCGCCTTCGCCGCCGCCTGCCGCGAGCGGGGGATCCTCCCGGTATTCGGGCTCGAGGCAAACACGCGCGAGGAGGTCCACGTCCTCTGCCTCTTCGATCGGCTCGAGGCCGCCCTCGATTTCGGGGAATGGGCCTACGGCCGCCTGCCGCCCGTCCCGCACGATCCTGAGCGCTTCGGAGACCAGGCGGCGGTGGACGCCGACGAGGTCCTGCTCGAGGGCCCGGGGAAGTACCTGGGGAACGCCCTGGACCTGGGGATCGACGAGCTGGGCGCTCCCGTGCTCGCGCGCGGCGGCATCCTCGTCCCCGCGCACGTGGACCGTCCCGCCTTCTCCATGACGAGCCAGCTGGGCTTCGTGGTCGCGGGGCCCTGGGCCGCGCTCGAGTGCCTGCGCATCCCTCCGGGCATCGATACGGGGCGGTACCCGCTGATCACGTCCTCGGACGCGCACCACCCCGACCAGGTAGGACGGCGGGCCTTCGAGCTCCCCGTGCCGGCCGAGGCCCTCCGGGGAGAGGGGGACGGAGCCGACCTGTCCGCTCTCGCGGCCGCTCTCTCCGCCCTCGCGCCCGGAGGAAATGATTGATGCGAGGCAACTCCCCGGATCGTTCACCGCGTCCTTGCGTTGCCTTCTCGAGAGGGACGAAAAAACGCATCGGTATGTGATCAGGATATCCATGCGCCATATAAAGATAAAAATATATAGATAAAATTACAGCGTCTTGCCTAAAAATACTGATCTCGATAGAATGCGGCCATCCGGAATACGGTACCATTTTTCTTTCTCGCGGGGGGTATACATGGCTACGGCGAGCGCTCCGCTCACGCGCGACATCGAGTTCCCGTCGGAACTCGACGCGTTCATCGACCACTGGAAGGACAAGCCCGGCAGCCTCATCATGCTGCTGCACAAGGTCCAGCAGACCTTCGGCTACATATCGCGCGAGGCCGCGGAAAAGCTCGCGCGCCTCTCCGGGATCCCGCTCGCGCGGGTTTACGGCGTGGTCACCTTCTACCATTTCTTCAAGACCACCAAGCCCGGCAAGCACAAGATCTCCGTATGCCTGGGCACCGCCTGCTACCTCAAGGGCGGCCAGGACCTCATCGACGAGGCGCGGGCCATCCTGGGCCTGGGCGAGGGAGAGGTCACGGCCGATGGCCAGTTCTCCATCGATCCCGTGCGCTGCGTGGGCTGCTGCGGGCTGGCTCCCGTGATGACCGTGGGCGACGACGTCTACGGAAAACTGACCAAGGACCAGCTCCCGGAGATCATCGCGAAATACCGGGACAAGTGATGCATTGGAGCCTCTGCGACCTGGCGGCCGACATCATCCAGAACGCGGCGGAATCCGGGGCCGCGGCCGTGGAGGCGGATATCGTCGAGACGGAGGCGGAATTCCGCTTCCGCGTGCGGGACGACGGGAAAGGCATGGCGCCCGACCAGGTGGCCAGGGCCATGGATCCCTTCCATTCGGACGGGATCAAGCATCCGGGGCGGAGGGTGGGGCTCGGGCTTCCCTTCCTGGCGCAGACGGCCGGACAGGCGGGCGGCGGCTGGCGGATCGACTCGGCGCCCGGCGCCGGGACGACCGTGGAGGCCTGGTTCGACCTGGCCTGCATCGACGCGCCGCCCGTGGGCGACGTGCCCGGCCTCCTGCGCTCGGCGCTGCTCTTCCCCGGACCGTCGGAGACGACGCTCAGGCGGAGGCGGCGGAACGCGGCGGGAGGCGCGGAGTACGAGCTCCGGAAGACGGAGCTTTCGGAGGCCCTGGGCGGGCTCGGCACCGCGGCGGAGCTCGCGTTATTGGACCGCTACCTGCGGTCCCTCGAGGACGACGACGTAACGAACGATTGAAGGAGCGAACATATGGCGAAGATGACGTTGGAGGACCTGCGGAAGCTGCGGGATTCCAAGAAGGCCGAGCTGAGCAAGCGCGACGCGGACGGCAAGTCCATCCAGGTGGTGGTGGGCATGGGCACCTGCGGGATCGCCGCCGGGGCCAGGGAGGCGCTCGACGCCTTCGTGAAGGCCATCGAGGAGAAGAAGATAGGCGACTCCGTGCTCCTGCGCCAGACCGGCTGCATGGGCCTCTGCCACTCGGAGCCGACGGTCGAAGTGGCGGTCCCGGGCATGCCCACCGTCATCTACGGCAAGGTCGACGCCTCCGTGGCCGCGCAGATCGTGGAACGGCACCTCGTGGGACGGCAGCTGCTCGATAACCTGATCATCGACCGCCCGGCGATCGACCTCATCGGCCGGAAATAGGGGGAACGCATGGCTTTCAAGCATTACATCCTGGTCTGCGGCGGCACCGGCTGCGAGGCGGGCGGCGGAGACGAGATCTACAAGGCGCTCCAGGCCGAGGCCGAGAAGCAGGGCGTCAAGGACCGCGTCCAGGTCGTGAAGACCGGCTGCTTCGGCTTCTGCGAGAAGGGGCCCATCGTCAAGGTCCTTCCCGAGGAGTCCTTCTACGTCGAGGTGAAGCCCTCCGACGCGGCCGAGATAATCTCCGAGCAGATCGTGAAGGGCCG